>CAKPXW010000022.1 GCA_934202505.1 uncultured Bacilli bacterium | reverse complement strand
GTAATACAGTAAAGGGTGAATGATTTGAAGGTAATGTGCGTTTTCGGTACAAGGCCTGAGGCTATCAAGATGTGCCCCCTTGTAAATGAACTTAAATCAAGAAAAAATATTGAAGGAATTTTATATATCAATGTTGTTGCTAAAGAAAATGGCGATGTTAAAACAGGACTTGGATATCAATTAGTTGATGACTATAGTAAAATTGATATAGATAAAATTGTAAAAGATGCGGTTAGTGCTGCAACATTGAAATTAAATGGCACACCATGTGATAGTAAAAAATATAAAACTATTTTAAGCCCTAAAGCTTTTGCAAGTTTAATTTCTATTTTCATGAGTTCAGTTAATGGAGATAATGTAAATAAAGGAAAATCAATGCTAAAAGATAAATTAAATGAAGTAGTAGCTTCAAATAAATTAACATTGATTGAAGATCCATTAAATAAAGAATTATCTTTTTTGTATAGAAATTTCGATGATGAAGGTGTAGCAACTTATAAGAAAAATATTATAGAAAAAGGTGTTTTAAAAACATATTTATACGATATTGAAGCTGCTAAACGAGCTAAAGTTGAACCTACTGGAAATGGATATCGTTCAAGCAATGGTATTAGAATATCAACTGGACTATTAGAAGTAAAACCTGGTAAAAATAGTTTAGAAGAAGTGATGAAAAAAGCTAATAATGGTATTTATATTGAGGAATTAATTGGATTGCATGCTGGTATAAATGCATTATCAGGAGACTTTTCTTTACAATCAAATGGCTATTTATTTGAAAACGGGAAAAGAGCTCAAACAGTTAATTTAATTACTACAGCAGGAAATCTATTTGACCTATTAAAAGATATTGTTTCTATTGCAAATGATAGTAAATATACACTATCAGGAATAAAATCCCCATCAGTGTTAGTAAAATCATTATCTATTTCAGGTAAATAAGCAATCATTAGCAAAATATTTTTTCTATCATATTATAATGTGATAGGAGGTGTGCTATGAACACTTACGGATACCAACCAAATTCTGTATATTCAACTCCTTATTATCAACCTACTTGTTGTAATACCAGAGGTGCTGGTTGGGTAGCTATTGCTTTAGTTATCTTCTTGCTATTAATCATCTGTTATTGTTGTTGTAATAATTTTAAAGGCAACAATGTGATTTAAACATATAAAGAGGAGTAATCCTCTTTTATTTTTTGCTTTTTTATGGTAATATTTCTTAAGGTGGTTAAAATGATAACAAAGAAAGATATAATTGTCGATACAAATAAATTATTAAGAGAAAAATCTAAAGAAGTTACTTTACCATTAAATGATGAAGATAAAAAAACTTTAGATGATATGCTTGAATATTTAAAATTATCACAAGATGAAGAAAAATCTAAAGAATTAGATATACAGCCAGGAGTTGGAATTGCTGCTCCACAAATAGGAATTTTAAAAAAGATGTTTGCTGTATATACTACAGATGAAAAGGGAAATTCACATGAGTATGCTTTAGTAAATCCTCAAATTATTTCTCATTCTGTGGCTAATAGTTATTTAGTATCAGGAGAGGGATGTTTATCAGTACCTGATGTTCATCCTGGTTTTGTAAAAAGACATTATAAAATTAAAATTAAAGCTTATGATTATGTAAGTCAAAAAGATGTTGTTTTATCTTTAAAAGGATATCTAGCTATTGTTTTACAACATGAATATGATCATTTATTTGGCATATTATACTATGATCATATAGACAAGAAAAATCCATTTAAAGAAATAGAAAATGCTTATGAAATAAAATAAAATGGAAAATGTTGAAATAGAATATAAAGTAATGATTGATAAGAAAGGGTATGAAAAACTATTAAATTATTTTAATGGTCAATTATCTTCTTTTAAGCAAACTAATTATTATTTTGATAGTATTGATGAAAAAATAAATAAGAATAAGTTATCTTTAAGAATTAGAGAAAAAAATAATAAATATATAGCAACACTTAAAGAACCATATGAAAATGGTCGTCTTGAACATGAATACATAGTTAAAGATAATGAAGTGAAAAGTTTTCCAACACAAATAATTAATTTACTCGATAAATACAAGATAAAAATTACTGAATTATATAATTTTGCAACTCTTACTACAATTAGAAATGAGATAAAAATTGAAAAAGATAATTTATTATGTATAGATTATAGTATTTATAATAACATAGAAGATTATGAAGTAGAATGTGAAAGTACTTCTTTAGAAAAAGGTAAAGAAATTATCGAAAGTTTATTGAATAGTTTATCAATTCCTTATACAAAATCAACTTTATCTAAAACTGCAAGAGCAAAAAAAGCAAATATAAAGTGTGGGTAGCTTATATTTGCTTTTATACCATTTATAATGTGAAATTTACAAAGTTAATTTGTATATAATTCACATTTTTTTCTTATATTCAAGTAATTTTCCATCTTTAGAATATATTAAATGATAGTTTTGTTTAATATTATTTTTTATATCATTGATGAAAATCTTCAAATCAGGAACTATACCTAAATTATGTTCATTAAGTAGCCAATCAATATCTTTTAAATCAATTATTCCTTCATCAATTTTTAAAGGATAAATGTTAGGGTTGAAATCATTTTTTAAATGACCTTCATAGACATAAATATTATCATCATCAAAATTCCATGTAGATATAGAAATTAAAGTTGCATCTTCTAAAATCACTTTTCCTTCTTCTTTACATTCTCTAATTGCACATTGCTCTATAGTTTCATTTTCTTCTTGATGGCCACCAAGAGCATTCCACATTCCCATAAAAGGAGATTTGTTTCGATTAATTAATAATATTTTGTTTGCATGTTTTATAAAAATTAATGATAAGTTTGCCATATACTGAATTATTTTCTCCTTAATATAGAGTTTAGCATAAATATTGTGAAAAAACACTATTATTTTCACAAACATTTCTTGCAATTATAAACTTATGTGATAAAATCTTAATGAGGAATTGATAATATGGAAAAAGAAAATAAAAAAATCCCTGTAGCAACTAAAAAAAGATTTCCATTGTATTTAAGAGCTTTATTACAACTTCAACAAAATAATGTTGAAAGAATAAGGTCTTATCAACTTGGAAAAATGATTGATGTGGAAGCTAATACAGTTAGAAGAGATTTTATGTATGTTAATCATAAAGGAAGATCTGCTTATGGATATGATGTAAATAGTCTAATTAATGCTTTTAATGAAGAATTAGGTACTGATAAAAATAATACTAAAATAGTTTTAATTGGAGTAGGAAATATAGGAAGTGGATTATTAAAATATAATTATATTCCATCCCATGTTGGACAAATAATTTGTGCTTTTGATAGTAATATTGAAAAAATTAATACATCAATAAATAATGTGCCAATTTATGATTATAAAGAGATAAAAAAACTTTTTCCTAAAGATTGTAAAATAGTTATCTTAGCTATTCCAAGTGATAATATTGATTCAGTTGTGAATGATTTAGTTTTATTAAAAGTAAAAGCAATAATAAATTTTTCTGATGGAATTCCTAGAAAAAGAACTGGTATAAAAATTCATCAAATTGATTTATCAAAGATAGTATCGGAAATCATTTATGATTTGAAACTTTCTGATTAGCTTTATCTTTAATAATTATAAGGCCTATCAATAAGGTTAATAAGCCAATTATAGTAATGATAATTCCTAAAACAGATTTATCATAAACATTAGCACCAACTAAATTCCAAATAATTATTCCAGGTATTCTACAAAGACAATATAAAGGTATTGTCTTTTTGGCTTTTAATGGAGTTAATCCAGCACAATACATTAAAACATCTTTTGGTAAAAATGGTAAGTTACAAATAATAAACATGCCTAGAAAGCCTTTAGATGAATCTTATAAATCCATAACCCAATATTCTTGCAATATAAAAAACAATGATAGTTCCTATAACTATACCAATAAATGATAAAATAAAGCCAAGATGCCAATTAAACACAAAACCACCGACCATATTAATAAGGTCGCCTGGAATTGCAAAAATTACAACTTGTAAAATTTGTAATAAAATATAAGTTAAAAAGCTAAAGCCTTTTTTTTCAATAACAAAATCTCTAATGTTAGAAAAATTTAAATCTTTTTGCATTTTAGGAAAAAAGAAAATTGCAAAAACTATTAATGATAATAGAAAAATAATAAAAAATACAAATTTAACGATATCACTTTTGTTAATCTTAGTATTAATAATAATCACCTATTATAGTGTATTAAATAAGATAAATAATTATGTTTTATTTAATACAAAAAAAGATGCTTAGCATCTTATAAAATTATTGAATTACTTCTGCATGATTTACATAAGGAAGTGTTTCTAAAATTTTTGCTACTTCATTATGATTGATAATTCTTTTTCCTTTTTTAGCATCAGGCATAGTTATTGTTAAAGTATATACTGAAAGTCCAGAGGAAGCATACGCAACATTATGTTCAACATTAGTTACACTATATTCATGTTTTCTAAGATAATTAATTAATTCTTTTAAATCTGGCCTTGAAGATAATTCTACGTGTAAAGAAAATAGTTTAGCTCTTAAAATGAAATAATTTTCAATAGGAGGTAAAACACTCAATATGATAAGTAACATTAAAGCTGAAACAATGCCCATAGTATAATAACCAAGACCAACACTTAATCCCATACAACCACAAGCCCATAAACCAGCGGCTGTAGTTAATCCTTTTATTTGGCTTCTAGAAGTAACAAGAATAGTTCCTGCACATAAAAAACCAATACCAGATATTACTTGTGCACCAAGTCTTGCACCATCACCTGTATTTCCAAAAAACTCAAAAATAAATTGATTAGTTGCCCCAGCAATAGCTGCACCAACAGCCACAATAATATATGTTCTAAAACCAGCAGCATGTCTTTTAGCTGCTCTTTCACCACCAATAATACCACCACAAACTACTGCAAGCAATAATCTTACAATAATAGCACCAATTGATACTTCAGCAAGCCAACCCCACCAAGAAGAAAAGCGCATTAATAATTTTACAATTGGATCAACATTTTTAACAATTTCAGCAAAAAGCACGAAAAAACCAACTCCATTCATTTATAGTCATTTATTGCTTTTATAATAGCATTTTTTCCTTAGAAATCAATATTGTTTTTCAAAAAAATTTCTTATTTCTGATTTTTTGATAACATTTAAATTATAAACATTTGTCTTTGGAGTAACAATTATCATTTCTGATTCATTAATTACAAGTTTAATGTTTTTAACTTTTCCTAATAAAATAATAACTTTTTTATCCTTTTTTAAATTTAAAAAGGATTTTAAATTTTTTATATATTTTGAAGATTTCATTTTATTATAAAAGCATTGCCAAGTAGTTTGATTATTAATTTGAATTTCACAATTTCTTTTTACAAATAAAAATTTAATAAAATATTTTTGACCATTATATTTAAAAATATAATAATCTTTTTCTTTTTTTATATTTCCTATTTTTTTAAAATAATTAAGAGGCTTTTGCAAATATAAAATGCGATAGCTATATTTTATTATAAGATATAAAAAAATAATTATAAGAAAAACTATTATAAATTTATAAATATTAATCAAAGTTGATAAATAAAATAATTTCATATGATAATCCTTTTTCTAACAAGTCATAAAATACAGGCTTTTTTCTATTTTTGCTTGTTTTTTTAAAATTATATCGTTATAATGTGTATAAAGCAAATAACATTTTGCAAATATTTAAGAGAGGTTTTTAAAAAATGAAGGGTAAAGTTAAGACATTTAGCAAACAAAAGGGCTATGGGTTCATTACTGTTGAAAATGGTCAAGAAGACATTTTCTTCCATTATTCTAGTCTTTTAATGGAAGGATTTAAGACAATTGAACCAGGAACTGAAGTTGATTTTGATCTTGAAACAACAGATAGAGGATCAAGAGCAACAAACATTAGACCTATTGTAAAATAGTTTAATCGAAAAAAATTGAAAAAACGAGAAAGTTACTAAGTTTAGTGACTTTTTCTTTTAGAAAAAATAGTGTATAATGTTTAAAAAGGAGTGGGAAAATGGCAAAGAAAGAAAAAAATCCAACGATCTATGATGTTGCTAAATTAGCATGTGTATCTTTAGCTACAGCAAGTAGAGTAATGAACGGAATTGATAAAGTTGCTCCAGATACAAAAGAACGTGTATTAGATGCTATTAAACAATTAAATTATCGTCCAAGTTCTATAGCAGTTGAACTTGCTTCAAGAAAAAATACAAATGTTGCTATTATTGTTCCAGAAATTAAATATACTTATGTTTCTCATGTTGTTTCAGGAATAATGGAAGCAGCTAATGAATATGGCTATGATTGTTTGATTTTTACAACAAAGAATGATAAAAAATCACTTTCAAAAGTAATTTCTAAGGTAGTATCTTTAAGACCCAATGGTATTATTTTATTTAATGATACTTTGCTAGATGAAGAATTGAAAGAATTATTTACTTTTGATATTCCTTTAGTAACTCTAGGTGTTGATTTAAAAACAGTTTCTTCTGTATCATGGCATTATAAAAATCAAATAATTGATTTAGTAAATGAAGCTTTGGCAAGAAATAAGCAAATTTATTTTTTACATGTTGATGGTAGTGGAAGAATGGAAAATAGAATTATTGATGCGATTTGTAAAGCTTATGAAAAAGCAAATTTAAAATTTGAAAATATAATTCATGTTCCAGATTCTTATCAAGGAACTTATGATATTGTAAGTAAAAAAATAAAGGAAATATCTTCAGGATTTTTCATTGCGACACGTGATGGAATAGAAATAGCAGCCTTAAATGCAGCTTTAGATATGGAAAAGAAAGTTCCAGAAGATTTTGAATTTATGGCAATGATTGGTACAAAATATAGTGAACTTACAAGGCCTAAATTATCTTCATTTTCTATTGATATGAAGGGCCTTGGCAAAGAAGGCATGAAAATATTATCAGAAGTCATTGAAAATAATGAAGAAATTATTTCTAAAAAATTACCATTTAAGTATGTAAAAAGAGGTTCAACTTTATAATATATTTAGTTGACTTATAAAAATGTATATTATAAAATTAATTTGTACTTTTTAAAGAAATAAACATAAATTAATTGTTTTAGAGAACTTGTGTATGGTGCAAACAAGTAGTTAATTTATTAAATAATTACACTTTAAGTTATAAAAGTATAAACGAGTGCATAGTGTTACTATGAACTAAGGTGGTACCGCGATTAATTCGTCCTTAGATTATTCTAAAGGACGTTTTTTTATTTAAGGAGGAGAAAGCATGACTTTAATAGAAGAATTAAAAGCAAGAGAATTATTCTTTCAATCAACTAGTGAGGAGTTCGAACAATATCTTGAAAATAACAAAGTGACATTTTATTTGGGATGTGATCCAACAGGAGATTCTTTGCACGTTGGACATCTTGTAACATATCTTGTAGCTAAACGTTTACAAAGTCATGGACATCATCCAGTTTTACTTGTAGGTGGTGCAACTGGAAGAATTGGTGATCCAAAACAACAAGGTGAAAGAAAAATGCTACCAATTGAAACTATAAATCAATATGTAGAAAAACTAAAAAAACAAGTTAAAGATATATTTGGTTTTGAAACAATAGTTAATAATTATGATTGGTGTTGCAATATTAATATGCTAGATTTTTTACGCGATTATGGAAAAGAATTTAATGTAAATTATATGATTAATAAAGAAACAGTAAAAGCTCGTCTTGAAACAGGAATTTCTTATACTGAATTTTCATATCAAATTTTACAAGCCCTTGACTGGAACCATCTATATAAAGAAATGAATTGTACAGTTCAAATTGGTGGACAAGACCAATGGGGAAATATGACATCAGGTATTGAATTAATAAGAAAGAAAAATGGAGCAGATGTTAAAGTTATGGCTATGACAATTCCTTTAATTTTAAAGTCTGATGGAACAAAATTTGGAAAATCAGAAGATGGAAAGTCAGTTTGGCTTGATGAAAAAAAGACATCACCATATGAATTTTATCAATTTTGGATTAATTTGCCAGATAGTGAAGTAATAAAAAGACTAAAACAATTTACATTCTTATCTCTTGAAGAAATTGATAATATTGAAAATGAATGGAAAAAAGCACCAGAAACAAGACTTGCTCAAAAAGTTCTTGCTAAAGAAATGACAACTTTTATTCATAAAGAAAAAGGTTATGAAGAAGCTTTAAAAATAACAAATGCTTTATTTTCAGGTAATATAAAAGAATTAACAGCCACAGAAATTAATATGGCATTTAAAGATTTCCCATGTACTATTCTTAATAAAGAAACTGCATTAATAGATTTAGTTATTAATACGCAAGTTGCCTCAAGTAAAAGAGAGGCAAGAGAATTTATCAAAAATGGAGCAATTTCTCTAAATGGTGAAAAAGTGACAGATGAAAATAAAATTGTTTCTATAAACGATGCCATTGATAGTACTTATATTGTAATAAGAAGAGGAAAAAAGAAATACGCTTTAGCAAAATTCAATTAAAATTAAAAGATCTTTATCAATATAACGATAAAGACTTTTTAATGTAAAAAACTTTATTATTGTTTTATTTCGTGTTAAAATAACTTTGTGTTTTTCAAAGAAAAAAGCACATAAAGGAGAATGTATGATTTATCCAAATGATTTAATGAGTGAAGTTCTATATACTTCAGATCAAATTAAGGCAAGAGCCAAAGAAATTGCTTGTCAAATTAATAAAGATTATGAAGGAAAACCTTTAACAATTGTTTGCACCTTAAAAGGTGCGGTTCCATTTTTTTCTGATGTTGTTTTAAATGTAAACATTAATTGTAATTTAGAATTTATTAAAGCATCAAGTTACATCGGTAATACAACAACAACTATTGGTAATGTAAAACTTACAGCAGTAATGAATTTTGACATAAAAGACCGTTATATTTTAATAGTAGAAGACATTGTCGATACAGGTCTTACTTGTGAAAAATTAATTAATTATTTTAATGAAAACGGCTGTAAGCAAGTAGATGTTGCTACTATGCTTGATAAGCCAGAAAGAAGAGTAATTGATGTTAAACCAAAATATGTAGGATTTTCTATACCAGACAAGTTTGTAATAGGATATGGACTTGATTACAATGAAGCATATAGAAATATTGATAAAGTAGGAGTTATTAATAAAAAATATATTTAATGTTGTTGATACAGGAGGTAATTTATGCAATACGATGTAATAATTGTTGGAGCTGGGCCAATGGGAATTTATACTGCTTATGAATTTATGGAAAAAGCCCCAAATTTAAAAGTTTTATTAATAGATAGAGGACATGATATTTATCATAGAAACTGTCCAATATTAGAGAAAAAAATAAAACAATGTCCACAAGATATTTACGGAAAAGTAGGCTGCAAGCCAGCATGTTCAATGACAAGTGGATTTGGTGGATGTGGAGCATTTTCTGATGGAAAGTTTAATATTACTAGTGAATTTGGTGGATGGATGACAGAATATTTAGATTCTGATGAAGTTTTATCATTAATTCGTTATGTTGATTCAATCCAATTAAAATATGGAGCACCAGAAGAATTAACTAATCCTGCTACTAAAGAAGTATTTGATATCGAAAAGAAAGCAATTTCTGTAGGATTAAAACTATTACGCTCTGAAGTAAGACACTTAGGAACAGAAATTAACCTCCAAGTTTTAGAAAACATATTTGAAGCGATGAAAGGTCATATTGATTATTTATTTAAAAGCGATGTTAAAGATATTGTTGTAGAAGATAATATTGTTAAAGGCGTTATTTTAAAAAATGGTGAAACAATAACTAGTAAATATGTTGTTTTAGGTGTTGGAAGACCAGGTGCACAATGGCTATCTTCAATGCTAACTTCTCATGGAGTAAAAGTCGGAATTAATAAAGTTGATATTGGTGTTAGAGTTGAAACTAATAACATTATTATGGATGATATTAATAGATGCTTATATGAAGGAAAATTTGTTTTTAATACATCAGTTGGTACCCAAGTTAGAACATTTTGTTCTAACCCATCAGGACATGTAGTAATTGAAAATCATAATGGTATTATGGTTTGCAATGGACATAGTTATCATAATGCAAAACTTGGCAGCAACAATACAAATTTTGCTTTATTAGTATCGCATGAATTTTCAGAACCATTTAAAGATCCAAACAAATATGCTGAAGAAATTTCTTCTTTAGCAAATAAGTTATCTGGTGGATCAGTTATTGTTCAAAAATATGGCGATTTAAAAGCTGGAAGAAGATCTACAAAAAAGAGAATTGATGAAGGTTTTGTTAAGCCAACATTAAAGGAAGCTGTTCCAGGTGATTTAGGATTAATTTTACCATATAAAACTATGCAATCATTGATTGAAATGATGGATGCATTAAATTATGTAACACCAGGTATTGCTAATGATCACACATTATTTTATGGAGTTGAAGCTAAATTCTATAGTGATCGTGTAGAATGTGATAATAATTTTGAAATCAAAATTCATAATTTATATGTAGGTGGCGATGGAGCAGGAATTACAAGAGGACTTGCTCAAGCAGGAGCAAATGGTGTAAAAATTGCTCGTGAAATTATTGAAAAAATTAATAAATAGTTTTTTCTTAGAAAAATAAGCTAATATTTTTTATAAAAATATTGCTTTTTGCACAAAAATATTATATATTTAGTATAGAAGTGAGGTTACCCCTCACTCTTTATTTTGATTGGAGTGATTATATGGAAAAAAATGATGTTGTTTCTAAGTTAAGACCCGTTATTGAAGACATTGTTAAATCATGTTCATTAAATCTATATGATTTAGAATATGTTAAAGAAGATGGTAATTATTTTCTTAGAGTATCAATTGAAAAAGATGATGGAACAATGGATTTTGAAACTGCAGAAGTTGTCTCAGATATTGTTTCTAAAAAGTTAGATGAACTTGACCCAATTGAACATTCATACATTTTAGAAGTATGTTCTCCAGGTGCTGAAAGGCCACTTAAAAATAAAGAGGATTTTGTAAAATATCTTGGAAATTATATTACTGTAGAATTAAAAGATTTAGATGAAAATAAAAAGAATTCATATACAGGTGATTTAGTTTCCTTTGAAGAAAATGTAGTAACAATTTCTTACAAAGATAAAACAAGAACAAAACAAGTAAAAATTAATTATTCTGACATAGCTAGTGCACACCTAGCAATTAAATTTTAGAAAGAGGTAAATTGAATTTATGCCAAGAAAAAAAGAAGTCGTACAAGACGAAACAGTTAGTTTAACTTTAGCTTTAAAAGAATTATGTGAAAGCAAAGGACTTCCTAAATCTGTTGTTATTGATGCAATGACAGAAGCATTAAAAAAAGCTTATTTTAAATTTAGTGGAGATTATTCAGACTCTATTATAAAAGTAAACATCGATTTAGATACAGGAAGTATCAAAATGAGCAAAATTAAAAACGTTGTTGCTGATATCCAAGATGATGTTTTTGAAACAGATCCAGAAGAAGCTTATGAAGAAACAGGAGTTCACTATAATGTTGGTGATGTTGTAGAAACACCAATCGACATCAATGAATTTAAACGTGCAGCAGCAATGCTTGCTAAAAATGTTTTTAAACAAAAATTAAGAGAAGCAGAAAAACAACTTGTAGTTGAACAATATCAAGATAAAGTAGGCGATATTATTTCTGGTACAGTTGAAGCAGTTGAAGAAAAGCATTGCATAATAAAAGTAGGGCATACATCTGCTTATTTAAGCAAGGCTCATTTATTACCAGGTGAAAAATTAAGAATAGGCTCTCCAATAACAGTTTATGTTGAAGAAGTAGTTAAAAACGCTCCTGGAACTCCAATAGTTGTTTCAAGAACAAATCCACGTTTTGTTACAAGACTTATGGAAAAAGATATTGATGAAATTAACAAAGGGCTTGTTGAAATAAAAGGTATCGCTCGTAAACCTGGAGAAAGAAGTAAAGTTGCAGTTTATTCAAATGATCCATTTATTGATCCAAGCGGTGCTTGTATTGGAATTCATGGTGCAAGAATAAACCGTGTACTGATACAAATTGCTCCTGAAAAAATAGATGTAATTAATTATAATGAAAATCCTCTATTATATGTTGCAGATGCTTTAAAACCAGCTCAAGTAATTGGTGTGCAATTAATTGATGAAAGCACAAAGGCTTGTCGTGCTATTGTCGCTGATGATCAATATTCATTAGCTATTGGTAAAAATGCTCAAAATGTTAATTTAGCAGTTCGATTAACAAATTGGAAAATAGATATTAAATCACTTTCAGATGCAGAAAATGCGGGATATGAATATCAAACTATTGAAGAATTAAAATTCATGGAACAAGCTAAGAAACAAAGAACTTATAGTACAAATACTATAGTATCACCAGTTGAATCAACTGCAAATAAAGAAGAAGAACCAATTGTAGAAGATACTTATGTAGAAGACACTACTTCAACTACAATAGAAGAACCAGTTAAAGAAGAAACTCCTGTTGTAGAAAGTAAAAAAGAAAATGTCGAAGAAGAAATTGTTGTTACACCAACTAAAAAGGCTGCTACAACAGATGTATTTAGTAAATTAGAGGCAGCATATGGTGCTTCTTCTAAAACAACAACTCAAGAAACTCCTAAGAAAAAATGGGCAAAGAAAACTGATAAGACAGAAGATGAGGAAGAAAAAACTCCAACTAAACCTACAACACCTGTCAATGTTTTACCAGTCTATACAGAAGAAGAATTACGTGCGTTAGAGGAAGAGGAAGCTGAAAACGAAGAAAATTCATATGATGAAGATGATATCGATCTAGATGAATTTGATAAATATTACGATAACTAGGAAAAGGTAATAAAATGATAAAAAAAATTCCTTTAAGAAAATGTGTAGTTACGCAAGAAAGACTTCCAAAAAAAGATTTATTACGTATCGTAAAAAATAATGAAGGTAAAATATTTGTTGATTTAAGTTCCAAAGCTAATGGAAGAGGAGCTTATATCAAAAAAGACTTATCAGTTTTAGAACTTGCTATTAAAAATAAAAGTTTAGCAAGAGCTTTAGAATGTGAAATTCCAGATAATGTTTATGAAGAAATTAAGAAGGTAATTTTAAATGGAAAACTATTACCTTAATACAATACGCATTATTAACAAAGCTAATAAATATACTTTTGGTGATGGCCTAATTGATAAAATTAGGTCAGGCAGAGTATATCTTGTAGTTATTAGTTATGATATGGGAGAAAGTAGCAAGAAAAAAGTAAAAGACAAATGTAATAGTTATAATGTTAAATATATAGAATTACTAGACAAAATAGCCTTGAATAGTTTATTTAACAAGCCAATTTCTTGCTTTGGAATAACTGATGAAAACTTAGCAAAGAAATTGTTAGAAAATATTGAAAAAGCTAAATAAAGGGAGGTGTATTTGCTTATGAAAAATAATAACTATCATAAAAAATCAAATCCAAACAAAAAAGAATCTTTAATTTCTAATGTTCATCAACGCTTTAATAAGCAAGAAGCAAAGAAAAAACTAAATGATGGAATACTAGTTTATAGTGGACAATTAACAGTAAGTGAACTTGCAGAAAAGCTAGGAGTAACTCCTGTTGATATTGTACGTAGCTTATTTATGGAAAAAATATTAGTTAATGTTAATACAACTCTTTCTGATGATTATATTGAAATAGTTGCATTAAAATATGGCTATGAAGTTTCAAAAGAAAAAGATGTTTCAATTGAAAACTTTGAAGAAATGGAAATTAAAGATGATCCTGCGATGCTTGTAAGTCGTCCTCCAGTAGTAACAATTATGGGACATGTAGACCATGGAAAAACAACACTACTAGATGCTATACGTTCATCTCGTGTAGTGGCTGGGGAATTTGGTGGAATCACCCAACATATTGGTGCTTATCAAACAACCGTTAAAGGCAATAAAATTACCTTTATTGATACTCCAGGGCATGCAGCTTTTACCGAAATGCGTGCACGTGGAGCTCAAATAACTGATATCGTAATTATTGTTGTTGCAGCCGATGATGGAGTAAAGCCACAAACTATTGAGGCAATAAACCATGCCAAAGCTGCTAATGTACCAATTATTGTTGCTGTTAATAAAATGGATAAACCTAACACAAACTATGATAGAGTAGTCCAACAAATGTCTGAATATGGTTTAATGCCTGAAGAATGGGGCGGAAGTACAATTTATCGTAAAATTTCTGCCAAAACAGGAATGGGACTTGATGATTTACTAGAAACCATTATTTTAGTAGCAGAAGTTAATGAATTCAAAGCAAATCCTAAACGTTATGCTATGGGAACTGTTGTTGAAGCAAGACTTGATAAACAAAGAGGACCAATTGCCACATTTTTAATCCAAAATGGTACTTTAAGAATTGGTGATTGCGTTGTTGCAGGTTCATGTTTTGGAAAAGTAAGACAATTAAGAGATGATCTTGGAAGAACATTATCAGAAGCAGGCCCATCTACTCCAGTTGAAATTTCTGGACTTCAAGATGTTCCTGTAGCTGGTGATAAGTTCATGGCATTTGAAAATGAAAAAATGGCTAGAGAAATCGCTGCAAAGCGTGCTACTGCTAAAATTCAAAATGAAAGAAATAAGACAAGTGCTCAAACACTTGAATCATTTATGGCTCAAAGTGGAGAACATAAAGTATTAAATATTATAGTAAAAGCTGATGTACAAGGTTCAGCTGAAGCAGTTAAAAACTCGCTTGAAAAATTACAAGTAGAAGAAGCAAGTGTAAATGTTATTTCATCTTATGCAGGAGCAATTACTGAATCAGATGTTCTTTTAGCAAGTGCATCAAATGCCATTATCTATGGCTTTAATGTTAGACCTGATGCAGTTGTTAGAAAAAAAGCTGCTGAAGAAGGCGTAGATATTCGTTTACATAATATTATTTATGATTTACTTGATGAAGTAAAACTTGCCTTAAAAGGCATGTTAAACCCAGAAGTAAAAGAAGTAGTTTTAGGACAAGCTCAAGTACGTACAACATTTAAAGTTGGAAAAGTTGGTGTAATTGCCGGAAGTTATGTAACTATGGGGATTATAAAATCCAATTGCCAAGTACGTTTACTTCGTAATGGAATTGTTGTTTATACTGGAAAATTATCATCATTAAAGAGATTTAAAGATGATGTAAAAGAAGTTAAAGAAGGCTTTGAATGTGGTATGATGATAGAAAATTATAATGATATCAAAGAAGGAGATATTATCGAAGGATTCGAAATGCAAGAAGTAGCTCGATAATAAAAGTAGTATGAACGAAAAAAGAACTGATAGAATGTCAAGTATTATTTATAAAGCAATATCTGATATTATTCAATTCAAAGTAAAAAGCGATAAAATCGGATTTGTTACAGTTACTGCTGCCAATGTAACCAATGACTTATCTTATGTGTATGTATATGTTTCTATTTTAAATGATAAAAATCATGCTCAATTCGAAGCATTAAATAAAATAAAAGGTTTTATACGTACAGAACTTGGAAAAGAAGTAAAAATGAGAAAAGTACCAGAAATTGTCTTTAAGCTTGATAATTCAATTGATAATTATGCCCATATCGAAAGCTTATTAGAAAGTGATAAAAAATAAATATGAAAAAAGCAATATCAGCCTTATTTGATTTATTAAAAGGATTTATTTTAGGTTTTGTTTGCTTAGCAACACCAGGATTAAGTGCAGGTACTATAGCAGTAATAATTGGCGCATTTAATAAAATAATTGAAGAAGGAAACAATTTATTGCATAATATTTTCTCGAAAAAATGGTGGAAAACAATTCTATATTTTTTAATTCTAGGAATAGGAGTAATAATTGGTGCCTTAGTTGGAAGTAAAATTGTAGGCATTACATTTGACAAATACCCAATAGGAATAACTATATGCTTAATAGGTTTTGTTATTGGCTCTTTACCGATGTTATTTAATAATATTAAAGATGGAATAAAAGATAAATATAATTATATTATATTCTTCATAGTTATTATTTTAGTTGTTTTATATACATTTCTACTTTCTAGTAGCACAAATGTAACTTTCGATAATATGAATGTAGGAAAATACTTATTATTAGTATTAATGGGAGCAATTACTGTTGCTACAATGATTATTCCTGGTATTTCTGGAAATATCTTTTTAATGGCTTTTGGCTATTATTATCCTTTAGTACAAATAATTAATAATATAAAAGATAATCCTATTTCATATTCTTTAAAAGTAATTATTCCATTTTTAATTGGTTGTATTATAGGTGCAATAGTCGTAGTAAAATTAATTAAGGTTTTACTAGATAAGTGGCAAATGAAAACCAATGTTGCTATATTTGCTTTTGTAGTAACAACTCCAATTGTAATGATAAAATTAAATATAATAAATATCTTAAATCAACAAGGTGGCTATGACTTAACGAGTAAAGAATTAATATTTGGAATTATAGCAGCCATAATTGCTTTTATCTTATCATTATTTATTGGATTTATTTCAATAAAAAAAGAAAAAAATAAAAATATAGATATAAATCAAAAAGACTATAAAGAAACAAACTAAAATTGTTTCAATATAGTCTTTTTATTTTGTTATTTAGAAAATTGTATTTAGATGTTAAAAACTGCCAAAATAGTTTCTTTTATTTGTGTGACAAGATCTTAAAATGTAGAAATCTTTAGTAGAAAATTTGCTATACCACATATTGAAATTCAAGTCTAGTATTGCAAGGTATTGAATGCTAAAAGAAGAACATGTAAATAAATTCGGCAACCTAAATTAAACTGATATAAGTTAATTAACAAGTGATAAAAGTGACAATAAGGAATATTAAAATCACAAACTATCATAATGGTTAGTTAGTAAATCAAGTGTTCAAAAATAGGAAAAAAATATAACTTACTTTGTGTTGTATAATATATTAGAAGTTTGTGAAAACTTAAAGGTGAAAAAAATATTTCAATAAGTTAGTTGAGCCATAATAATCGAATGTAATATAAATGATTGAATAACAAACTTTACAAAATAATTGTACCTACATAATCTAAATGTATAAAAAGCATAACTTATGTACACAAACTTAAAACAATATTTTGTGTAAGCAAATGAAAATGGGGAAAATCAAAACTATATAAATATTAATTAAAAAAAATAAGATTGTCATATGTAAAGATTTGATTTATCGAAAATTAATTATGAATGAAAAACTGATACATTGTAAATGGTGTAAAACTCAATAAGAGTAGTTATTTTAAAGCAACGGAAAGTCCTTTTAATATAAATGTTTTTATTAGTTATATTATAATTAGTTAAGAAGAAGCAAAAAAGCTTACTCATTATAGAAGAGTTTATTACACTATTTATTATCTATTCTTATGTTGCTGTATAAATATAGATAACTGATGTGCAAAAAAAATTAAATTATATTTAATATTCTCTTAATTAATCAAATAAACATAGAATATTTATTAAAAAAATAGCATATGTAAGATTAAGTTAAAAATTAATTCTACACAAGACTATTACTTTACACGATTAACACAAAAGAAAATAAAATTTTTAAATTTATAGGAGTTACTATTATATATTTGTAAATTTTTATTGAAAAAAAATTTTATATTTGTTAAAGTATAAGTGAAATTGAACGACATTAATATGCTTTATAAATTACTAAAGATTTAACATACAAATTTCTTTAGGAAGATTATTTAGAGTTTTTTGAGATTGTATTTCATACAATTTATTAATAGGAGGAGGTATTAATAATATGTTTAAAAGCAAAAAAACTAAATTATTCTTAAAATTGGGGGTGATTCTTTTTAGTCTTGTTGGAATTTGTGGGTGTAAAAATGATGAAAGTAAGAATGATTTTTATACTTTACAAGAAGCTTATACAAAAAACTTACTCACTGTTGAAAATTTAAAAAACATAGCGTCTTACCATAATAATGGAAAGCAAGTTAAAAATAATTTGAATGAAAAAGTTATTAATGAAATTAAAAAAATTGCTGCATATAAGATGCAAAACGATAAATCAAATCCTATGATAGAG
>CAKPXW010000021.1 GCA_934202505.1 uncultured Bacilli bacterium | reverse complement strand
GGATTAAATTTTTTAGAAAAGTGTTTATATACTCTAAACATTGCTAGTAATGAATAAATAACACAAGCAATTGCACAAATATTATTTACAAAATCATATTGAGGAATATAATGGCCAAAACTTAAAAAATAAATAGGATAATAAATAAGTAAAACAGGAGCGACGCCAAAATATACATAATAATGTTTATTAAAATATGCAAAATCCCACAAATAATTAATATAACTTGGTCTTCCGGCATAAGGATTTTTTAAAAGAGCAAGTCTTTCATCTGGAATTATTTTAAGATATAAATGTCCATCTTGAAATCCTTCAAACAATAAAGCATATGGATTTTTAGCAAGGATAAAATCATCATAATTTAAAGGGAATTTTAAATAATAATACGAACTTTTTAAAAGTGAAACAACTAGAAAAGAGACTAGCATAGTTAAGCCAATAAGTTTTATGAAAAATTCAAATTTATTTGGAAAATCTAATTCTTTAGAATAAAGTTTCTTTTTAAAATAAAAATAAGGTATTAATAAAATAATTGATATAGTAATAAACATAACATAATTAAAATATAAAGTATCATTATTTTCATTATATAAAATTATTACAAGTAGATAAATAATTAATAATAATATACTACTAAAGTGAAATTCTTTTACACTTCTTTTTTTTATAGAAGGATAAATATTTATGGTAAAAGAAATATATAGGCTAAGTAAATTAATTAAAAAACTATCAACTATATTCATTTTGAAAATAATTAATATAGGCAAATATATTGCTAAACTTATAAAAGTATTTAATATTAAAGGAAAATAAAATTCCTTATCAAATTTTTTCTTTTTTTTAGAATTAAGATAAAATAAAAAACCAATTATTAATGAAAGAAATATAAAATAGATAAGATATTTCATACACCATTTTTCCTCCATTTAGATATTATTTTAGCATTATTTATATAAAAAAAGAAGTTAATTTGCTATAATATAAAAAAAGAGGAAATTATTATATGAAAAAATCATTATCAGTAAAAAACATTATTTTAATTTTAGTTTTAGGATTTGCTGGTCAACTTTGTTGGAATATGGAAAATCAATGGTTTAATACATATGTCTATGCTAATATTGGACCATATCCTGAAATTGTGACATGCATGTTAATTTTTTCTGCGATATCTACTGCATTTTCTACATTTTTATTTGGCACGTTTTCAGATAGAATTGGTAAAAGAAAGCCATTTTTGTGTATAGGCTATATAATTTGGGGAATTACAACTTTTCTATTTGGAATAACGGATGCTTTAAAAGGATTTTCTCCATTATGGTTTGTTTTTACAATGGTAGTACTTGCGGATTGTATAATGTCTTTTTTTGGCTCTATGGGAAATGATTGTGCATATTCTGCGTGGACAACAGATTTATTAAATGATGAAAATAAAGGATTTATTGGAACAAGTATTGCCATAATGCCAATAATCGGGACAATTATTGGAACATTATTAGGAGGAGTCATAATAACCTCTTTAGGATATCATTATTTCTTTGCAATAATGGGTGGAGTAGTTAGTTTAATTGGTGTTTTATGTATTTTTACAATGCAAGATGAAAAAAATATTAAAATTCATAAAGAAGGAAGTTTTTGGAAACAGTTTTTTTCAAGTTTTAATTTTAAAGAATTTATTACTAATAATGAATTAGTGTTAGTATTTATAACTTTATCTATTTATTTTATAGGCTTTAATTGCTTCTTTTCACATATCGGTAATTTATTTATTTACAATTATAATTTTAATGAATCAGAATTTGGAATTATTGAAGGTATTGGTTTAATGATAGCTGTTATTATATGCTTATTTTTTGGTAAATTGTTAAATAAAAATATCGCTCCAAAATTGGTACTAACATCAATACTTTTAGAAGTCATTGGCTTAGTATTTTTAACAATATTATCGTTTAACAATTTTTTTGACGGTAGTAAAGTATTCTCTTTAACAAATGTTCCTTTATTAATCGGAATGATTATAGTAGGAGTAGGATATATTTTATTTATGCAAGTTATTATGGTTTGGGCAAAAGAATTGTATCCTGAAGATCAAAGGGGAAAATTTGAAGGAATAAAAATTATTTTCTTTGTTTTAATACCAATGATATTTGGCTCATTAATATCTAATGGGTTAATTAAATTATTTGGCAAAGAAACTAGAATGGATTATGGGTATGGAGAAGTAATTGGTAAGGCTCCCAATCATGTTTTATTTATTGCAGGAGCGATAATTATTGCTATTTCTATAATTCCTTTATATTTTGTTAATAAAATTTATAAAAAAAGAATAAAAAAAGAATAAGTAATTACAAAAAAAGTAGACTATGTCTACTTTTTCATTTGATTTTAGTTAAGCTTTATTTTTTAAAGAATCTTTTAATTCTTGTTTATAAGCAAGTACTTTTTCTTGACAATTTTTAATGTCATCACCATATTTTTCTTCAAAGTTTTTAAATGCATTATCCTTTGTAGTATTAATAGTATTTTCTAAATCTTTGGCACTTTGTGTTAATTTTGCTTCAATGTCTTCTTGACTTAAAAAATATTTTTCTTTATAGTCTTCAAGTTCTTTCATATATTCATCTATTTTTGCAATTGCTTTATCAATTAAGGCATTTGAAAAATCAGCAGCTTCATTTATAGAAGTTTGAATTCCATCTACAAATTCTATTTGAGCATCTAATAGTTTTATAAGTGATTCTTGTAAATCTTTATTTTCAACATCAGCAGTAGCTAATTGATTTTTATAAACAAGTAAATCTTTTTTAGCACTTTCATATTTTGCTATAGTTTTTTGATAAGCACTTGTTTCACTTACAAAACTTTCATACTTAAGATTATTCAAATAATCGATAGAATCTTGTAAGGAAGAAAGTAATATATCATAGCCTTTCATTAATAAAGCATAAGTGTTGCCCATAGCAGAAATTACATCTTTAGTATATTCACTTTCAGCAAATTTAATATTGTATTCTTTTACTTGTGTATACAATTCCTCAAGTTCTTCACTATAAAGCATAGCTGTTTCAATATTATAGATTTTAATAACATTGAATAATTGTTCATATGACATGTTTTGAACATCTTCTTTTGTTAATGTTGGGTCACATTTTAAAGCAATTTCTTCTAAATTAGCTCTACTTATTTCTTCAATATAGGAAATTGTTTCTTGTACATTTAGTTTATCGCAAACATCATTAACAGTTGCATCAATACTCTTTTTAAGACTATCTTTTATTTTTTCATTATCAGTTGTGATAGAAAATGATAGATTATTGTCATCGATTCTAGCATTCCCTGATACTAAATAACCTGTTTCATTTTCAATTGTTAAAACGATTTCAATCGCTTTATCTAAATCTTTACCTTCAATTTCTTCACCAGCGATAATCATTTTTCCTTCGTTATTTTCACCTTTTACAGAAACAACTTTATTGTTTTTATCAACTAAAAAACTTACTGATGGGTTTAAATCCATTTTAACTAACGAAGTTACTGGAACTTCTTTGTCTTTTGATAAATTGGTAGCAACAACTGTGGTAACACCAACTACAAGAGCTACACAAGCACATGCAGATATAATAGCAACTTTCTTTTTCATAAAATTATTTTCCTTATTTTGAATATGGCCATCTTTTAAATTTAATTTGTTTTTTAAAACTTCATAATTATTTTCGTGCTCTAGAACTTTACTAACATCTAGTTTGTATTTTTTCTTATAATTCATTTCTGTCACATCCTTTATAATAAGCTTTTAATTTTTTTAAGCAACTATAATAGGTAGCTTGAACTTTTCCTATTGATAAGTTAAACTCTTCAGCAATTTCTTTAAACGAATAGTCAAATACAATTTTAAATGTCATAATTTGTGCTTCACTTTTTTCAAGGACATAATTTAGTGTTGAAATAACATAGATATCACTTTCCTTATTGTCTTTACTTTCCATGGTATTTATTAGGACATCATCAATACTTATTGTATTATTTTTGCTTTTTTTTCTATATAAATCAATCGCTTCATTTTTACTGATTGTAGATAATAATTGTTTTATATTAGAGTCATTATCCATATTATCCACATTATTCATAAATTTTAGGAAAACGTTTTGACTTATATCTTCAGCATCTTCTTTGTTATTTAAAATAAGATATGCTTGATAATATACTAAATTTTTGTATTTTTCGTAGATATTGAGAAAAGCACTCGATTTATGAAGTTTTAGTTCTTTAATAATTCTTTTATCATTGGCCATATTCTTTATCCTTTCAATAACTATAACGAAATAAAATTAAAAATTATTTTAAAATATTTATTTTTTTTAACAGTAGAATTATTTATTAATTATTTTTTCTGCTTTTGGTTTAAAATTAGATAGTAAATAATATTTATTAAAATATAACAAAAAGAAAAAAATGTAAAAACTTTAGTGAAGAGTAATATGAAAATTTTTTTAAAGAGGAATATAGTTGAAAGAAAAAATGTTTAGTAAATATACTAAATCTATTTTCATAGCGTTAGCACTATAAATAAAACTTATAAAAAAGCATAAAAGACTATAATAAAATAGTAAGAAGTAATATATAAAGAAATGTTACAATATCTTGAATTTAATATTTTTGAATACATTTTTTCCCCTTAAGATAAGTAAATATCTTTAATTTAGAATAATTATATTATATAATAATTTAATATGGAAGAAGGTATAAGAAAATGAAAACATTAATGATAGCCCATAGAGGTTTTTCTAAGTATGAAAGAGAAAATACTATAGCAGCTTTCATTGCTGCAGGAGCAACACCTGAATTTTATGGAATTGAAACTGATGTTCATGTAACTGCAGATGGACATTATGTAATTATTCATGATGAAACAACAAATAGAGTTTGCAATGATAAGACATGTATTGATGTAGAGAAATCAACATTTGTAGAAGTTTCAAGAGTAGTAATTCCTGATTTAGATTCTACATCTTTAAGAAGAGATTTAGTAATACCAGAACTTATTGATTATATTAAAATTTGTAAAAAATATAATAAAGTTGGTGTTCTTGAATTAAAACAACTTTTTACTAAAAAACAAGTCGAAGAAATATTATCAATTATTGAAAATGAAGGTATGCTTGATAATATGGTTATTATTTCTTTTTATCTTGAAGATTTAATTTTAGTAAGAGAATTAAATAAAAAAATAAAAGCTCAATGGCTATTATGTAAATATGAAGAAAAACATCTTGAAACTTTAATTAAGTATAATCTTGGTTTGGATGTTAATTATCCAACAATTGATAAAGAAGGCATTGATCTTTGTCATAAAAATAATGTTGAAGTAAATGTTTGGACAGTTGATAGTTTAGAAATAGCTCAAAAGTATGCATCATGGGGTGTAGATTACATTACTTCAAACGCCTTAAAAACAATTGAATAATTTAAAAAAGGAATGTTGTTTATTCCTTTTTTAAATTCCTCCATTTTTCCAAATTAGTAAAATTAATTCACTAAAAATTAATGCATTTTTAAGTTTCATATCTTTAATTACTCTTAAAATGGCTATTTTATTATTAGCACATTCAGTAAGAGTTTGTTTTTTAGTGTTAGTTATAAAAGTGTAAAGATTATCACATAGTGAACTTTTTTCATCATCAGATAAGCGATTAATCATCTGTAAGATTCCTTTTTCAATCTTAATTGCTCCTTTTTCAGCTTCAGCTTCGACAAATGAGGTTTGAAGTAAGTCCCAAGAAAAAGGATCGTGTTGATAAATACCATAATTGGTAGATTTAATTACTTTTAAAGTTCCACAATATTCATTTAGTAGTCTTCCAATAATAGAAAAATCTGGAATTATTCGATATATCTTATTTTTTACATTTAAAAATTTTTCATTGTCGATTTCCATAATAAAACCAGGACCATCATAATTATAAATAGTTATAATTCTATCTTGAATTTCTTTGCTTGCATATATACCTGCATAAGTTGATAGATTTCCACCTTTTGAATGACCTACTAAATATATTTTTTTATTTGGATAAGTACTAGCAATATTTTCTAAATATTCAACAGCTTTTTGTTCGGCTGGAACAGGAAAGTGTGAAATTAGATTTAAGTTTTCTTGCCATCCTATTAATGTATCATCAGTTCCACAATAGGAAATGACAATTTTATCTTGAAAATGAAAGCATATTGCTGAAAATTGCATCATTTTATCATTATCAATTAGGTTGATATAATTAGAAATTTCTACATCTTTAAACCTAATTGTGTTCATACTTTTTTCTGCAAGATCTACAATAGCATGGGGAACAATCATACCTAAATGAATGTCTTCATTTTTATATTTTGTAAACATATCTTTAAAAATGTTTTGAAATGTCTTTTTCTTTTTGCTTGGATAAATTGGAGCAAACTCAGATAAGTCAAGTAATGAAAGAGATGCAAAGATTACTCCATCAATTTCGTTTAAGGGCATAGTTTTAAAATCAATGTCACTACGCCATGACAAATAGTCAAAAATGTTAAACATTTCCTTCACCACCTTAAACTTATTATATCAATTATTTTTAAATATTCAACCAATCTTTTTTAATTCGTGAATAGCAATTTTATAATCATTTAATATTGTTTCTTTTTCTATTTTATAATTGTTTACATCTTTAAACATTAAATAATTAGGAATTATTTTTTTCTTAGCATAAATTTTTTTGTTGGTTTTATATAAAAGAAATTTTTTATATATAAGTTTAAAATTTTTAAAATTTTTTATTTGCTCTATCAATAAAAATATTAATAAGAAAAGTTGCAAATGAAAAAAGTTATAAACTATAAAAGCTAAAAAGCAAATTGTTGATATAGCAAAAGAAATCTTTAAAGTTTTTTTAAAGGGGAAAAATTTGTTAAGAATTGAATTTAATATATTATAACCATCTAAAGGAAATAAAGGAAGTAAATTAAAAACTGCAATTAGTATATTAGCTTTTTTCATGACAAATAAGGAATAGTCACTTAGAAAAAACATAAAATTAAACAAAAATAAATTAAGAAAAAATGATAAAGGGCCAGCAAAATAAATTAATACTTGTTTAATACAAGGTTGATTTTCTATATTTTCAATATCCATTTGAAATCCAAAAGGTAAAATTTTAATTTTTTTAACTTTTACTTTAAAAATAAGACAAGCAGTTAAATGTGATAATTCATGTATTAAAGAAATAAATAAAAAAAGAAAGATTTTTTTGAATTGTAAGGAAATTATTACTAATACAAAAAATAAAACAATTAATAAATTTTTAAATTTCATAATATTCAAACCTTTGATTACTATTATAATAGTAAAATTCAAAAGAATCATAAAATTTAGCTATTACGCTATTTTTATTTACTTGATCAAAAAGATTTCCTTGAATATCATAAATATTTCCAATATATGAAAAGTAACCATTAAAACATTTTAATATTAAATAATCTTCACCTTTTTCTAAAATTATAGCTTCAGATGGACAATAAATTTTAAAATCAGAATTTGTATAGATATATTTATCAATATTATAATATTTAATCGTAGTAGAAACTTCTTGATCTTTTTTAGAAGATAAATTTAAAAATGAATAAAATGAATTAAAAAAATCATTTATTTTTTTATTATTGACTAATTTATCTTTAGCAATTGCATATGCAAGTAATAAACAAATTAAAAGTAAAATTGTATTAACAATATTTAAAAATTTTTTAATAAAAAACACCTCTCATATAATTTTATGAAAGGTGTAATTTAATATTACTCTCTTGCTGAAGAAATTATTTCAGAAACTTCATTAGAAAGACTATTCCAAGTATTTTTAATTAATGTTTTATAACCAGCATACAAAATTCCAAATATACCTATGACAATTAAAATACTTAAAATTTGGGCTTTGAATTCACTCATATTTATTTCCTTTCTATCTATAAATAGTTATATTACACACAAAATCTTTGTTCATAAATGAAAACATATTTGTGAAAGATTGATATTTTTTACTACAGGATAAATAATATATTTCGCCTTGATCAGTTTCTTCATTTTTACAACGCACACTATTTAAATTGTATTTTGTGTCAACTTCACATAAGTAATATATATCATATCCATATACTTGTAGATGATGAGCAATTTGATTCATATCTGAATTGAAGATTGCATATTCTTTTTGATAATTGATAAGTTCTCCAGAGAAAATAATCAATGTTGCTAAAAATAACATAGATAACATTAAACTAAATTGATTAGACATATATTCCATCTCCAATTAAAGAAAAAATAAAGAATGAGACCACGACTATAACAATTGCACT
Source organism: uncultured Bacilli bacterium (assembly GCA_934202505.1). GTDB lineage: Bacteria > Bacillota_I > Bacilli_A > RFN20 > CAG-631 > CAKPXW01. The sequence continues at coordinate 12,271 of CAKPXW010000021.1, read as the reverse complement.
AAGAACTAAAGGAATAATAAAATATTTTTCAATTTTATTTTCTTCTTTTCTGGCATAAGAATTTATAGCACTATCTTGTAAATTAATTAGGCAATTATTGATTCTTTCAAGCACTAAGTTTGTTGTTTCACTTTCTTGAGTTTGATAGAGCATAATAATCATTTGCTTAATGTTTTCATCATTAAATACATTAGAAAAATTGATAAATGGTTGTAAAGATGTATCATTTTCAATTTCAAATATAAAAGTTTCGATATCCATTTGTAAAATATTATCTACATATTCTAATGATTTTTTAAGCGCTGCATAAAGAATCTCGCCGTTTTCTAAAGAAGATACAATATAACGATAAAAACCATTAAAGGCAATTTCTTTACTATCAATTAATTGCTTTTTATTAGAAAGCAAAGATGTAAAATGAAAGAAAAGATAACAAATGCCCATTATCAACATAAAAAAGCCAATAATTGATTGAAAAAGTGCTAATAAAATGCCACCTGAAATTAAAAAGATAATTAATAAAGATAAAGTTATAATAAAATCTTTTTTAAAACTAATTTGTAATGTTTCACATAATTCTTTATATTTGTTTAGCATATTATAAACCTCTTATTTTATTTTTAAAAAATTCAATACAAGCAAATGTGTAAGATAAAAGACCTAAGATTAAAACAATTAGCATTAGAATTGAAAAAGCAATTTTTTTGCACATTAAATTATAATATTCCGCTAGGGCAGATTTTAAAAATATTAATACAAAAATCCATAATATATATAATGTTGATACATCAAATAATCTGCTGGCTTTTTTCTTTTTGATTCTATTGATATAAATTTTATTTTTTTGACAAATTGATGATGGTATTTCTTCCATCTTTGTAAAGTCGCCACCATCATTATCATACAAAATTAAGGTGTTAATATACATTTTAAAACCATTTATATCATATTGGGTAGCGATGTCTAATAATTGATTATGGAAATCTTCATTCATAATATTTGCAAAATCAACATCGATGAAATTTTCAATGCTTTTATAAGCCTCATAAACATTTTTATTTACGAGCATTTGAACATTTAACATATTTATAAAGTTATAACTATTGTCTAAATGATTTTGCTTGATAGTATCTTTAGTTTTATAAGAAAAAATCATTATCACACTTCCATTTGCAAGTATTGTAAACAAGAAAGCTAAAACAAAAGAATTTAAAAGATAATAACTTACAAGAAATGAAAATAAACTAACGAGGATACAACTTAGAATTAGATTTTTGTTTCTTTTCATTTTTATTTTCCTCCTTTTTAATGAATTTTTTTAAACTAGAAAGGTCAACATTATGTTTTATAAAGCATTTTTTTAAATCAAGACTAATATTGCCAAAATATACTTTTTCTTTACCTTTTTCATCTTGTTTTATTTGATATAATACATTTACACTATATCCTTCTTTTTCAGGTACATATTCACATATTTCATTTATTCTTCTTATAAATTTTCTTTGATTTTCATCAAATACTTTTTCCATATGAATCCCAATTTTTAGATGTTCCGCCATTATTTTTAACATCATTTTTTCATCAAAATCAATTTTCTTTTTACAAAGTTGAATAATTCTATCTAATGTGTATTCACAAGATTCACTATGAATAGTAGTAATAGCACTATGTCCAGTCATTGCCGCTTGTATAACATCATATGCTTCTTGCCCTCTAGTTTCTGCAATTATTAACCAATCAGGATTATTCCTTAAAGATAAACGAATTAAAGAAGAAAGTTTATCTATTTCATTTGTATCACATAACCATGTAGTAATATCTAAGTTTGGAAAAATTTCTTTTAAATGTGTTTCATAACTTTCTTCAATAATAATCAAGCGATCATTTGAATTTACAAAAGAAATTAAATATTTTTGTAGTTCTGTCTTGCCAGATCCTGTTTGTCCACTTATTAAAATAGTTTTATAACTTTTTACTAAAGCTTTTAAAAGTTCATGTGTTTCTATCATACAAAGAGATGGATCATTAATTTTTATTCTAAGAATTGGAGCAATCATTCTTAAGGAAAATGTGATTACTTTTTGATTATTACATCTTGCAACAAGTGGATGAACTGCACTTAATCTAAAGTTATTAAAAGAAACATCAAGAATAGGATTTTTAATAGAAAAAGGTTTAAGCATATAATTAGCAATTTTCTTAATGAGATTATAAATGCTTTCATTATCCACATTAATATCTAATTTATATCTTCCAATATCATTATCTAAAGCATAAAAAACTGTTCCATTATAACTAATATCGGTTATTGAATCTTTGAGGAAATCTTTTAGAAATGATTGTTCAATTAGTTTTGAACATTCCTCTTGATTTTCTTGAACAATAATTAATGCTTTTTCTTCTTTATGTTTATTTTTCTTTAATAAGCTCATACCTTAATTCCCTCAAAGCTTTCTCTTTTTTATAAAACAATTCAATTTTGATTTGAACGCTATTACATTTATTATTATTTATTGCGCATGATTCTTTATTTTGTGTAGTGGAATCATAATAATAAAAGCCAACTTTTTTTTCGATAAATGATAAATTTTTTTCTAAAGTGTTAAGAACTTTATATTGTAAAACATCTTTATCTAATTCTAAATATTCAATTCCTTTTTCATAAAATTCTAACAGACTAGCTTGACTTATACTACTTTGTACCATGTTTTCATTTATTAAACTTATTGTTTGATCTATTTTAATGCTGATTGTACTTTGAGTGTAAACACTTAAAAGACAGGCAAGAATTAAAACATAAAAAAAGCTATTATGCATATGTGTAGTTTACTCCTTTAAGATTATCATCAATTAAAATATAGTGATATTTTTCTTTCATAAAATCATCTGGAAATAATGTATATAACTTATCACCTAAAACAATATTTCCCCGAATAATATATTTTTCTTGAGTACTATTTATATTGGAAAATTCAATTTCATATTTTATTTCTTTATTATAACCAATATCTAAAGGAAAAAAGAAAGGTAATGCTTCTTCATAACAATTATCATCATATTCTTTTTGTATTGAACCATCTTTTTTATTTAAATAATATTCAAAATTATTAGAAATTGAAATTATATTATTTTCCATAGTAGTTTCAAAATATAAAGAAGTATACAATTCATTAAAAGGTAAATCGCTATTTTCAAATTTTTCAAATAATCGTATTTCCACTTCATTTAATTCAATTTGATTACTTGCTTGTATAATGGATAAAGAAAAGTTTGAAAAATCACAAAATCTAGAATTGTTTAAACTATAATTTTCAATTCCTTTAAATAAATAATTATCGTTATAATTGTTTATTTGACAATTATTTCCTTTAGCTTTAAAAGAAATTTTTGTAGGAATTGAACTAGAAATATTAATGCTATTTCCTTTAAAGTAGCATTCTTTAGTAGTTGGAGAATAATTTGAAAAATTAATAATAGTATCTATTTGACTATTATTATAATAATTTACAATAATTTTATAATTATCAATGCAATTATATTTGGTGATAGAATCAAGATTATAAATTTCATTTTTAAAAGCAAGGGACAATACTTTTCTTTCTTCAATCAAAAAATTGTTTTTATAAATTTTTACATATAAATACGCCCAAGGATGGACTTTTTCAAGTTCCATTTTTAAAGTGGCACTTTCGTTGATGTCAACCATATTAACATTTCCTGTAACTTCAACTTGATCATAACTTACATTTTTATACCAAGAAGTATTACTTAAAAGTAAACTTAAAAAAAATATTTTATTAAGATGCATATTGTAAGAATTCATTGATTGCCTTATTTTTATTACGAAAATATGTTGATCTACTATAGTATTCCATCCACCAATTTGCTTGTCTTTCGCTTTCTTGTTTTAAATAATCATTTGTTATAATAATTCTACTATCAAAAGATAAATTGTCTAAAATAAAATTAAAATATGATATAAATCCTTTCATTTTTTTAATTTCACTTTTTGAATTATTACTATATAATTCTTCTCTTTCGGATAAAAAATTATATTTATTTTCAAGATTTAACTTACAAGAATATTTTAAATAATCCATACAAATTAATTCCACAATTTTTTTCTTTGTTGTTTTTTTTATTGTTTCTCCTTCAAAATAAATATCAGTTCCAACTTTAATAATTTTATTGCTCATTTTACTGCCTCCTATTTTATATATAGTAAAAACACAAAAAAAGTCTTAAAAAATAAAAAAAAACTAAGTAACATAAATGTTTACTTAGCAAAAAAGGAGTTATCTTCTTTTTTGTGTAGATGTTTTTCTTGAATGTGTTACTGGATCATTTCCATAAGAAGTAGACTGCCTTATTTTTCCATCTTTACCATGGATTACAAATTCAGCAGATGTTTCCATAGCAACTTTCTTTCCTGCTTGGATGGCTTCTTTTTGGGTTGGATATTTTCCTTCACAAGATCCTTTTAAACCATTACAAACATTCCACATTTTATCATTTTTATGATAAGTAACATGAATTGATTTTCGCATAGGTTCCTTTCTATTATCCCATTTTATTTTATGAACTTTTTAATAATCTATACTTTGAAAACATATCATATATTGGTGGAATGTAATGATAGTGTTAATTTATAATGAAGATAAAAATATAATAGAAAGATATAATCGTAATTTATCAGATCCAATGCCATACATTAAATATAAGTTTTTAACTCTTAAAGAATTTAGAGGGAGTAGTAAATCAACAATACTTTGGTCTAATAAAAAAACAATGGAAGCATTTAATATAACAAGAGAACATTTCGGAGCAATATATGTAGGGTATGCTTTTAAAAGAATTTTTGAAGGGGGCCATTCAAGGCAATCACAGCATTATGTAGGAACTTCTTTTGATTGTGGTCAAAAATGGGCAGTTAGTAAAAGAAAACAATTATATAATGTGGCTAGAAAATTAAATGTGTGGAGTTATGTTGAACCAATAAATTTAACTCCATCTTGGGTCCATTTTGATAGAAGAGACAAAAAAAGTGCTTGTAGTGCAGGTTTTCCAACTTTAAGGAAAAATAGTAAAAGCACTTATGTGATGGTTTTACAAGACTGTTTAATTTATTTAGGGTATAATATAGCCATTGATGGAATCTTTGGTAACGATACATTAAACGCTGTAAAATCTTTTCAAAGAAAAAATTCTTTGTCAACAGATGGAATAGTTGGATGTAACACATGGACTAAAATTATTGCCAAAGTTTACGGGAAAGGCAAAAATTCGTATACAAAATATTATTCTTAGATTATAATTTATTTATTAAGAATATAGTAGGAGCAATTATGGAAAAAAAATGGTGGCACGATAAGATAGTATATCAAATATATCCTAAAAGTTTTAAAGATAGCAATAATGATGGAATAGGAGATATCAAAGGAATAATTGAAAAATTGGATTATTTAAAAGACCTTGGAGTTGATATTTTATGGCTAACTCCATTTTTTAAGTCGCCAATGGAAGACAATGGTTATGATGTATCTGATTATTTAGATATAAATGAATTATTTGGAACTATGGAAGATATGGATAATCTAATAGAAGAATGTAAAAAAAGAGATATGTATATAATGATGGACATTGTAGCTAATCATACATCTTCTTTACATAAATGGTTTCAAGAATCTAAAAAAAGTAAAGATAATCCATATAGGGATTATTATATTTGGAGAGATTCTCCACTTTTTAATATGCAATCATGTTTTTCAGGAAGTGCGTGGGAATATGATAGCAATACTAAACAATATTATTTCCATGAATTTGGGGTTGGACAGCCAGATTTAAATTGGGAAAATCCTAAAATACTGGAGGAGATGACCAAAGTAATTAATTTTTGGATGGAAAAAGGAATTAGAGGAATAAGATTTGATGTAATTCATTTAATTGGCAAAGAGATAGATAAAAACATTTTAGATTATGGACCAACATTACATCAAAAAGTTCGAGCATTAAATGAAAAATCATTTGGAAAATATGATGCTGTTACAGTTGGAGAAGCTTGGGGAGATTTACCTAAAGCTATTGATTTTACCCGTCCTGAAAATCATGAATTATCAATGGTTTTTCAATTTGAATGTACAAGTTCAACAAATGATAAAACACGTTTGTATAAATTTACTCCAATTCCAATTAATCATAAATTTATTAAAGACACATTAAGTAAATACCAAGAAGGATTAAATAATATTTCTTGGAATGCTTTAGTTGTCGAAAATCATGATCTAGGCCGTTGTATAAATAGATTTGGTGATCCTAAAAATTATTATTTAGAATCAGCAAAATGTATAGCATTATATAATTATTTATTAAAAGGAACTCCATTTATTTATCAAGGCCAAGAACTTGGAATGTTGAATCTTCATGTCACCGATATTAATGAATATGATGATTTAGAAATACATGGTGCTTATAAGGAATATGTTCTTGAAAAGAAATTATTAACTTATGAAGAATTTATGGATGCTTGTAATCAAGAAGGAAGAGATAATAACCGTTCCCCAATGCAATGGGATGATAAGGTTAATGCTGGATTTAATAAAGGATGTAAAACATGGCTAAAAGTAAATGAAAATTATAAAGAAATAAATGCTGCTTTAGAACAAAAAGATGAAAATTCCATCTTAAATTTTTATAAAAAATTATTATCATTAAGGAAAGGAAAGTATAAAGATACTTTTACTTATGGAGATTTTAATTATTATTTAAAAGATAATTTAAATGTCTATGTTTACACAAGAACTGGCAAAGATAATATTTGTATCGTTGCTAATATGAATAAATATGTAGAAAATATTACATTACCTTTTAAAATCAAAGAGATATTACTTAGCAATTATGATAAAAAAATAAAAGATTGCAATATTACATTGCAACCTTATGAAGCTTTTGTATATATCTATTAATGATTTTTGTTTTCTTCACGATAAGCTAAACGTCTATCAAGTTTTGATAGATGTTTTTTTCTAAGTCTTATCGCATCAGGAGTAATTTCTACTAATTCATCATCTTCAATAAATTCAAGTGCCTCTTCGAGTTTTAAAACTCTACAAGGAGATACGCTTACAGCGACATCTGTAGCAGCACTTCTTACAGAAGTAAGATTTTTATTTCTAATTGGATTTACACTTAAATCGTTTGATAAGTTGTGAACGCCAATGATTTGACCTTCATAAACTTCAACAGAAGGAGGTACTAATAAATACCCACGATCTTCTAAAAATTGAAGAGAATATGCCATTGTAACGCCAGTTTCTTGAGACACCATAACGCCATTACTACGATGAGGAAGTTCTCCAACATAAGGACCATAACCAATAAATTGTGTTAAAAGAGTTCCTTCACCATGCCTTTCATTTGTGAATTCTTGACGATAGCCGATCAAAGCTCTTGAAGGTAAAACATAAACTATTTTTGTATAGCCATTAGTAGAGTCCATATCTTCCATAATACCTTTTCTTAAATTAAAAGCTTGAATAACTCTACCAGCATACATATCAATAACATTAACAGTAACTCTTTGCATAGGTTCAAAAACATTTCCATTTTCATCAGTATGTGTAATTACTCTTGGACGAGAAACTGCAAACTCATAACCTTCACGGCGCATCTTTTCAATTAAAACAGATAAATGTAGTTCTCCTCTACCAGATACTTTAAAGCTATCTGTTGTAGGATTATCTTCAACTTTCATGCCAACATTAACTTCAAGTTCTTTAAGAAGACGTGCTTTGATTTGTAAAGTTGTTAAAAATTTTCCGCTTCTACCAGCAAAAGGTGAAGTGTTTACACAAAAATCCATAGAAAGAGTAGGCTCTTCAATTTGAATTAATTCTAGAGGTAAAGGCTTATCTTTATTACAAATTGTTTCGCCAATTGATATGCTAGGAATTCCAGATATCACAGCAATATCACCTGCGCATATTTCATCAACAGCCACTCTTTTTATTCCGATGTATTGATAAATTTTACCGATTTTAGTAGTTACAATTTTACCATCTTGCCTACAATAACTTACTTCTTGGTTAGCTTTTAATTTTCCTTGATATACTCTTCCAATACCAAGTCTTCCGATATAATCATCATAAGCAAGAGTAGAAACTTGCATTTGTAAAGGATAATCATTTTTTGATATATCATAGATGTTATTTCTTTCAAGTATTGCTTCAAATAAAGGTTCGATAGAATTGCTTTCATCTTCTAAATGCTTTTTAACAATTCCTTGTTTAGCAATACCATATAAAACTGGAAAATCAAGTTGTTCATCATTAGCATTTAAATTGCAGAATAATTCGAATACTTCATCAATTACTTCAGAACATCTTGCATCTTTTTTATCAATTTTATTAATAAGTAAAATAGGCTTTAAGCCAATTTCTAGAGCTTTAGATAATACAAATCTAGTTTGTGGCATAGGGCCTTCACTTGCATCTACTAATAATATAACATTATCAACAGTTTTAATAATTCTTTCAATTTCACTGGCAAAGTCGGCATGCCCTGGAGTATCAACAATATTAATTTTGATATCTTTATACATTACCGAACAGTTTTTAGAATATATAGTAATTCCTCTTTCACGTTCAAGTTCATTACTATCCATAACACAGTCAACTAACTCTTCATTATCACGGAAAACATGACTTTGTCTTAAAAATGCATCAACTAGTGTTGATTTTCCAGCATCGACATGGGCTATAACTGCAATATTAATAATTTTTTGATTCATAAACTACCTCCCATTAAAAAAGAAGAAATTAATCTTCTTCATATCCTTTTGGATTTTTAACTTGCCAGTTCCAAGCATCTCTTGCCATATCCTCAAGAGTATATTTGGTTTTAAATCCTAATTCTTTAAAGGCTTTTGCAGGATCGGCATAACAAGCATCAATATCTCCAGGACGTCTTTGAACAATCTTATAAGGAATTGGATGACCAACAACTTTATCAAAAGCCTTTATGATATCTAAAACAGAATAGCCAATTCCAGTGCCTAAGTTATATATTACAAGCCCACAATTTGTAGCTAACTTATTGATTGCTAAAACATGTCCATAAGCTAAATCACAGACATGAATATAGTCACGAACACCAGTGCCATCTTTAGTGTTATAATCATTTCCATTAACATTTATATAAGGTCGAAGTCCTATGGCAACTTGAGTAACAAAAGGAACAAGGTTATTAGGTACACCATTTGGATCCTCTCCGATTAATCCAGAAGGATGAGCGCCAACTGGATTAAAATATCTAAGTATCGCAATATTATAGTTAGGACAAGATGCAGCAATATCCATCAATATTTTTTCAATCATTAATTTTGTTGTTCCATAGGGATTTGTTGTGTTTCCAGTATGACAATTTTCATTAATTGGCAATGTATCAGGCTTTCCATAAACAGTAGCACTAGATGAAAAAACTAAATTTCTAACATTAAATTCTTGCATTAACTGCAAAATGTTTAAAGTTGAAATCAAATTGTTTTGGTAATATTTCAATGGTACAGTAATAGATTCTGGAACACATTTTAAACCTGCAAAATGGATAATTCCATCGATTTTATTTTCGATAAATAGTTGTTTTGCATCTTCATAATTACAAAAATCAACTTTATAAAATTTTATTTTATGATTTGTAATTTTTTCCACTCTTTTTACAGATTCATATTTTGAATTCAATAAATTATCAGCACATATTACATCATGTCCAGCATTAATTAATTCTACCATTGTGTGAGAGCCAATATAACCAGCCCCACCAGCCACAAGAATATTCATAGCATTACCACCTCTTTACGACCACATATTATAGCATTTTTTGATATGAAAAATAAATATATTTTTATCACTATTTATAAAACAAAATTTAACATATAAAAATTTTTGCCAAGTAAAAGTGAAAAGATATATTCTTGAACCATGTAAAGACTAGATTTAACTTGCAATATTATAAAAAATATTTTATAATATGACTTTGAAGTGGAGGGATATTTATGGCAAAAGAACAATTTGATAAAATTGTTAATCATGTAAAAACAACAGGCTTTGTTTTTCCGGGTAGTGAAATTTATGGAGGCCTTGCAAATAGTTGGGATTATGGACCTTTAGGCGTTACATTAAAAAACAATATTAAGCAAGCTTGGTGGAAAAAATTCGTTACTGAAAATAAAAATATTGTAGGCCTTGATTCAGCAATTATTTTAAATCCAAAGGTTTGGGAAGCATCAGGCCATGTTGCAACTTTTTCTGATCCTCTAATCGATTGTAAATATTGCAAAAGTAGATACAGAGCTGATAAGTTAATTGAAGGATTTGATAGTTCAGTTAAGGCATCAGTAATGTCAAATGAAGAACTTGAAACATATATCAATACTAATGTGCCTTGTCCAAAGTGTGGACATAAAGAATACACAAATATTAGAAATTTCCAATTAATGTTTAAGACATCAATTGGTGTTGTTGAAGATGCAAAGTCTCAAGCATATTTAAGACCAGAAACAGCACAAGGAATTTTTATTAATTTTAAAAATGTTCAAAGAACATCAAGAAAAAAGATTCCATTTGGAATTGGACAAATTGGAAAAGCATTTAGAAATGAAATAACTCCAGGTAACTTTATTTTTAGAACTCGTGAATTTGAACAAATGGAACTTGAATTTTTCTGCAAGCCAGGAACAGATATGGAATGGTATGAATTTTTCAAAAAATATTGCATGGATTTCCTTCTTTCTCTTGGAATAAGAAAAGATAATTTAAAATATATTGAATATGCGAAGGAAGAACTAGCCCACTATTCAAAAGCAACATGTGATATTTTATATAATTTCCCATTTGCAGATACTTATGAGGAATTATGGGGAATAGCTCATCGTAGTGATTATGATCTTGGAAAACATCAACAATATTCAGGTGAATCAATGGAATATTTAGATCCAGAAACAAATGAAAAATATATCCCTTATGTTATTGAACCATCAGTTGGTGTAGATAGATTAATGCTTGCTATTTTATGTGATGCATATGAAGAAGAAACTATTAATGAAAAAGATACAAGAGTAGTATTACATTTACATCCTGCACTAGCGCCTTTTAAAGTAGCTGTTTTACCACTTTCAAAACAATTATCAACTAAAGCAGATGAAATATATAAAAATTTAGTTAAAGATTTTGAATGCGATTATGATGAAGCTGGCTCAATTGGTAAAAGATATCGTCGTCAAGATGCTATTGGAACACCATATTGCGTAACAGTTGATTTTGATACGTTAACTGATAATTGTGTAACAATTAGAAATCGTGACACAATGCAACAAGAAAGAATTGCAATTGAAGAAGTTGCAAACTTTATTTCAAAACAAATAAAATTATAAAAAATTGAGGTAATTGATGGACAACTTAACAAATCAAATCAATGAAATAAGAGAAAGAGCGGACATAGTTGATGTAATTTCAAGATATATCAATGTCATTCATAAGGGCAAAGGTTATTATGCAATTTGTCCTTTTCATGATGATACAAATCCATCACTATCTATAAGTCAAGATAAACAAATATTTAAGTGTTTTGTTTGTAATGAAGGAGGAAATGTTTTTACATTTTTACAAAAATATAAAAAGATTCCTTATATGAAGGCTGTTAAAGAAGTTGCTGACATGGTTGGCATTGACTTTAAAGTAAAAGAAAAAGTAACTGAAGTGGTAGCTCCTCAAATTCAGGTTCTATATAATATCTTACAAGATGCAAAAATGTTTTATATGAATAATTTAAAAGCTTGTAAAGAAGCAATAGATTATTGTAAAAATAGAAACTTAACAGATGATATTATTAAAGAATTTGAAATAGGATACTCTTTTGACTCCGAAAGCGTTATTAAATTTTTATTAATGAAAGGATATAGCAAAGAGGATATTTACCGTAGTGGTATTGCTCTTGAAGAAAATGGAAAATTAATTGATAGATTTTCTTCAAGACTTATTTTCCCAATAACTTCTTTAGAAGGAAAAGTGGTGGCTTTTTCAGGAAGAATCATTGCAAAGGTTGATATGGCAAAATATGTAAATTCACCAGAAACACCAATATTTGTAAAAGGCAATACTTTATATCATTATGCTAAAGCCTTAGAATATATAAAAAAAGAAAAAAAAGTATATATATGTGAAGGATATATGGATACAATAGCTTTGTATAAAGCTGGTATAAATAATGCTATTGCTTT
>CAKPXW010000020.1 GCA_934202505.1 uncultured Bacilli bacterium | reverse complement strand
ATTCTTTGCATCATATTGTAATGTAACTTGATCTTTTCCTGCTGTTTCATCAAAATAATAAATAACATCTTCTTTTAATGTTAATAAATTAGTTGCTCTTACATATTCAAAAGCATTTACTTTATTTTTATCTTCTGTAGATAAATCAGCATAGTAAGCTTTTAATGTATCAGCTTTTTCTTGCATTAAACTGATATCTGAAGCATTTAAAATTTCTTCAATTAATGCATTTACATCAGCTAATGTTATTGGATCAGCAACAACAAATTCTTTGCAAATTGTATTGTAATATTTTTCATTATCGATAATAGCCTTCAATGTATATTGCCCTTTTATGGATAAATCAATAGATGAAGCTGATGTTACTTCTTCTTCACTACCATCTGGTTTTACAAGAACATATTTAGTAGCATTTACGCTTCCATTACTTGCACTTGCAGACATTTTTTCAAGTGATAATGTTGTATTTGTTTCATAACTACTTTCAAGTGTAAAATCATTTGCAAATGTAAAATCATTATATGCTTTTACACCTTTAATATTTGATAAGTATACATACATTCTTGTTGGGTCATTCCATACTGAGCCATAGTAATCATTTCCATTATGAGTATATACTTTTATTTTTATATTGCCTGTTAATTCTGATACTGGAACTAATACTTCTACCCAATTTCCATTTTTAGCTTCTACTGGATTAATTGTTGGAGTTATTCTTTTATCATTTACTGTTATCGCAAATGTAATTGGTCTATCTGCCTTATAGCAATAACCTTGTACATAGAATCTTATATATTGATATGCACTTAAGTCTTCGATTGCTGGGGTTGATAATACAATTGTATATGGGCTAAACCATTCTGATGGAACATCTTTAAAGGTAAATTTAGTTGATCCTTTTTCATTTCCATATTTTACATCTGTTACATATGAAACTCCATCTTTTGTTGATACTTCTGTATTCTTTGCATCATATTGTAATGTAACTTGATCTTTTCCTGCTGTTTCATCAAAATAATAAATAACATCTTCTTTTAGTGTTAATAAATTAGTTGCTCTTACATATTCAAAAGCATTTACTTTATTTTTATCTTCTGTAGATAATGTTACATAATATGCTTTTAATGTATTTGCTTTTTCTTGCATCAAACTGATATCTGAAGCACTAAGTATTTCGTTTACTAAAGAATTAACTTGTTCAAGTGTTGCTTTAACAACGATTTGATAAGTAGCACTTCCACTATAACATTTTTCGTTTGCTGTAGCTACAATTTCATAAATACCAGGATTATTTAGAGTAATCTTTCCATCAGTAACTTCTAATGGATTTCCATTTGGATCAAAATACTCATAACTAAAAGTCGCATCTAAATATGAAGCAGTAATCTTTGATACTTCAATTTGACTATTACAAGAGGCTTCATTTTGAATGCCATTATCAGCAAAAGTAATATCTGTATTAATATTCTTTGTCACATAAATTGAAGAAACATAAAAATCAAAAACTGCACATATGCCATCTTCTACATATGTTGCTTCATTTCCAATATAAAATAATGAAGCATCTCCCGAAGCAATTTTGTCATAATTAGCTACAAATGTATCAAGAGGCAAATTAATAGTAGCCCAAGTATTTAATGTTGTAGCATATGATTTTTGTCCATCCCATTTTTGATAAATATTTCTTTTGGCATTATAATCAATATAATACTCAACTGATACAAATTTAAAGTCATCATCTAACAATGTTTGTGCTTGTTCTTTACTAATTCTTGGAGTAAGTGATAATCCAGGATATTTTACAGCTTCATCATTAGCATTAGTACTTGTGATTTTTATTGCATCTTTTCCTTTAAAAGATACTAATTCACTTTTAATTGCTAGACCATCATTATTATTAATTGCTTTTACACAATCAAAAGCTAATACATCTTTAAAATCTTCAATCTCCCCTTTTGATGGAGTGCTTCTTATAATAAAATCTATTGTTTCTTTTCCTTCATTTCCACTTGAATCAACACATGTTGCAACTAAAGTATATTTACCAGTTTCACTTAATGTAAATGTATTTTGAATGTTATCTAAAATAACTTGATTGTCCTTTGTAACTTGAAATTTGCAAGCTAAATCTTCATCAACATTATCAATTATGCTAGCTTTTGGTAAAGTTATTTGCTCATTTTCGCTATAAAATGTATTTAGTTTTTCAAGAGTAATTGTTGGTTTTACAAGATCTTTTACCTTAATAACCATTACTTTACTTACATTATCAAGACCTTCAACAGTAAAAGTAACTACATAATCTTTCATTGAATTAATATCAATTTTATTATTAACTATTGCTACTTCTTTTCCATCACAGACAACTTTGACTTTGACAGAATAAATATTATTATTTTGATCTATTGGTGTAAAAGTTGGTAAAGTAAAACTATTTCCAAATGAAGCATTTACTTCATCTTCAACATCAAAACCTGTTAAAGTAATTTTTTCAGATGTTGATTGATTTTCACTTGGATTTTCTGATGGTTGTAATGATTCTTGTTGACTTGTGTTTGAGCTTTCGCTTTCAGATGTTTTATTTGAATTACAAGATGCCATTGTTGTAATACCAAGTCCAAGAGCCAAAAGCGATAAAATGTTATTAATTTTTTTCATTTTTTTCTCCTTGTTATTTAATAAATATAATGTGAGTACCACCTGCGTCTAACCATATATGGTAATTTTTATCTGGATTATCTTTGAATTCGATAAAGAATACTTCTGCATATTCTTGATCATTGTTAACTAATAAATATGCTTTTTCTTTCCCTTTTTCAAAATATGATAAAATTCCATTTTGATGATGGTCACTATGGCAATAAACTAATGTATCATTTTTTTCCAATAACTTCGTATCACCATAATTTTTTTCAATATGCCATACTTTTTTAAAAGTATAACCTTCTAGTGGCTTAACAACATGATCAACAAAACGAATGGTTTGATTTTTTAAATCATCATATAGTCGTGTTTTATTGCCATGAATATCTATAGGATAATCATAATAATCATCCGCAAGTCGATGTTGATGAATAAAAAACCACATTATTCCTTGAACGCCATGAGAAAAACTTGTAGATAATTGCCATCTAATATCTTTATCTGATGGTGTTCGATACATCCAATGCCCAACAGATAACAATGATGTAATGTAAGGAACATTAATTTGCTTAGCTACTTCATAAAAGAAGTTTAAGTCTTTAAAGTATTTGTCTATTCCGATTTCTTTAAATCCCTCCTCATAATTTTTGCTATGTAAACAAGAATAGCGATCATTTGATATTAACTGTAAATTGTTTTGACAAACATTTACTAATTCCCTTTGATAATTTTCTCTTGAACCATATTCAACATTTCTATAGTCACACCAACTAAAATTTACAAATCCTATTAATGATGTCTCATTTTTAAATATTTCATGAGCTTCTATAACATATTTTAAATTTTCCTTATTAGGTTCATCTGCTAAAATAAAGCCTATAATATTTGGACAGTTTTGATAATCTTGAAGAGTTTGTCTAACATCTTTAAGATATTTTTCTTTACCATTATTTTTATAGTTGGAAAAGAATATTCTTTTATCATACACAAACATTTGGATTTTCTTTTCTTTTGCTTTATTAATAAGTTCAATGTTTTTAAATAGTTGTTTTGAACTTCCATCGCAAACAAATGAACACCCAACATTTATTTTTAAATCATACCATTCTTTAACTATTTTATTTACTGAAAAATTATATTTATCGGCGTCTATATAATTCCATAGACTAAACATGAACTTGTTCATCGACAATCATAAATTCATCGAAGTATAAAACTCTATCTTCAGTTAATGAATTTATCTCCCAGTTAATATATATTTCTCCAGCATTTCCAGTAGTTAAAGCTTTTGACCCTCCACTCATTAAATCTAACATTTTAATTTTGACTTGTTTCCAAGAATTACTTGGAATATATATATCTGTTTTTTTATAATATCTAACTCCATTATAATCAAATAATTCTAAGAATAGCCTTTGTTGTGATGCTCCAGTATTGTATACATAAAATGAAAAATACTTATCATCATCATACTTATCAAGCCCAACTGAATGAATAAATTTGCTATTTAATGAAAATCCAGTATAAGCATAAGTTGTAAACGAGCCATCATTTTTTGGCATTGTTACTTTTAATGATTTTCCTTTAATGGCGTATTTTAAATCTTCATTAATTTCAAGTGTTGGGCTAAATTTTGGATAGTTATTATTTCCAAATACTACATATTGTTGATAAAGTTTATCAAAACTACAAACTTCATTTTCATCAACACTTGTATCTAAAGATTGAAATGGTTCAGATGTCTTATAAATTCTAATATCATCAAGATATAAAGTTGGCACGAATGCTGTTGGTTCATCAAAAATATATAATAAACCTTTACAATTAGTTATATCGTAAGTGATTTCTACAATTTGGGGATCTATTTGATAAACAATTGTATTCCAGCCTTCTTTTAAAGTGTATTGTTGATAATTTGTTTCATATCCTCCAAAAAATTGTAATGCAAGTGTTAATGAGATATTTGAAGATGAACTATTATAAACCATTGAGGTAATCATTTTATATTGTGAAATATCTTTTTCATCAAATTTGCGAGTGTCTAAAGTCAAAGGTTGTTTTAATGTTGGTTTATAGTTCCCTTCACTTTTGCAGCCCTCTGGTATAATTTTTAATGATTGTTTTCCTTCAAAAACATATCTTTCATCATCATTTATTGCTGCTTTACCAAAATAATTTAGCAATGATATTGGCTCTACATCTTCTTTATAGTTTTCAAAATTATTCAATACAATATAGTTCTTTTTTGTTTCTTGTTGACTAGTACTTTCTTCTATTGAATTTTCATTTGAAGATGACGTATTTGAAGAATTACAACTTGATAATAAAGTTATTGCTAAAGTGGCATAAATTATCTTTATCTTTTTCATACAATTCTCCTATTTAATTGAAAGTGCTTTTATTGCTATTTTTCTTGAAACATTGTCTCCTTGATCTCCTAAACGAATAGTAACATTTTTCAAGTTGCCAATGGTTTCAAAGTTAAGTGTTGAAATGTTAATATCAATATTATTTTCTCCATTTTTAATAGTTCCACTATATACAGGTATTGCTACAGCTGATTTATCTCCTGTAAACAATATTTCTATATTGCATTGACTATCTGAATTAAGAATTAAATTAATTGTATTTGTATCACTTGTAATCATTTCAACTAATGTTGGAGCAAAGCTAAATAAATGACGCTTTGATGTTGAAGGAGCAAATTCTATATTTGTACCATTTTCATCATTTGTAATAGTTCCAATTGATGAAGTGAATAAATCTTTTAAATCATTTCCTTTATATTCGGTATATTTAGCATTTACAAGAAGAGTTGCTTTAAATTCATCAACACTAATATTGAAATTACTTTCTTTATTTATTAGATCATAATTAATAGTTAATATCTTTCCATTTTCTACTAATTCTTCTTTGACTTTATTTCCATTACAAGTAATTTCTTTTTCTTGAGGTACATATATAGTTGCTTCTAATTTACTACTTGTTGTTGTAGCTTTTGTTACAATAACATTTGTATTTTGTGCAAGTTCTAATAATGATAATAATTGTTCTCTCATAGTTTCATATGTTTCATTACTTGTGGCAACTTTTGTACCTGTAAATAATCTTTCATAGAAAAAATTTAAGACACTATCAAAATCACAATCTATTCCTTGCAATTTAAGATTTTCATATTTTTCTTCTAATGCATAAAGCATATCATATTCTTCAAGACCATCTAATATTTGTTGTAAACGAATACTTCCAACAGGTCCATTAATTCCATATGGGGCTCCTGGATATAATAAAAATCCATCACCATTTGTATTAGGAAATCTCATTGCTGTTGTATAACAATCTTGTAATGTATTATAAACAATTTTATTGTTCTCACTTGTTCTTACAAGATAAAATGTTGCCGACCAATATAAATTTCCAACGACATCATTAGCATATTGCATCCAACTATAAACTATTGGACTATAGCCATTATCATCTATATGATAACTTGCATATGGGTTTTTGGGAATTCCTGCACTATACCACCATTTTTCACTATTTTGTGTTATTGTGTGACCATTATCTTCATATGTATAGGAATTCATATAATTATTTTTACTATCTTGATCATCATATTTATCAAGTAATGGGCAAAAAGTAACATAATCTTCAAACTTTTTATTATATGTTGTAACCATAAGTTGACTAACATTTAGCATTGAATCAATGATTTTATTTTTTAATGTTTCTTCACAATTTAAATCTTTTTCCCATAAAGTTGCCATTTCAAAATGTAAATCAAGAATTTTTTTATAAAACTTATTAGCAAGTTTAATCATACTATCAGAAGTAATTTCATCAAACATTGCAAAATATGTAGAGGCTTTTTCAAAATAGTTATAATTGTCTAGTATTGATTGAGTAGCTATTGCATTAAGATATGTTTTATACAAATCATAATCAATACATGTTCCATTTAATTTATTATCCCATTTACTTATATAAGGAATAATATAATTGCTACATTTTTCATTCCTAACATATTTTCTAAGTTCTATAATGAAGCCATCAACATCTTCCATTGCTGCAGGTAAATAACGTGTGGAAATACGATGCTCTAATAAATACTCATAATATTTTTCATACATTTCATAACTAGCATCTTTTTCTGCACTTACTATACCGCCTTCATTCCAATAGCGATGAACGCCAAAAGAACTACGAGAATGAACAGTATCTTGTAATGTATAATTATAAATTGTCACGCTTACTGGAATATTATAAACATTATTATCTAATGATAACGTAAATGTTCCTTCATATACTCCACCATTTTGATTTTTTGGCACATAACATTCAAAATAAATACCTTGATTGTTACCTTCATTAATAAAATTTTCCTTATAATCTATAGCAACATCAAATGGTAATAAAGCATCAGGATAATATCCAGAATTAAAACGAGAAGTCGTTGTTTTAGTAACTTCTATATATTTTTGATTATAGACTTTAAAATTGCTTTTATCAAAAATATTGCCGTTTTTGTCTTTTAAATCACTTAATGTAATGTCATAACTTTTAATATCTTTTTCTGGTGAAATTATTATTTGAGCATTTTCGTATTCATTTTTAGCTGAAGATATAACAATCTTGGCCTTGTTATCATAATAGGTTTCATAATTTGCATCTTGTAAGACTTTAAAAGTGTCTTCAACTGACCATAAATGAATTAAATCATCTTTATGTTCTATGTTGCTAGTTTCATTGCTTAAAATGGAATCATTATTTGTTGTACATCCCATTAATGCATTGCAAGATAATACAAATATTATGATTTTTTCTATACTTTTCTTCATATTATTTTAACCCAATATTAGTCAATACACTATTCCATCTTGTATTGTCCCAGTATTCTATTTCTTCATTAAAAATTTGAACAGCTGTTTTTCTATCAGAAGCATTTTTAGATGTCATTAATACTTCAATATTTGTTCTATCTCCTGAAAGTCTTGAAATTCCTCCATAGTATACAGTTTGATAAGTATTTTCATTTAACATAAATACCGCATTTTCTTGCATAGAAATACGATCTTTTTGCAATGTAGGTAATGAGTTATAAAGTGTTGGATTTTTTACTTTAACATCATATTTAAATGGCATAGATGCGCCATTTGTAGCAGTAGTAAATACTTCGTTTGCTGTATCTGTCGCCATAAACAATAAGAAATCTTTAGCAAGGCCTTTTGCCGTAGAATATGCAGGAATCATAGCTGTATGATTCCCAACTGGTAAAATCAAATTACGAGCTTCTTTAATATGAGCAAAATCATTTGCACTAACACCTTCATAAGAAGTTTGATTGTTGTCAATTGCTTCAATTACTTTTGAAAGAGTCTTGTCTGTCATTGTTGTATCTTCAAGTGATTTAGTAATAGTACTGATTACAGGAGTTTTCATAAATGTAAATGTATCTTTAACACTACTTGTGTTCACTGATTTAGTAATTTCTGTTTCAAACCAGTCACCATTTGGCATCATCGATCCTTGTCCTAATAAGAATTTAGCTTGTGCTTGAGTAAATGACATAGTATTTACTTCTTCATGATAATAATCTTTCTTATCAGGATACATTAATAAATCTTCAATTACTTTTAATGATTCAAGTCTTCCTTCTTGCTTAAATACATCTTTAGACATTGAAGTAATACCATCTTCTTCAACTAATCCTTGATAAAAATTGCAATAATTATCAAGCCCTTCATATTGTGTCCACCAAATTAAAAATAACATACATGTCCAATAATTTTCTTTAGAAGTAAAAATAAATGGTGTTTCTCCTTTTTTTACAATTTCCGCACATACATCATACAATTCATTAGTTGTTTTTGGTTCACTAACACCCATTCTTTCAAACATAGATTTATTATAAATAAGGCCTTGCATACCACTAACCCATGGAACGCAATAATATGTACTAGTTCCATCAAGCTTTTTATATGTACTCATCTTTAAAAAATTATCATCCATTTTATCTTTAAACTTAACATCTTCATTCGGTACATTCATTTCATATAAATCTGATAAATCTTCAAAATATGGTTTATCTTTTCCATATGTTTGTTCAAAAACACTTGTTCCACTAGTAACACCAAAAAATAAATCAATAGTATTTGATTCTCCTGCTTGAATTCTATCAATAGCCCATGAACGAACTGAATTATGCTTAACAGCAGGTATATTTAAATTTGGATATTTTTCCTTAACCCAATCTTGATTTTTAAAAGAATCAATCATAGAATTTAACCACTCATACCCATATCCAAAATCTGCAATATATATTTCAAGAGTATTTTCATTGTTTTCAATTTTCTTCTTGCATGATGCACTTGATAGTGCTCCTATTGTTAAAATTGAAGCTAATAATAATTTTTTTATAGTGTTTTTCATAAAATTCCTCCTAACCTTTTATTCCACCAACATTCATATTTTTCATCATAGTATTTGAACAGAAAATAAACATTATTAATACAGGGATAATTGAAATTAAAATTCCTGCAAAATAAATTGGCATATCACCAATACGTGTTGAATTTGCTTGATAATTGTATAAGCCACTTGCTATTGTTGGATAACTTGGCATATACATTATAAGTGACATATAATCATTCCAATTGCTTATACATGCTACAACAAATAAAGTTGTTATTGGTCCAATTGCTAATGGTATCATAATTTTGAAAAAAGCTGTAAAATGACCACCCCCATCAACAAAAGCTGCTTCTGCATATGTCCAAGATACATTTTTAAAGAAGCCATACATAACTAAAAAATTAAATCCCCACGCTGATATGCTTGAAATTACAACATAAAGTGGAGTATCATAAATCCCAAGATCACCAATTAATTTATAATATGATCCTGTAGTTCCTACAATTGGAATGGTCATACAAAAAATTGCTATTGCATAAATATATTTTCTCGCTTTAAATTGATATTTAGATAAACAATAACCTGTAACAGTACAAGAAAATACACTAACAAATGAAGAAAGCAATGTATACCAAATTGAGTTTACAAACATCATAGGAAAACTAACTTGAATTTCGCCATTATCATATTTTAATTTTTTAAATGCCTCGATATAATTTGAAAAAAGCCATTTTTTAGGAAGAGTAAATACAGTGTTGTTCTCGTCAAAATATTCGCTAAATCCATCTTTTAAACTTGATAAGAACACAAAAACAAATGGTAAAATCAATGATATTGCATATAAGCAGAATAAAATAAATACTATAGTGAACACAACTTTTTCACCTTTTGTTCTTTTAGTAAGAATAGGACTAACTATATCTTTTTCTTTCTTTTTTAACATATTAATACCTCTTTAATATTCTGCTGTTGGTACTTTATCTATTAGCTTTCTAACTAATAAAATAAATGGCACGCCAATACATGTAAATAATAGTCCCGCTGCTGATACTATATTATAGTTATTATATTCATATACGTAACGGAAAATCCAAAAGCCAATTGTTGTTGTTTTATAGTTTCCATATGTGAACAATAAAATTGGCCCTGATGCAGCAAATAAACTTGTACAATTCAAGATAATAATTGTTGAAATTGTTGGCCAAATAAGTGGTAAATTAATTTGAAATAATTCTCTTATCATTGAACATCCATCTAATTTGCAAGATTCAATAACTTCAGTAGGAATTCTTTTCATTGCTCCTGTAAATAATAATAGATTTGTTCCAAATCCTGTCCAAATACAATAAATTAATATTGCCTTTGTTGCATATCTTGAATCAGCAAGAAACTCCTTTATTTTGCTTTGCTTTCCAAGTAATTTCATTAACGCTCCATAAGCACCTGTTGGAGAAATGAAATCACTATATACTGTTGTTAACGCAACTGCAGAAATAATGCCTGGTAAATAAAAAATTATTCTAAAAAATTTAGTTCCTTTTATATTTCTATACATAAAGTAACTAATAAACAAAGCAAGCATTAGAATTAATAAATTATTTGCAAAATATTTTAAAGTATTAGTAACGGCAATGGAAATTCCTTCACCTTTTTTAAAATCGTAAAATATGCTCTTAAAATTATCCAATGTCCAAGTTCCCGTTTTTGTTTGAAATGCTAGCAAAATTGTATCTAAATTTACATACAGCCAAAATACAAACCAATGTATAATAGGGATTGCAAGCATCACTAGCAAAAATACTTTTTCTTTCCTTTTAATTTCTCTAATTCCACTTTTTCTTTTAGCTTTTATATTGCATCCATTTAAGGACTTAGCCTTCATATGTATACCTCCTTGTTTTAATTTCTATTTGAATTAAGTTATAAGGATGTGTTTTAGTAATATTCTTTTTTTGTGGTTGTTGTAATTAAATTATATTATTGATAGCAAAGAAAATATACAATTATCTTGTAATATTATAATGCTATGTTGTAAAATAAAAAATGTAATTTAGGAGGTAATTTATGCTACATCAAAGAGTACCTATCCAAATTGAAAATAGTCCTTTATTTTTTATTTCCGTTGATGAATTAAAAGACTCTTTTAAAGCAACTATGCATAGTCATCCTAATTTAGAAATATTGTTTGTAACTGATGGTAAAGGATTTATTAAAACCTCTACATTTCAATACGAAATTCAAAAAGGTGATTTAATAATTATTAAAACTAATACTGAGCATAGCGAAATTAGTTTATCTAATCTTACTTTTTATGCATTAGGTGTTGATAACACTACTTTTATAGATAAAAATAATTTTACAAATAATATCTTAGTTTATCATTACGAAAAGGAAGAATATAATCTTTTAGAAACTATTTATAAGCAAATTTATTTTGAAGCTTTTTTTAAAAAGAAAAATTATGAAAAAATTATTAATAATTGCTTTGAAAATTTATTTATTTATATCGATAGGAATTTAAATGTCATTTTTAATGAAAACAAAGAAAAAGAATATTCTGATCTCGTAAGTAATATTAAAATATTATTAGATAATAGTTATTCTTCTTCAATTAAATTAGATGAAATTGCTAGTCATTTTTTTGTATCTAAAGCCACAATATGTCATAAATTTAAGAAAGAAGTTGGGCAAAGTATTATTGAATATAAACTTAATAATCAGTTAATAGAAGCTAAAAATCTTCTTCAATCATCACATATGGGAATTTCACAGATTGCATATGGAATTGGATTTAATAATTTATCTCATTTTAATAAAGAATTTAAAAAGAAATATGGAATTTCTCCAAGTAAATATCGCTTTAAAAAAAATCAAAATAAAAAACATTAATATTATATGTATTTATTTTTAATTTTAGTGTTTATAAAAATAGATAGCATGTTACCTGACTTTTGACAATAAAAGAAAATAAAAAAAGAGTTTAATTAAATATTTGCATTATATTTATATAATGTAAAATCTAAAACTCCTAAATATCATTCGAAAGATTTATAGTGTTAAAGTCGAAAAACGGGATTGGTATTTTCTTACATGTAATTTAAAACCGATGCTATGAGCATTGGTTTTTTATTTATAACTATATTCTAAATAAAATTTCATTATGCTATAATTATATGGTTGAAAAACAAGATAAAATTTAGAAAGGGTTAATGAAATAAAATAATTTCATTAAAAGAAATGCTTATGAGTGAAAATAATAATGAGGGATTAAGTTTTGTTGATTTATTGCAAATTGTATTAAAAAATATTGTATTGATTTGTTCAATAACCTTTGGTATTACAATTTTAGGTGGTGTATATGTTTGCACATTTGTTCATCCAACCTACTCTTCATCATCTACTGTTGCTGTAGCTATTGAAAATAAGAATGTAAGTAGTACAGATTCTGTGGATTATATTAATACTTTAAGAGTAGTCCAAACAATTGCTCAACTTACAACAACAGATTTAGTTTTAGATAATGTTTCTCAAGTAACAAATATTAAATCTTCAACATTAAAATCAATGATTAAAACTGAAAGTTCTGAAACATCTTATTTTATAAATATTTCTGTTAAAGCCTCTACTCCAGAAAGAGCACAAATAATCACTGATGAAACTATTAAATCATTAATACAAGTTTGTGAAAATGATGAAGTTATCAAAAAATACAATGCTAAAGTTGGCATTGTAACTAACGCTAAACTTGGCGTATATGTTTCTCCAAATAAAATTGCATATATTATTGTATCTTTTGTTATTGGACTTGTCCTTTCTCTTCTTGTTGTTTTATTAAAAGAAACTGTTTCTAATAAATTCAAATCCAAAGATGCTGTTGAAAAAATCACTAATAAATTAATAATTGGTATTCAATATCAAGCAAATAATAAAAAGATAAAACATAGTAATTATAAGCAAATAAGTCTTATTGAACCAACTCAAAATAATTTTGAATCTTATAATAAACTATTAAGTAATATTCATTATGCTAATATTGATAATCCCATAAAAACTATTATGGTTTCTTCATCTGTTGTTGATGAATTAAAATCAACAGTATCTGCAAATCTTGCTTATTGCATTGCCAATAATAAAAAGAAAGTTTTATTAATTGATTTAGATACAAGACGTCCTGTACTTCATAGAACATTTAATGTTGAAAGAGCAAATGGACTTGTTGACTTCGTTGATGGAAAAGTTAATAAAGAAGATATTATAAAACACACACAATCTGGTGTTGATTTAATTACTATTGGTGAGAAAATATTAAATCCTATTATTCTTCTTGAATCAAATAAATTAAAAGAATTAATAAATTCTTTAAAAAATGAGTATGATTATATAATTATTGATACTCCTCCTGTATTATTATGCACTGATGCATTAATTGTTTCTGAATATTGTGATGGAGTAGTATTTAATGTTGCTTTAAATGCAACTAAGAAAAAAGACACTTTAGATTCTATTAAAGCTTTAGAAAACGTTAATGCCAATATAATTGGAATTAATATTACCAATGCTACTAGAAGCAAAAATAAATCTTACTATTATTATTCTAAAAAATAGCTTTAATAAAAGTACATTTTTATAATTTACTTTAGGTTATTGTAAAATGTACTTTTTATATTAATTAAATTAAAATATAAATATTATATATACTTATTCCTAATTTTAGTGTTTATAAAAATAGATAGCATGTTATAATTTATGTATAGTTTTATGGAGGATCGTATGAAAAAATCTTGCGTTGTTTGTCAATCAGGTGGCCCTACTGCGGTTATTAATTCTTCACTTGCTGGAGTCGTAATATCTGCATTAAATTCTAAATTCATCGATAAAGTTTATGGCTCTTTAAATGGAATTAGCGGATTAATTAATGATAAATTAATTGATATGTCTTTACAAGACAAAATGCAAATTCAACTACTTTTATCAACGCCAGGAGCTGCTCTTGGAAGTGTTAGGTACAATTTATCAAATGATTATACAAATTTAGATTATAAAAATATTCTTTCCACTATTAATAAATATAATATTGGCTATGTTATTTTAATTGGTGGTAATGATTCCATGGATACAACAGCAAAATTAGCTAAATTCTTTAAAGATAATAATATTAATGTTAACATTTTAGGAGTTCCTAAAACTGTTGATAATGATTTAATAAATATAGATCATACTCCAGGATATGGAAGTGCTATAAAATATATTGCTACAACTATAGCTGAAATAAAAATAGATACTTCTGTATATGAAAAAGGAAGAGTTACTGTAGTAGAAATTATGGGCCGTGGAGCTGGTTGGTTAACTGCTGGTGCTAAACTTGCAGAGCTTACAGGTTATGGGCCTGATTTAATTTATCTTCCAGAAGTTCCTTTTAATTTAGAAAACGCTTTAATGCAAATAAAAGAGTTATATGAAAAAAATAAAAAGGTATTAGTTGTAGTATCTGAAGGAATTAAAAATGAAGATGGATCTTACTTCTTTGAAAAATACCGTTATAAAGAAGATAATGATGTATTTGGCCATATGCAACTTGAAGGAACTGCTGTTGTATTAGCTGATATAGTCCATAGTAAATTGAATATTCCTGTAAGAAATATTATCTTAAACTTACCACAAAGATGCTCTTCGCATTTAGCATCTAAAACTGACATAAATGAAGCTTTTGATTGTGGTGTTGCTGCTATTAATCTTATTGAAAATAATACAGGCAAAATGGTAACAATGGAAAATGTAGGCAAAAATGGCAAGTATGAAATTGAATATAAACTTGTTGATGTAGCAAGTGTTGCTAACTTTGTAAAACAATTCCCTAAGGAATGGATTATTAATGGTAATGATATTTCTAATGAATTTATTAAATATTCTTTACCTTTAATTCAAGGTGAAATTGAAATGACTTATGAAAACGGACTTCCTGTTTTTGCAAAATTAGATAAATAGGAGATTACTATGAAAAAAATTGGAGTTATGCTAGATTGTTCAAGAAACGCTATCTTGAACGTAGAAGCTGTAAAAAAATATATAGATATTCTAAGCAAAATTGGCTACAACACCTTAATGTTATATACTGAAGATACTTATGAAGTAAATAATGAACCTATGTTTGGCTACCTTCGTGGAAAATATAGTAAAGAAGAATTAAAAGAAATTGATCAATATGCTAAAAGTAAAAATATAGAACTTATTCCTTGTATTCAAACTCTTGCCCATTTAAATGCTATTTTCCGTTGGAATAATTACGCGTCTATTAATGATGTAAATGATATATTACTTGTTGATGATCCAAGAACATATCAATTAATTGATAATATATTTGCCACTCTTAGTGAATGTTTTAGTTCAAGAAATGTTAACATTGGAATGGATGAAGCTCATATGCTAGGTCGTGGTAATTATCTTTCTATTCATGGTTATCATGAAAGAATCGAATTATTACTTAGACATTTAAATAAAGTAAATGAAATAGCAAAAAAATATGGATTTACTATTATGATGTGGTCAGATATGTTTTATAGAATTGCAAGTAATGGTGATTATTATGCTATTGATAATGTAACTATTGATGATAAAGTAAAAAATTTAGTTCCTCAAGGTATAAAACTTATCTATTGGGATTATTATCATCATGATAAAAACTTCTACGATAAAATGATTCAAAGTCATAAAGAATTTAATAATGAAATTTGTTTTGCAGGTGGAATTTGGACTTGGATGGGATTTGCTCCAAATAATCATTATGGAATGAAAGTTAGTAAACCTGCTATGACAAGTTGCAAAGAAAATAATATTGAAGAAGTATATATAACTCAATGGAAAGATAATGGAGGGGAATGTTCATTCTTTGCTGCATTACCAGCTTTATTTTATGCAAAATGTATTTATGATGGAATAACTTCTATTAAGGAAATAAAAGATAAATTTTATGAAAAGTTCTCAGTAAAATGGGATGATTTTATGGAATTTGATTTGTTAAATAGATTAGATTTAAATGACAAACGTTCATTAAATCCAAGTAAATATATGCTTTATAATGATCCTTTCCTTGGCATTTTTGATTATACAATCAAGGGAAATGAAGGTAAGATATACGCAAAATATTCTTCTATGATAAAAAGATGTGCAAATAGATTAAATGAATATTCCTACCTTGCACAATATTATGCAAGTCTTGCTAAAGTTTTATCATATAAATATGATCTTGGTTATAAAACCCGTATTGCTTATCAAAATAAGCAAGATTTAAAAGAAATCATTATGCAATATACAAACACAATAAAAGCCTTAAAAGAATTTATTAAATATTTTAGAGTTGCTTGGTTTAAAGAAAATAAGCCTCATGGATTTGATGTTGAAGAAATTCGTTTAGGTGGTCTTTTATTAAGACTTGAAAGTTGTAGAGAAAGACTTATTGCTTATCAACAAGGAAAAATAGATAAAATTGAAGAACTTGAAGAAAAGCTTGAAAGCCTTGGAAATAATGAACCTACCGAATTTAATTCTTATCAACTAAATTCTACAGTTAATAATATTTAAAATATAACAAAATAGAATGCTTAAAAACTTATAAAAATATTTTTTCATTTCATACGATAAAACCAAGAAAAAATAAAAATCTTCTTGGTTTTTATTTTATTAGAAAAATGCTTATTAGAATACTATATCTCCATATCTTTTTAATCAGTTTTCTCCATAATAACTTAAAGAGATATTTGTTGCTTGTAGACAGGTCTTACTTGCACAACATTTATGTTTACTAATAAAAGACAAAGATTATATATTTTCACTTTATTTGGTAAAGCTTAACTATTTAAAATTCAACTAAAAAAAATGAGTTTTTCTAGTTATCTAGATTAACCCATTTTTAAATATTGTATATATTTTTCTTATTCGTTTATTTTCAAAGCTTCAACCATATTTATTTTCTTATTTTTAAGACTTACTAATTTACTTACTAAATATGATGTTATCATAGTTATCATAAAGGAAATTAATAATGATAAGGCTGATACAAAACATTTAACTTCATATTCACTAGCTAATGCTTTCATTAAAATTGTAAGTAATAGATATCCACCTAATAATCCAAGTAAAGTTCCAAATAAACTTATCCATGTATTTTGCTTTACTAATAATTTCCCTATTTGTTTATCTTTAAAACCAACTACTTTTAAAGTGGATAGTTCTCTATATCTTTCTATATAACTCATTGCGCCAAGATTATATAAAACAATAAAGCAAAGTAGCATAGCAAAGATAATCAAGATAGTAATCATCATATATAATATATTCATAAATTGGTCATATGAACTTATTATATCTTTTTTGTTTTGTAATGAACTTATTATAGAATAATCATTTTTATTAACCACTTCATTTGTTAATACATATGATGTTGGGATTATTTCATTTAATGATTTATTTTGATCATTAATTAATGTTTTAGCATAATTTTCAGTTAAAACTATGTTTTTAGACATAAATGAGTTAACTATCTTACTAACTTTAACATTATATGTATAATTTTGTCCATAAAGACTAAATGATAAATTATCGCCAACTTTTATATTGTTTTCTTTAGCAATTCTATTACAAACATAAACACAATTATCTTCTAAAGTAACGTTATTATATTTAGAATCTAATACTTTGATATAATTGTGCGATATATTATATATATCTATTTCATATGCTTCTTCATTTAATTTAATAGATGCTGTTTTGACATAATCACAGTGTTTATCTTCTATAAGTTTTAATACATCTTCATTTTTAGCTGATTCAGTTATATTAATTTTGTAATTGAAATTGTAAACAGTATCATCTAACAAAGTAATCATACTTTTCATAGTATCATTCATGCCAAGGCAACCAGAAGTTAATACTGTACAGCCAAATACTCCTATTAAAGCCATTATAGTTCTTGCTTTATGTCTAAACATATCTCTTAAATTCCATTTAGTAGAGAAAGACATTTTCTTCCATAATGATGTCTTTTCAATAAGTAATTGCTTAACTTTTTTTACTGTAACTGGTCTTAAAGTTGAAGCAGCTGATCCTTTTAGTATCTTTTTAATAGCTAATAAAGGATATAAAGAAATTAATAAAAATACTCCAATTAAGGCAAGATATGACCACCATGGCATATATAAATTCCAATATGGCATATCAAATGCAGTACCTTCCATAGCATTAGGATTTACAATAAATTTTCCAATACCAAACCCTACTGGTAAAGATAAGCCACAACTTATAATAGCAACAAATAATCCAAGATAACTATAATGCATAAGAATTTTTTTGTTTTTAAAGCCTAAGGCTTTTAAAATACCAATTTGCATTTGTTCATTACTTGCAATTCTTTGCATTGTTGTAGACATTGTAAGAATTGAAATTAATAAGAATACTACAGGGATAACACTTCCCATTGTTTGCCCTTCTTCAACTTCACTTACTAACATGGCATAAGATTTTGCTTTTTCTTTTTCAAGTAATATATATGGAGAAGTAATAATTTGATTAATTTTTTCTTCAAGAACATTTTTACTACTATTTGATTTAATTAAAATCTTACTATATAGTAAAGAAGCGCTTAAATGATAATTTTCTACTAATTCATTAAAATAAGTGGGGGAAATGTAAACATATCCATAAGATGCAAAATCTGGCATAACTTGATTTTCATCTTCTACAGCATATAAATAATCAGGATTTTTTATTAAAGATACGATTGGTAAGTTTAAACTTATGCTACCATAAGTTAAATTTATCTTATCATCTATTTTTAAATTGTTTTCTTTAGCAAATTTATCATTTAGATAAATACCTTTTATAGACTCAGCATATTCTTTACCATCTACAATATAATTTGTTGAAATAACATAATTACTTAAAATGTTTAAAGTGATTGTTTTTGTTTTATTGTTTATGATTGTTGATGTATTTATTTCCGCTTTTAAAGTGGCATTTTCTATTTCATCAATAGTTAAAAGTTTTTCGCACTCTTCTTCTTTAAATGCCACTGAAGTAGCTTGTAAATAATAATCTAAATAATTTGTTTCTTTAAAAAATCTATTTCCATCTTCTTGCAAACTTTTCCATTCACAGTTGAATCCTAAAAATACTCCACATCCAATAAATGTCATGATAATCATAGAAATAAATTGTGCTTTGTATTTGGAAATGGTACGTAATATTTTCTTAAATAATAGCATATTACCACTCCACTTCACTTATTTTTTTGATATCTTCATTTTCTTTTACATAAACAATTGAACCATTTTTTACTTTAATAATAATATCTGCTATTGAAGCAATACTTGAGTTATGAGTAACTATAACAATTGTTTTATTATATTTTTTAGCCATATCATATAGCACTTGTAATACTAAAGTACCTGTTTTACTATCAAGTGCACCAGTTGGTTCATCACACAAAATAATTTGTGGATTTTTACATAATGCTCTTGCAATAGAGACTCTTTGTTGTTCTCCACCTGATAATTCATTAGGAAATTGATTAGCATGATCTTCAAGTCCTACAGCTTTTAGCATATCTATAGCATCAAATGCCTTAGAAGATATTTCTTTAACTAGTTCAATATTTTCTTTAGCAGTAAGAGTAGGAATTAAATTATAAAATTGAAAAATAAATCCTACATGTGATGCTCTATATTCTGCAAGTTTATCACTATCATAACTTGATATATCAACTCCATCAACAACAACACTTCCACTACTTGGATTGTCAAGTCCACCTATTAAATTTAATAAAGTAGATTTGCCTGCTCCAGAAGGTCCAAGAATTACTATTAACTTTCCCTCATCGATAGAAAAACTCGCATCTTTTAAAGCATAAAATTCATGCTCTCCATTAATATATTTTTTTGATACATTTTTAAGTTCTATTATTGCCATTTATTACACCCCTTTATTTTTGGAAATGGTCATAAACTTTTTTTGAAAATAAAACTTAATTATTTGACTAAATAAAAAAATACCTAAAACCAATAATATTCCTAAAAATAGTTTCATAATACCGCCTCCATTTGTTTTCAAGTTAGTGGCAACTAACTACATTAATATTATTCTTTTAAATAGAAAAAGTCAATTAAAAAAGTTAGTTTTGACTAACTAGTATTAAAAAGTCATAAATAATAGTAGAATAAATTTAAATAAATATGTAAAATAGTAAATGGAAAGAAGGTAATTCTATGGTAAGTAAATTAAGTAATGATGTATATAATGTTGGATCTAGTGATTTATCAATAAAACTATTTGAAGGGCAATATAAAATTGATGATGGAATGAATTATAATTCATATTTAATTTTAGATGAAAAAATTGCCATTTTAGATACCGTTGATGCTGATGAAAAAGTTAGTAAAAATTGGCTTGAAAACATTGAAAAAGTATTAAATGGTAAAGTTCCAACATATTTAATCATTTTACATATGGAACCTGACCATTCAGCTAATATTTTAAACTTTCTAAATAAATATCCTGATACTATTTTGGTAGGAAACAATAAAACATTTGCTATGATGGATTTATACTTTGATAATTTAAAAACAAGTAATAGAAAAGTTGTAGAAAATAACGAAACTTTATCTCTTGGAAAACACAATTTAACTTTTGTATTTGCAAGCATGGTACATTGGATAGAAGTAATGGTAGCATACGATAGTTATGATAAAATTTTATTCTCTGCTGATGCTTTTGGAACATTTGGTGCGACATTAAAACCCGGTGATGAAAAGTATTTAGAAGAAGCAAGACGTTATTATATTGGAATTGTTGGAAAGTATGGACTTCAAGTTCAATCTTTATTAAAAGTAGCTTCTACTTTAGATATTAAAAAAATTGCTAGTCTTCATGGACAAGTTTTAGATAATAATCTTAGTTATTATTTAAATAAATATGATATTTGGTCTTCCTATAAAGCAGAAGATTCAGGAGTTATAATAGCTTATTGTTCTGTATATGGTAATACTAAAAAAGCCGTTGAATATTTAGCTTCTTTACTTAAAAAAGAAAATGTGGAAGTAAAATGTTATGACTTATCCTCATGTGATATGTCTTTAGCAATTTCCGAAGCCTTTAGATATGATAGATTAGTTTTAGCAACTCCTACTTATAATGCAGATATCTTCCCATTTATGAAGCAATTTATTAATGGATTAATTGATCGTAATTATCAAAATAGAACTATTGGTTTAATAGAAAATGGCTCATGGGCTCCTAATGCTAATAGAGTAATGAAAACTATGTTTGAAAAGTCTAAAAATATAACTTTTACTAATGATTTTGTTACGATAAAAGCTACTTTAAATGAGCAAAACAAAAAACAAATTGAACTATTATCCAATGAACTATTAAATAAGTAAAATGATTATTTTAATAACTGGTGCTTCTCATACAGGGAAAACATTATTAGCACAAAGATTATTAGAAAAATATAAGTATCCCTATTTATCTATTGATCATTTAAAGATGGGATTAATTCGTAGTAAAAATACTACTCTTACTCCAAATAGTAAAGATCTAGAACTTACAAATTATCTTTGGCCAATTATTAAAGAAATAATAAAAACTGCTATTGAAAACAAGCAAAATTTAATTATTGAAGGATGTTATATTCCTTTTAATTGGCAAAATGATTTTAGTAAAAAATATCTTAA
>CAKPXW010000019.1 GCA_934202505.1 uncultured Bacilli bacterium | reverse complement strand
GATCAGGGCCGGCATTACCAATTGTTAAAATGTTCTTTAAATTATCTGACAATTTATAAGTATATTCAGTATATTTATAATCAAGAGTTCTTGTGTTATCAGAAGTTGCATTGACTTTTAAATAAACTTGATATGATTTATTGCTTTCAAGACGAGTATTATCAACATCTTCACCTTCATATGTAAACTTTGTAAATGAAATAGATTCAATATCATTAAATGAGTAAACTTTACAACTAGCACTAGCAAGAGGATTATCTAAAGACTTTACTGTTAAAGTATAATAACTAGAGTAGTTTGCAAGTTTTTTCAAAGTAATGGTGCCTGTGTCATCTGAAATTGTATAGGATAGTTTATCTTCATATCCACTTGATAATTCCCAACTAAGTCTTTTATCACTAGCATTTTCTGGCAAAACAGTAGCTTTTATTGAACATGTATCGCCTACTTTTTTCATTTTAACATTGTTTTTAATAGCATCTTGTAAAGAAATAGTTTGATTTTCATTGGGAGTATCATCTTTATCAATTCCTGGATTTTTTACCTTTACAATTTGAGTGATGGCAAATGTTGCAATACTAATTGCAGCAATTGTAGAAAATAGAAATGTGTTTTTTGTGACTTTATTCATTTGTTTTATCCTTTCTTTAGACTTTATGTCCTTCACTTTACATATAGTGTTTTTTTACAAAAAGTCCTAAAAAAATAAAAAAGTAGCAAAAAAGCTACTTAAGCATATGATATTTTTGTCCATTTTTTTAACTCTATAATATACAAAATTATTCCAATTGATCCAGCAATTGTTTCTGACAAAGGAAAAGCTAACCAAACATAATTTAAACCAATAAAAGAAAAAGCATAAAAAAATGGAACTAAACAAATAATCTGCCTTAATAAAGATAAAAACACACTTTCAATTCCTTTACCAATTGATTGAAAAAATACTGGCATCATTAATGAAAATACTGCACTTATAAAACTTGAACCAATAATAGGAAAAGCAACACTTCCAATTTGCATAACATTATTATTAGCAGAAAATAGAGTCATTAACTGTTTTGGAATTAAAGTAAAACACATTATACCAAGAAACATAAATATAGCTGAAATAATAAAGGAATGATTCATTATTTTTTTACATCTTGAATATTGGTGAATTGTATAATTGTAACTTAAAAACGGAACAATACATACTTGTAAACCAAATAAAGGAATAAAGAAGAAACTTTGTAGTTTATAATAAAGTCCTAAAACGGTTACTGCATCTTCAGAAAAAGAAGCTAATATTAAATTTAATAACTCGATATATACAGTAAATAATAATTGCATAAAAATAGAAGAATATCCATAAAATTAAATTTGCTTTACATAAATTAGTGTTTCTTTAGTAAAAAAAATTTTTCTAATACCTTTAAAAGATACGATTATGGCAGAACAGATTTGACCAATAACAGTAGCAATTGCTGCTCCCACTACCCCAAAAGATGGAATAATTCCGACACCAAAAATGAATATAGGGTCTAAAATGATATTTATCAATGCCCCAACTACTTGAGCAATCATAGGAAGTTTCATATTTCCTTTTGATTGTATAACCTTACTCCATACACCTTCAAGAAAAGATCCAAGAGAGCCAATACAAATGATATAGCCATAGTTTTTAGCATATTGTATTGATTCAACACTTTTAGCAGTAGCATTTACATAGACATTCATTAATAGACAAGAAGATATAGCAAATATTAGCCAAGATATTATGGCAAGAAACAAACCAGTTCCAGCAGTTTTATTAGCACTTTCTGTATCATTTAAAGCATATTTTTTAGCCATAAAGGTATTTACTCCAACACCTGTTCCAGTAGCAAGTGCTACAATAATAAGTTGCAAAGGATAAATAACTGTTAAAGCATTTAAAGCATGGTCTGAATATTTTCCAACATATAAACTATCAACGATATTATAAAGTGCCATAATAAGTTGTGATAGCATAACAGGAGGCGCAATTTTTAAAAGAACTTTGCTTATTTTTGCTTTTTTAAATAGATAATTTTCTTTAGCAAGTTCACCCATTTTACCTCTCCTTTAATAAAATACAAGCAAGATTATACTCATAAAAAAAACAAAGGTCAATAAACAAAAATATAGCATTTTTAACTAAAATGTTGTATATTCTTTTTAAGAGGTGCTTAAAATGAAAATAAAGGTAAAAGAAATAAGTTATGAACAATTTTTACAAATAAAAAATTATAAACATTTTAGACCATTAAAGCCTTCTAGATTATTAAATTTATTAATAAGAATTGCTTCTAAAAAAGAATTAAAAGATGTTAATTTTAAATATAAAAAAGAAAATATGGAATCTATAGACTTAAAAAAACCATGTTTAATTTTAATGAATCATTCGTGCTTTTTAGATTTAAAAATAGCTTTTAAATTGTTATATCCGGCTCGCTTTAATATAGTTATGACAGATGATGGATTTGTCGGCAAAAAAGGACTTATGCGTTTAGTTGGTTGTATTCCTACTATGAAATTTATAACTGATACAGCTTTAGTTAAAGATATTTTTTATGCAGTTAATAAATTACATGATTCAATATTAATGTATCCAGAAGCTAGTTATTCTTTTGATGGCACTGCTACTCCTATTCCTACTCATTTTTCAAGATTTGTAAAGAAATTAAATATACCAGTTATTATGATAAAAACGGAAAAAGCTTTTTTACATGATCCTTTATATAATAACTTACAAACTCGAAAAGTAGATGTTGAAGCTAGTATGAAATGCATTATTTCTAAAGAACAATTAAAAAAGCTAAGCATTGATAAAATCCAAGAAATAATTGAAAATGAATTTAAGTTTGATAATTTTGATTATCAAATTAAAAATAATGTTTTTGTAAAAGAAAAATTTAGAGCTGATTATTTAAATAGGGTTTTATATAAATGACCATCTTGTATGCAAGAACACATGATGGTAGGAAAAGGTATTAATATAAAATGTAATAATTGCAAAAAAGAATATGAATTATGCGAAAATGGTATGATTAAAGCTCTTTCTGGCATTACTGAATATAATAGCCCTTCTTCTTGGTATCGTTTTGAAAGAGAAAGTGTTAAAGAAGAAATATTAAATAAAACTTATAGTGAAACAATTGATGTTGATATTTATGGATTAAAAGATCTTAAATGTATCTATAAGATTGGAAAAGGAACATTACATCATGATTTAAATGGCTTTACTTTAAAAGGATGTAATGATAAACTTGAATATCATCAAAGTGTAGCAGAATCTTATAGTCTTTATTCTGACTTTAATTGGTATGAAATTGATGATGTTGTTTGCATTGGAAACTATAAAGCTAGATTTTATTGTGTTCCAACAAATAAAAAAGATATTGTAGCTAAGTTACGTTTAGCAACAGAAGAACTTTATAAACTTAAAAGAACATAATTGTTCTTTTAAATGCCTTCATAGTTAAGTGGTATAACAGGTCCATGGTAAGGATCAATTGCTAGTTCGATTCTGGCTGGAGGCACCATATAGAAAGCATAGGTTTGATACAAAGAAAATAGTGTATCAAGCCTTTTTTTGCGCCTAAAATAGCATAATTTGAGGCATTTTTTTGCCTATTTTTAAGGTGATCGGCCTGAGATTTGAAGATTTTTTCTTAATTTCTTAGGATTTATTTTCTTTTTATAATCAACTAGAAAATAAAAGGTATCAGCGAGAAAACGAAAGCTAAAATGCGTGTAAATCTTCATGAATGTAAGGCCTAAAATTTTGATACAATTTTGAGAAAAATCCAAGCTCCATATAGATAAAAAGTAAAAAAATGTTATAATTTCTACAAGATTATAGAAAATGCGGATGAGGAGTATTTATGACTTATAAAGAAGCAGTCAAAAAATTAAGACTTAAAATGTTGATGACTCAAGAGGAATTTGCAAAACTTATCGATTAAATGGAGGTGCAACAAATGAATGCTAATTTTTACCTAAATGGATTAACAATTGAAACAGAAAGATTGATTCTTCGTCCTTGGAAACAAACTGACTTAGATGACTTTTTTGAATATGCAAGTGTTGATGGTGTTGGTGAAATGGCTGGTTGGAAACATCATGAAAATAAAGAAAAGTCTCAAAGTATATTAGATTTATTTATAAATGATGATAGAACATTTGCTATTGTGTTAAAAGATAATAATAAAGTAATTGGTTCTTTAGGTGTTGAAAAATATGGAATGGAAAAAGTTTTATCTGAATTCTTTGATTATCAAGGTAGAGAAATAGGCTTTGTACTTTCAAAAGATTACTGGGGTAAAGGATTGATGCCTGAAGCTGTTAAAGCAGTAATCGATTATTTATTTAATGTTGCTAATTTAGATTTCTTGACTTGTGGTTATTATGAATTTAATAATCAATCTAAAAAGGTCCAAGAAAAATGTGGTTTCAAACCATATAGAAAATTAATGATGGAAACTAGATTAGGAACCAAAGAACAAGGGATTTTAAATTTACTTACTAATCCTAATAAAAATATTAAACTAATGTTTTCTCATCCTGAAACATTAATATATAATCAAGATTAAATTTTAAACATAAATTACAATTTTCGATTAGATAGGGGTATGCAATTGTATTAAAATTGTGTAACGTTGCCATATAGAATCATAGGTTTGATACAAAGAAAATAACGTATCAAGCTTTTTTTTGCTTAAAAATAGCATATTTACGACATTTTAGTTTGTTTTTAATGTTTGGACTGAGGTTTGAAGATTTTTGCATCATTTCTAAGTTCTTATTTTCTTTTTATAATCGACTAGAAAATAAAAGATATCAACAAGAAAACGAAAGCCCTCTGCTAGAAAACGAAAGCAAAATGCCTATAAATCTTCATAATTATAAGGAAAGAAAATTCGAGGTACTTTTTAAAAAAATGTCGGTGTAAATGTCGGTATAAATGTCGGTACAAATCTTAATGCAATGGAAAGAAAAATTTTAGAATTAATTTTAAATGATCCTACTTTAACAGCAGAAAAAATATCAATTAAAATTAATAAAGCAAAAAGAAGTGCTGAAAGATATTTTAAATCATTACAAGAAAAAGGATATATAGAAAGAAATGACTCAAATAAAAATAGTTATTGGAAAATTATTAAGTGGCATTTTTTAATCTTTATAAGATGAAATATAACACGAGTATAAGACAAAATGAATAATTTAATTTATTAAAATGTAAATTACTAAAAAGCATAAAATAAAATATAAAGATTATTACTATTTTTATTGACATATTAATGGCGATAGAATAAAATCTTATTAAGAATCATTCCTAATAAGGAGTGATTAATAATGATAAACTATTAAAAAAATGTTATATACAAAATAATTCTAATAAGTAGATTAATTATATTTTTAATTAAAATGTTAAAATGCTATTTATTATTAATTTAAAGTTATGAATTATTTTTATTACAAGATAAGATATTCATTTAATTAAAAAATAAAAAAATATTAAGGAGAGAAGATAAATATGAAGAAGCAAATTGTCAATTCAAAAAAAGCAGTAATGATAGGATGTGGTTTTGTTGGCTCAGCATCTGTATTTGCTTTAATGCAAAGTGGATTATTTCTAGAGATAGCTCTTATAGATGCAAATAAAAACAAGGCAGAAGGCGAGGCAATGGATATTAGCCATGGTATTCCATTTGCTAGTCCAATGAAAATATATGCTGGTGATTATGATGATGTAATAGATGCAGCAATCGTTATTATATCTGCTGGTGCAGGACAAAAGGTAGGAGAAACAAGACTTGATCTTGTAAATAAAAATGTTGCGATATTCAAATCTATTATTCTAGAAATTGCAAAGAGAAATTTTACAGGCATAATGCTAATTGTTACTAATCCAGTCGATATTTTGACTCAAGTAGCCATAAAGTTATCAGGACTTCCAGAAAATAGAGTAATTGGTTCAGGTACTGTTTTAGATAGTGCCAGATTAAGATATAAGCTTGGAGAGCATTTATCTGTTGATAGTAGGAGTGCTCATGCATTTATAATAGGAGAACATGGAGATAGTGAAGTTGTAGCGTGGTCATCAGCAAATATATCAGGTGTTCCATTAAATGAAATGTGTGAAATGCGTGGACATTACAAACATAAGGAAAATACTAAAGAAATAGCAATCGATGTTAAAAATAGTGCATATGAAATTATAAACAAAAAGCACGCTACATATTATGGAATTGCAATGTCTGTAAAAAGAATTTGTGAAGTGATTATGAGAGATGAAAAATCAATACTTCCAGTATCTCATATGATTCATGGTGTTTATGGAATTGATGGAGTAGTGTTAAGTATGCCAGCTATTGTAGGTGCAAATGGAGTTGAAAACAATATTCCTATTAATTTAAATGGCGATGAAGCATTAAAGCTTAAAGAATCAGCTGATGCTTTGAAAAAAATCATAGAAACAATTGAACTATAAAATTTTATGTTTAAAGGAGGATAAAAGAATGAAAGTAAAGTATTATGTATGTAAGAATTGTGGAAATATAATTGAAAAGGTAAAGGATAATGATAAAACTTTAATGTGTTGCAATGAAACAATGCAAGAATTAAAAGCAGGAGTGATGGATGCTGCTGTTGAAAAGCATGTACCCGTATATACAGTTAATGGTAATCATGTTCATATTGTTGTTGGAAAGATAAATCATCCAATGCTTGAAGAACATTTCATTGAGTGGATTACATTAAATACAAATCAGGGTGTTTATAGAAAACAA
Organism: uncultured Bacilli bacterium; assembly: GCA_934202505.1. GTDB lineage: Bacteria > Bacillota_I > Bacilli_A > RFN20 > CAG-631 > CAKPXW01. The sequence goes on along the minus strand of CAKPXW010000019.1, from coordinate 15,001 downwards.
TTAAATCCAGGAAATGAGCCAGTAGCAGATTTTTTCCTTTGCGATAATGAAAATGTAGAAGAAGTATATGCATATTGTAATTTGCATGGCTTATGGAAATGTTAAAGACATTTGTATATATTAGGAATTTAGAGAAGATACAATAACAATATAACTATTATTAATATGCACATTAGAATAATGGTTAGATAGTAAAAATATTTTATTAGAAACTTAATTAGCTTTAAAATATAGTGCTAAACTAATCAAAAAACGATTTGGCATTGAGAATATTCTCAATGTCTTTTTTCTTTAAAAAAGAAGTGTATTATCACTTGAAATTAACAAATACAACGATTAAATTTTACAAATTCCATTTTTTTTTAAAAATAAAATTGCTAGAATTATGTAGAAAGGAATTGTAAATGGCAACAACAAAAGAATATAAAGATTTTATCTTAGATAATTTAAGTCTATTAGATAATATTACATATAAAGCAATGATGGGGGAATATTTGCTTTATTATAATCATGTTTTAATTGGTGGAATATATGATGATCGTTTACTTGTTAAAATTGTAAAAACTAATCAAAAGTATAATATGCAAGAAGAAATTCCTTATAATAATGCTAAGTCAATGTATTTAGTAGATGATGTTGATAATAAAGAAATTTTAAAAGAAATTATCTTAGATACTTATGAGGGATTAAGAAAATGAAATATATTGTATTACTTAGAGGAATAAATATTAGTGGTAAAAATAAAATTTCCATGGCTACATTAAAACAAGTATTAGAGATAAATAATTATCAAGATGTTTTAACTTATCTAAATAGTGGTAATATAATTTTAAAAACTAATAAAGATAAAAATGAAATTATTGCTGACATTCATAAATTAATAAAAGAAAATTTTAATTTAGAAATTCCAGTTTATGTTATTTCTTATGAAAATTTACAAGATATATATGTTAATTTGCCACCTTTTTGTTTAAGAAACACTAAAGAATTTTATAATAATATTATTTTTATAATAGATCCATTAAAAAGCAAAGATGTAATTAATGTAATTGGAAATATAACAGATGATATTGATAAGATACAAGAATATAAAAACATCATTTATTGGTCATATGATTTAAAAAAATATCAAAAATCAAATTGGTGGAAAAAAACTGCTAGTATAGATTTTAAAGATTTACTTACAATTCGAACGGTAAATACTATAAAAAATATACTTGAATTATGTAATGGTAAAATAAAAAGTGAAAAAAATAGAAGATAAATATATTATTTTAAATAATGGTGTGAAAATGCCATCAATTGGTTATGGAGTTTTTAGAATGACTGATTTACAAGAATGTGAAAAAATGTGTGATAGAAGCTATTAAATCAGAATATCGACTAATTGATACTGCCACAGCATATGAAAATGAACAAGCAGTAGAAATACTATAAAAAAATGTGGTATAGCAAGAAAAGAACTATTTATAACTAGTAAATTTTGGATTACAGATACTACTTATGAAAAAACTAATGAAGGATTTTATCGCTCTTTAAAAAGACTTGGGCTTGATTATATAGATTTATATTTAATTCACCAACCATATAATGATGTCTTTGGTGCTTGGAAAGCCTTAGAAGAATTATATGAAGAAGGAAAAATAAAAGCAATTGGAGTTGATAATTTTAAACAAGATAGTCTTGCTAATTTTGTATACTTTAATAAAATAACTCCAGCTGTAAATATGATTGAATGTAATGTGTATTTTCAAAGAGAAGATGAAAAGCAATATTTAGATAGTAAAAATATTTTACTAGAAGCTTGGTCACCTTTAAAAGCAGGAAATAAAGAAATGTTTTCTGAACCAATATTATTACAAATAGCTAAAAATCATCAAAAAAGTGTAGCACAAATTGTATTAAGATGGTTAATTCAAAGAAAAATAGTACCAGTTGTGAAATCATCTAATGCTATACGAATGAAAGAAAATATTGATATATTTAATTTTAGCTTAACTGTTACAGAAATGGATGAAATAAGTAAACTTGATAGAAAAACGTCTTCATCATTAAGAATAAAAGGAACTGAAGTAGAAGAATTTTAAAAAAAATCCACTGAATTTAATGTTTAGTTTATAATATAAATGCTTAAGTTAGAGGTGATGGTTATGAAAATAAAACAACAAAAGCTAATTAAAATTTTTTTAAATGAGCAATTTAGCAAAGAAAAAAGTAATCAATTATTTGAAAAACAAGAAAAGAACCTTAATGAACTTATAATAAATACTAAAAACAAAACCCAAAATCAAATGAAGACTCTTACACAAACAATTCTTCCTCGTATAGCTTTATATAAAACTTTAGTAAGTGAAAATCTAGCAGAGGAAGAAGTATATTCATATATGAAAGAATATATGCTTGATAAAATAGCATATAAGAAACATGCGTCAACAAAAAAAATGGAATTAGTACCAGGTTTTTATAAAATATATAGTAGTATATTTCTTTCTATTATGAAAAAGACGGATTTACAAGAAAGTAAACAAAGTCATGGTAAAGATTATTTTGATATAACAATTACTAAATGCTTATGGCATACTGCTTGCCTTGAAAATGGTTGTGCAAATTTGTGTAAACTATTTTGTGATGTCGATGATGTTACCTATGGAAACTTAAAGAAAATAGGTTTTACTAGGACAAAAACATTAGGTTATGGTGGAGATTGTTGTGATTTCCATTTCTATAGGAAAAAATAATTTTCTATAATTTATACTCCTAAGTATCTTTTTAGATACTATGGCACTTTTTAGTGCGTACTTTTATAAAAGATAATAATAGATATAATAAAATTGTACCAAAAATAATTGGTATTAATAATTACTTAGGAGGAATAAAGAAAATGAAATTATTAGTTGTTGGTGTAAATGGAAGAGTGGGTAGTTTAGTAGCAAATACTGCTCAAGATAAAAATATTGAGGTTACAGGTTTAGGAAAAGGTGAAAACAAAAATAGTTTAACCAATTATATTTTAAAAGACGCTTTAGACTTAAAGACTAAAGATTTAGAAGAATATGATGTAGTAGTTGATGCTGTTGGTGGTTGGACAAGTGAAACAATTCCTGATATTACTAATGTAATGATTCATCTTGCCAATTTGTTATCTAATACAAAAACAAGATTAATTGTAGTTGGTGGGGCTGGAAGTTTATTTGTTGATAATAAAAGAGCAATAACAGTTGATATGGGCAAAGATTTTCCTGACTCTTGGAAACCTTTATCTGCTGCCCATGGAAAAGGACTAGATTATTTAAGAAAATCCACAAATTTAAATTGGACTTATATTTCACCTGCTTGTAATTTTGTAGCAGATGGTAAAAAAACAGGCGAATATCAACTTGGTGGAGAAGAATTAATATTAAACCATAATAATGAAAGTGTTATTTCATATGCAGATTATGCTATAGCTTTAGTAGATGAGGTAATTTCTGGAAAACATAATAAAGAAAGAATTAGTGTTGTATCAAAATAAATTACTAAAAGGAGCAATTAATGGATAATTTAGAAAATGGTATTAAATATTTAGAAAAGTATAATAATGTAAAAGTTTATCCAAATCTTCAAAGGTTTAATGCTTTTAGGGCTCTTATGAATATAACAATGCCTGATAAATTAGATGATAATTTTTTTGACATTCAAGATAAAATTATCCAAGATGAATATAAAAATAAAGAAATTATAAATGTAGATGATTTATCCCCTATAAAAGATAATATTTGTTTGTGTCAAAATGATATTACTTTGCTTAAGGCTGATGTAATTGTAAATGCTTGTAATAGTGAATTACTTGGTTGTTTTCAACCTCTTCATAAATGTATTGATAATGCAATTCATTCATATGCAGGATTGCAGGTTCGAAAAGATTTACTAGAAATAATGAAAAAACAAGATTATAAAGAACCTAATGGCAAAGCCAAAATTACCAAAGGATACAATCTACCAGCAAAATATATAATTCATACAGTAGGGCCAATTGTTTCTGATAAGGTTACAAAACAAAATGAAATAGATTTATATAATTGTTATCAATCATCTTTAAAACTTGCAAATGAATATAATTTAAAAAATATTGTCTTTTGTTCTATTTCTACAGGAGTATATGGATATCCTATAGAAAAAGCATCTATTATTGCTTTAAAATCAATCAAAGATTATTTTAATAATAATGCTAATTCATCAATAAAAAAAGTTGTAATTGATGTGTTTTCAAGGAGTGATTATGATGAATACAAAAGAGCAATTAGTAAAATTAATTGATAATGCTGATGCTATTATAATTGGAGCAGGAGCAGGTTTATCTACAGCTGCTGGATTTGAATATGGTGGTCAAACATTTATGAAAAATTTTAAATATATGTTTGATAAGTATGGATATAAAGATATGTATAGTGCTGGTTTTCATAATTTCGATACTATTGAAGAAATGTGGGCTTATTGGGCCAAAATGATATATTTAAATAGATATAGTGATGATGGAAAAGAACTATACAAACGTTTATTCGAATTAGTAAAAAGTAAAAACTATTTTGTAATAACTACTAATGTTGATCATCAATTTCAAAAAGTAGGATTTGATAAAAAAAGATTATTTTATATGCAAGGCGATTATGGATTATTTCAATGTGGCAAAGCTTGTCATAACAAAACATATGATAATGAAAAAATAATAAAAGACATGCTAAATAATATCCATAATCATCAAATACCAACATCTTTAATTCCAAAATGTCCAATTTGTGGAGCTAATATGACAACGAATTTACGATGCGATAATCTATTTGTGGAAGATGAAGGTTGGCATCAAGCTAAAAAAAGATATGAAGATTTTATTAAAGAAAATGCTAATAAAAAAATTTTATTTTTAGAACTTGGTGTAGGATTTTCAACTCCAGTTTGGATAAAATATCCTTTTATAAAAATGACCTTAAATAATAAAAATGCGACTTATGTTTGTATTGATAAAGGTTATATTTTTATACCAGAAGAAATAAAAAAACAAAGTTTAGCTTTAAATGAAGATATAAAAAATGTAATTTAAGATTTTAAAATATGGTATCAAATGATATACTATAGATGATATTGAAACTAGGAGAAAAATTATGATTGATTATAATAACTTACCAGCATGTCCTGTACAAATATGTTTAAATTTTATTTCTGATAAATGGAAAATATTAATTATTAGAGATTTATTAACAGGAACAAAAAGATTTAATGAATTAAAAAAATCATTAACTCCTATAACTCAAAAAATGTTAACACAACAATTACGTCAAATGGAAGAAGATGGAATAATAAGTAGAAAAGTTTATCCTGTTGTTCCACCTAAAGTAGAATATTCTTTGACTGAACTTGGTAAATCTTTAACTCCCGTAATAGAAGCAATGAAAAACTGGGGAGAAAAAATAAAAGTAAAATAATAATATTTAGTAAAAAAAGGTTCGATTGAACCTTTTAATTTTAATATATTGTATTTTTAGCATCATATAAAACAAAATAAACTTTATTACTTTCTAAAAGTATGTTTGTGTTCTCATTATCTTTTATTTCTTTACCATCAATTTCAAGGACTTTATAATCTTGAAAAACATCTTTGGTTTGAAAAATATTGCCTACATTATCAATGTAAACTAATTGAATACGAATATAATCATTTTGCAACTTAAACAAGGTAATAATAGCACTTTTATTTTCAGGTAAATTAAATTTAACATATAAAGTAACATTATCTTCCATTATCATACTTGTAAAAGGTTTAGTCATTTCTTTATCAGTGTATAAGTCAAGAAATGAATAATCATGTTTTTCAGAAAAAACAATAAAATTTGGTAAGGAAAGTAAATAATTTATAGAATCATTAGCACTATATGTTTCTCCTACTAGACATGTTATGTCATAAAAAGTAGTGTTTTGATTTTCCACAACAAAACTGACTGTCCCATAATACTCATTAGTAGTTTCATCAGTTGTTATATCAAATTTTTCATATTGAGTAGAAGCAAAATTATAATCATATAAAGTAGATCTAATTAGCTTTTCTCTTTCATTTTTTAAAATGTCTTTATAGAAATCTTCACTTATAAAAGTTATTTTCATGGAAATAATTTTTCCTTCTTTGACAGTATAAATAATTTCATCATCATAACTTGAATTAATATAATCTTCATCTTCAATATCTTCTGAAACATAAGTGTTTTTAATCTTAATAAGTAAAGATATAGAGCCATCATTTCCTCTAGTAAAAGAAATCTTTTCAGGTTCTTTTCCATCATTTTCATCAGTAAATGCTTTTTTAAGGCTTTCTAAAAACAATTGATAGTCTAAAGAACAATTTTCAAATGTTTCTTTAATTTCATTTTGCAAAGAAAAATCTTCATAATAGTCTGCATAATAAGGGGCTACATAAGTCCCAGTTTTAATAATATTGCCATCTTCATCTAAGGTTGAATTATATAATTTAGTACGCTCTACAGTATTATCAATAACTTTTTTTATAACAGTATTATTAAATCCTGTCATAGATAATATATCATCTTCATTTTTTTCTAAAGTAGATTGAATATAGAAAAAACTATCTTCAGATCTAGATATAGTATATTCTTCTTTTAAATTTATAGTGTCATTTTCATCAAAATAACTATTTATTGTTTGGATTGTATAATCATTTGTATAGTTAATAGAATAAGTTAATCCATCTACCCATTGTTTTATGTTTTCTTCCTCCGTAAAATCAATTTTATAATTACAAATTTCACACTTTTTGTATTTTCCACTTTCTTTAAAAGTATGATTAGCAATATCAACTTTTTCCATACATTCTTTACAAATGTGATAATGCATAGTTTCATCATTTTCCCAAGTGGTATCAATTTTATGAGTGTGTTCTTGTAAAGAACTCTCACTATTTTCTTTATCTTTATTACATGAACAAATTCCCACACCTTCAAGCATAATAAATAAAGTCAAAATAGTTTTATACATCTTTTTTCTTTTCATTTCCTTTTTCCCCTTTTTGTTGAGTTGTAATTTAGGTTACAACCCAATTATATATATTTTTAAAATTTTAAGCAATAAAATAAAACACTTAGAAAAATAAATTTCTAAGTGAGTAAATAGAATTAATGATTATCAATAACTTCATAGTTTTTACTATCTAGTCTTACAATTTTATTATCTTCAATTGAGGAAGTTATAAAAACATTTCCCCCAATTACAACATTATTACCAATAATAGTATTTCCGCCAAGAATGGAAGCATTAGCATATATAGTAACATTATTTTTAATAGTAGGATGGCGCTTAACATTTTTTAATTCCTGAGCATTAACTATCGACAATGCTCCAAGAGTTACACCTTGATATACTTTTACATTATCACCAATAATTGTAGTTTGACCGATTACTACACCAGTACCGTGATCAATAAAAAAGTAAGAACCAATTGTCGCACCAGGATGAATATCAATTCCTGTTTTACTATGAGCAATTTCACTTATCATTCTAGGTAATAAAGGAATGTTATGAATATATAATTCATGGGCTATTCTATAAATTAAAATAGCTTCAAAACCAGGATATGTTAAAATTATTTCTTCTTTACTATTTGCCGCGGGATCATTATCATAAAAAGCAATAACATCATTATCAAGTTTTTCTTTGATATTTTCTAAATTATTTATAAATTCACTAGCAGTATAAGATATAACATTTAATTCATTTAATAGTTTTTGTAAAGTAAAATTTATTCTATCTTTTATTTTATAATTATTACTTTTAAAAATGTCTTTATAAAAATAACTTTTTACTAAATTAATAAATAATTTTACTTCATCATGAATTATTATCATTTTCAAACTCCTTTATAGATAAATATCTGTCTTTACCATCAGGTAATAATACTACAATTTTTTGATATTTACTTTTAACAATTTCAGCACCTTTTAAAGCAGCACCAGAAGATATTCCCACAAATAGGCCATTTTCTTTACAAACTTTTTGAGCCATGTTAAAAGCATCTTCATCACTTATATCAATTATTTCATCAATATATTCCAATTTTAAATTTTTAGGAATAAAGTTGGCGCCAATTCCTTGTATTTTATGAGAACCAAATTTGTTTTTAGTTAATAATGGCGAATTTAAAGGCTCAATTCCAATAATATGAATGTTAGGATTTTTTTCTTTAAGATATTTTCCAACTCCACTAATTGTTGCTCCAGTACCAATACCTGCTATAAAACAATCAACATCTTTTAAATCTTTATATATTTCTTTAGCAGTTGTTTCATAATGAGCTAAAATACAATTTTCATTATCAAATTGTGAAGGAATAAAACTATTTTCTATAGAATTTGTAAGCTCTTTAGCTTTAATAATAGATCCTTTCATTCCAAGACGTCCATCTGTAAGAACTACACTAGCTCCATAAGATTTAATAATTTCTATTCTTTCTTTAGACATAGATGATGGCATAACAATTATACATTTTAATTTATATAATCCACAAATGCATGCAAGTGCAATACCTGTATTTCCACTTGTGGGTTCAATTATAGTTGAATTTTGGTTGATTTTATTTTCTTTAAAAGCCATTTGAATCATTTTTAAAGCTACACGGTCTTTACTAGATCCTGCAAGATTTGCTTTTTCAAGTTTAACATAAATCTTATCATCTATTTTTACAAGAGGAGTATTCCCAATCAAATCTAAAATATTATTATATAACATAAAAACCTCCTATTTATTATATGAATTATTATAAATAAAAATCACTTATACATAAAGCATAATTTATTTAATTATTATAAGAAAAAAATAAAATATAATTGACAATTTAAAAACAAAATGCTAATATTGAATAGTTCAATATTGAACTAATTGGAGGAAAAAATGCAAGAAAAAGTAGCAACTGCATCTAAGATGTATAATAATGCTTGTAATTTTACTAAAGCATATCAAAAAGCAATTCAACCAATTGCCAAAAAATATAATTTACTTCCCATGGCTTTTGATATCATGATGTTTTTATATAACAACCCAGCATATAATAATGCTAAAGATATTACTAAAATGCGCGGATTTAAACCTGGAATTGTTTCTTTTCATGTTGATAATTTAGTAAATGAGGGATATCTTGAAAGAAAAATATCAGAAGACGATAGAAGAAAAATAACTTTAATCATTACTTCTAAATCAGAAAAATTAATTAAAGATGGTATAAAAATACAACAAAAATTTTCAGAAAAATTAGTAAATGGAATAAGTAATGATGAATTAGAAGTGTTTAAAAAATGCATTGATAAATTTGATAAAAATGTAGAATTAATTATAAAAAATGGATTATAGAAAGAGGTGACAAACTATGTTAAAACTATTAAAAAGTATGCGAAAAAAAGAAGTGATAATGTCAATTATTTGTGCTTTGTTTGTTGTAGGACAAGTATATTTTGATTTATTGCTTCCAGATTATATGAGTGAACTTACAACATTAATTAAAACATCAGCTAGTACAAAAGAAATATATAATGTTGGTATAAAAATGTTAGGGGTTACTTTAATTAGTGCAATGCTTGCTATTTCTTGTGGCTTTTTGGCCGCTAAGACCGCTTCAGGCTTTTCCTATACTATTCGTGAAAAAATATTTCATCATGTAATGGATGTAAGTAAAGAACAAATGAATGAATTTTCTATCCCAAGTCTAATCACAAGAACCACAAATGATATTACTCAAATTCAAATGATTATCTCTATGGGGTTACAAATGCTTATAAAATCTCCAATTATGGCTGTTTGGGCAATTGTTAAAATTTTAAATAAAAGTTGGCAATTATCAATAGTAACTGGGGCTTTTGTTATTGCTATTTGTAGTTTAGTATTAGTAATAATGATGGTATGTTTACCAAGATTTCGTAAAGTTCAAAAAGCAACTGATAAAATAAATAAAGTAGCAAGAGAAAATCTTACTGGAATTAATGTTGTGCATGCGTTTAATGCTGAAAATTATCAAAATGAAAAATTTGATATTCCAAGTTCTAATATGTATCAATTACAACAAAAAAATCAAAAGTTATTTGCTCTTTTACAACCTGCTATGTCTCTTGGCATGAATGGATTATCACTTGTTATATATTGGCTTGGAGCAGCTTTAATTAACAAGTTAGAAGGAGTAACCGCAAGACTTGAAATGTTTTCAAATGTAGTTGTTTTCTCAACTTATGCTACTTATGTAATAATGTCTTTTATGATGCTTGTAATGATATTTATGTTACTTCCTCAAGCACAAGTTTCAGCTGAACGTATAAATGAAGTACTTGATACAAAAGCAACTATAAATGAAGGAAAAGTTATTGAAGGTAAAGAAAAAGGAACAATAAGATTTGAAAATGTAAGTTTTTCTTATCCATCAAGTAAAGAATATGAACTTGAAGATATAAGTTTTAATGTTAACAAAGGAGAAACACTTGCTATTATAGGTTCAACTGGTTCTGGAAAAACAACTCTTGTTAATTTAATGGCTCGTTTTTATGATGTAAATGAAGGTAATATTTATATAGATGGTGTTAACATCAAAGATTATACTTTTGAAAGTTTATATAATAAAATTTCTTATATTAGTCAAAAAGCTATCTTGTTTTCTGGAAAAATTGAAGATAATGTTTTCTTTGGCAAAAGTAAAAAAAGATTAAGTTTAGATGATGCTTTAACTCTATCACAATCAAGTGAATTTGTAGATAAACTTGAAAATAAAAGTAAATATCATATTGCTCAACTTGGTAGAAATGTATCAGGTGGGCAAAAGCAAAGATTATCTATGGCAAGAGCAATAGCAAGAGATCCTGAAATTATTATTTTTGACGATTCATTTTCTGCACTTGATTATAAAACTGATGCTACAATTAGAAATCTTTTAAAAGAAAAAATGCCTAATACAACTAAAGTTATAGTTGCCCAAAGAATTAGTAGTATTTTGCATGCTAATAACATTATTGTTTTAGATAAAGGAAAAATTGTTGGTATGGGAACACATGAACAATTATTAAAAGAATGCAAAATCTATCAAGAAATTGCTTCTTCTCAATTATCTATAGGCGAAGGAGGCAAGTAAAATGAAAAAGAATAATAATATGAAAAAATCATTTATTAAAATTGTAAATTATATTAAAGATAATTTAGTACTTGTAATTATATGCTTACTTCTTGCAAGTTTTGGAGCTGTTTTAACTATCATTGGGCCTAATAAAATAGGTGATATGGTAAATTATATTTCTGAAGGATTAATTGGAAATATCAATATGTCTAAAATAGCCTCTATTGGAATGACTTTATTAGTTATTTATTTATTAAGTTTTATTTGTATATTTATTGAACAATTCTTTATGGCTAAGATTACTTTAAAAATGTCTTATAAAATGCGTAAAGATTTATCTGCAAAAATTAATAAACTTCCACAAGAATATTTTAATAGTCATGAACAAGGAGACATTTTAAGTACAATAACTAATGATGTTTCAACATTGCAGCAAGGTTTAACTAACAGTTTACCTTCAATAATTTGTGCTATTACGCAATTTATAGGTTGTTTAATAATGATGTTTACAACGCAATGGTTATTAGCTCTATTATCACTTTTAATAACTTTTGTTGGAATAATTATTACAATTTTCATTATGAAACATTCTCAAAAATATTTTGTTATACGACAAGAAAGCCTTGGTAAACTTAATGGTTATGTAGAAGAAATGTATACAGGACATGATATTATTCAAATAAGTCTTGCTAAAGATAATGTTAATAATGAATTTGATAAACTAAATAAAAAAGTATATTTAGCAAACTGGAAATCACAATTCTTATCAGGTATTATGCAACCATTAATGAATATTATTGGAAATCTAGCATATGTAACAATTTGTATAGTAGGTTCTATACTTGCTATTAAAGATGTTATTAAATTTGGGGTAATTATTTCTTTTATATTATATATAAGATTATTTACAGCTCCTCTTACTCAAATTGCTCAAGGAATGACAAACTTACAAACTTCATCAGCTGCAGCCACCAGAATTTTTGATCTTCTTGAAAGCAAAGAATTAGAAAATGAAAGTACTTTAGAAAAACTTGATAGAAATGTTCAAGGAAATATTGAATTTAGTCATGTTCATTTTAGTTATCCAGATAATAAAGAAAAAACAATTATTAAAGATTTTTCTGCTTCTATTAAATCTGGAGAAAAAGTTGCAATTGTAGGCCCTACAGGGGCAGGTAAAACTACAATGGTAAATCTTTTAATGAAATTTTATGATGTAGATAGTGGAGATATCTTAATTGATAATAAGTCCATTAAAAATTTATCTAGAGAAAATATTCATGATTTATTTGGAATGGTTTTACAAGATACTTGGTTATTTGAAGGAACTATTAGAGAAAATTTAGTTTATAATCTTAAAAATGTTACCGATGAACAATTAGAAAAAGTATGCCTTGCTTGTGGACTTGACAAGTTCATACATTCATTACCTCAAGGGTTTGATACAATAATATCTGAAAGTAGTTCTATTTCTGCAGGTCAAAAACAATTATTAACTATTGCAAGAGCTATGCTTCAAGATGCCCCAATGCTTATTTTAGATGAAGCAACTTCTTCTGTTGATACAAGAACGGAATTGTTAATCCAACAAGCTATGGATAATCTTACTAAAGGAAGAACAAGCTTTGTAATTGCTCATCGTTTATCAACAATTAAAAATGCTGCATTAATATTAGTGATGAAAGATGGAGATGTTGTGGAAAAAGGAACACATGAACAATTAATGCAACAACAAGGATTTTATTATAACCTTTACAATAGTCAATTTGATAATGCTACCATTTAATAATAAGTGTAGATTTGTAAAAAAGTCTACACTAATTTTTTTATAAAAAAATCTTTTAAAACCATTGAATGAAAAAGAAAGAAAAATGTATAATAAGGTCGAATGGTGGTGATAAAATGAAAAAGTTAATACGTTTTATTTTATCATTGCTTTTTTTAATTGTTTTTCTATATTATTCTTTAATATTAGCAAATAATTATTTTACCTTATCTTTTAAATTAGTTGATTATTTAAGAATAAATGAATTATTTAAAAAATATAATTTAAATATTGTTTATCTTATAGTAAGTGGAACTAGTTTAATTTTATGTTTATTATGTTCAATAAATAAGAAAAAAATTAAAAAAGTAAAAGAGAAAAAAAATGAAGTTGAACAAGATAATAGTAGACAAATAAGTTCTGTTAATAAAGATAGAATTAGATTTAAAAATTCATTTTTTACCTTTATTATAATTTTATTTTTTACAGTTGGAATTATCTATTTTATAAATTATTTTAACTATAAGGAAAATATAATAAATATAGCTTATAAATTAAATGAATTTATTAGTAATAATATTAAAATTGTTTTAATAGGATTAGCTTGTATAAATATTTTATTTTTTATACAAATTAATCATTATAAAAAGTTAGATATTCTAATAAATACCAATTATTGTTACATTAAAAATAAAATAAAAAATGATAATTTATTATGGATATTTTATTCACCATATTATATGGCTGCTCCTTTAATCTATGGAACAAATGATTTAAAAATAGCAAATAGAAGAAAATTTGAAACATTATTTATTGGAATACTAAAATACATTTTTTCCTTACTTGCTTTAATATTTATAATTGTTCCTTTAATTAATAGTGATTTAAATAATTATTTTGCCTATATTAAAGATAATTATTTATTAATATTAATATTATTATTTGGAATAAACATTGATATGATATTATATTTCATTTTTAAAATACTTCCAATATTTGATATATTCAATTATCGTTTAAAACTTAATTATGCTGATGTAAACATTACTAAAAAAGCTTATAAAAATAAAGAAAATATATTTAAAATATTTGGTTGTGAAATAGTTTTACTATTATCATATATTTTATTTCCTTTTGCCTTTTTAGCTTATAAAATAACAAGAATTAAAAATACTAATGCTTTTGTTAAAAAGTATCAAACAAAACAATATGTGGAAACTTTGTATGATGTATTTAAAATAAATGGAGGTTAATTAATTTATGGAAGTATTAATAGTTGTTGATATGCAAAATGATTTTATTACAGGAAGTTTAAGAAACAAAGAAGCTATAAAAATAGTTCCTAACGTAATAAATAAAATAAAATCTTTTAATGGTGAAATATTTTTTACCAAAGATACTCATAGTAAAAATTATTTAAAAACAAAAGAAGGAATAAATTTACCAGTAAAACATTGTATAAAAAATACAGTTGGTTGGGAAATAGACAAAGATATAGCTGCTTATATTAAAAATAGTCCCATTGAGAAAAACACTTTTGGCTCTAAAAAATTAATTGCTATTTTAAAAAAATTAAATAAAAAGCAAAAAATTGAGTCAATTACTTTAATAGGAGTATGCACAGATATATGTGTTATTTCTAATGCTTTACTACTTAAAGCCTACTTTCCAGAAATTGATATCAAGGTAGACTCTTCTTGTTGTGCAGGCGTTACTATAGAATCACATAATAATGCTTTAAAAGCTATGAAAATGTGCCAAATAGAAGTTTATTAAACTACAATAATAATCAAAATATAAATTAAATGTTTGAAAACGTTTCGATAGAGACGTTTTTTACTTTATAAAAGCATTTAAATAATAAATACCTTAAAATTATAACTTTAATATGAATTTGTCGAATAAAATCAACTTTTAATAAAAAAACATAAGAAAATTATAGTATTTCAAATATAAGATAAAACCTAGAATCTATTGACAAAACCATGCGGGGGGGGGTAGAATACTTTTTGCAGTGATGCAGATTGTTTCAATAAAGAAGGGAAGAAATGAATAATATTATGAAACAAAAAAAATTAAATAAAAGAAAGGGCTTTACTTTAGTAGAACTA
>CAKPXW010000018.1 GCA_934202505.1 uncultured Bacilli bacterium | reverse complement strand
TATCATGAACTTGAGAAACAATAGCGGCATAGCCACTTTCATCAATTGTAAATATTTCTCCACATTTTGGACATCTTATTTCATTCATTTATATTTCGTCCCCTTTTATTTTGATTTATTTAATTATAACAAATATGTACAAATAAAAGCACCTATAAGGTGCTTATTTTTAAATTTTATAATAATTCTTGAAAAGAATTGATATATAAGTAAGAATATTTTTTCTTGTTTTCTTCATCAAAAGAAAAACTTTTATCATAAATTCCAATTGTTAAATAACCGCTCTCATAAGCACTTTTTAAGCCAATTGAAATATCTTCAACGACAACTGTCTTTGATGGTGGCACATTTAATTTTGAAGAAATAAATTGATAAATTTTAGCACTATTTTTTCCTTCTTTAACATCATCAACATCAGCAATAATATCGAAATAATCATATATTTTCCTATTTTTTAAACAAGGAATATATAAATCTTTATTGCAAGCAGTAGCAAGAGCAATATAGATTTTTTCTTTTTTTAGTTTATCAAGAAATTCTTTAACATATGGTTTTAATTTTACCTCGTTAGCATACATTTGATAAGCACTATTTTTCCATTCTTCAATAATAGCATTGGGCTCACCTTGAATATTAAATTTATTTATAGTTATCAATGCAGCCTCAAATAAACCAACATGTGATATAGCTTCTACATATCCTTCAGGAATTTTTCGATTTCTTTTTGCAAAAAACTCTTCATCAACTTTTTTCCAAACATCATTAGAATCTATAAGTGTTCCATCAAGATCAAAAATTATTGCTTTAACATCTTTACCTTTGATATTCATTTTAGTCTTTCCAATTTGAATCAATTGTATTTGTATGAGCAAGGTCAAGTCCTACTTTATTTAAAATGTCGATAAATTCTAATAAAGTATATTCTTTAACTATTGATGTTTCATAATCATCAACAAAACAAATATTGCCTTTTTTGATTTCTTTTTGCATTTGTTTTTTTATTTTTAAAGCATTATCTGATGAAAATGAACTTACATAATATTCATAAGCAGTAACAAAATTTTTTTCATAAGCAAAACTTCCACACTTATTGCATTTGCACTTTACAAGTAAAAGATTATCTTCTAGTGTGGCAGGGCCATGACATATAAAACAAGTATCTTTCATCATTATTTGTTAAGTAATGATGCAGCATCTTTATCAAGATAAATTGTTACATCTTTATGATTTTGTAAAACACTGCATGGTAAATCTTCACATACTTTTCCTTCAATTAAGCCTTTAACAGCCATGGCTTTATTTTTACCAGTTGCAATTAAAACAATTTTCTTAGCATTCATAATTGATTGTAATCCCATTGTAACTGCTTTTGTAGGAACTTCATCAATTGATTTAAAGAAACGAGAATTATCAACAATTGTAGATTTGGCTAAAACAGCTACATGAGTTAAAGAATCAAGTGGAGTTCCTGGTTCGTTAAAAGCAATATGTCCATCAGAACCAATACCTAAAATTTGTAAATCAATTCCACCAGCAGCAGCAATTAATCCATCATATTCTTTAGCTTTTGTTTCATAATCACCAGTTCCTGAAGGAACATGTGTATTTTCCTTTTTAATATCAATATGATCAAATAAATTATGATTCATAAAATAACGATATGATTGATCATGAGTACCATCTAATCCAACATATTCATCAAGGTTAAAAGATGTTACATCTTTAAAAGATACTTCCTTATTTTCATAAGCTTTAATAATATTAGCATATACTCCTAAAGGTGATGATCCTGTTGCAAAACCTAATACACATTTAGGATTAGCTTTAACTGTACTTACATATAAGTCGGCGATTTCTTTATTAATTTGTTCTTTTTCTAATACTTTCACTTTCATATTTATTTTCCTCCCATTAAGGTCATAAATATTATAATACATTTTGAAAAAAAAGTTTATGATTTCTCATAAACTTAATTATCTTTTTTTTCAATTTGAATGTCTTTATTATTTTGATAATTTTCTGGATGTTTCTTTTTGTCAAAATGAAGTAATATAAAGTAAGAAACTACAGTAATTAAAGCAAAAATCAAAACCGCTAATAATATTAATAGCCATACAGGTAATACTTTTGAAGTGCTTCCACCTGTTGGTATTCCTTCGTTATTTGTTGTCCAAAAAACTATATTGTTCATAACAAATCCTCATTTCTATTTTTTATGTTAACACTTTTTACCTTTTAAAGCAATAGTTTATAAAAACCTTTTTAAGAATTCCTTAGTTCTTGGTTGTTTTGGATTAGTAAATATATCATTTGGTAATCCTTGTTCTACAATATATCCTTTATCCATAAAAATAACTCTAGATGAAGCTTCTTTAGCAAAGGTCATTTCATGGGTAACAACAATCATTGTAGTGCCCTCTTTTGCAAGAGATTTCATAACATCTAATACTTCACCTACCATTTCAGGATCTAATG
This sequence comes from uncultured Bacilli bacterium, assembly GCA_934202505.1. Taxonomy (GTDB): domain Bacteria; phylum Bacillota_I; class Bacilli_A; order RFN20; family CAG-631; genus CAKPXW01. The sequence goes on along the minus strand of CAKPXW010000018.1, from coordinate 19,896 downwards.
CACTTGTAGGTTCATCAAATAGTAAAACTTCAGGATTCATACAAAGTGCTCTAGCAATAGCCACTCTTTGTTTTTGTCCTCCAGATAGAGATGTTACTTTTGCTAATGCGAAATCATCCATTCCAACTTTTTTTAAGAAAAAATGGGCCATTTCTTCTGCTTCTTTTTTATTTTTGTTTAATACCTTTATTGGAGCTAATGTACAATTATCTAAAACATTTTTATTGTTAAATAAATTAAATGATTGAAAAACCATTCCTATTTTAATTCTAAGTTTATCAACATTATAAGAATATATCGATTTATCGTGGAAAAGAATTTCTCCACTAGTTATTTTTTCAAGTTCATTAATGCAACGAAGTAGTGTAGATTTTCCAGATCCAGAAGAGCCAATAATTGTAATTACTTCACCTTTATTAATTTCTAATGAAATATCTTTTAAAACTTCCAAATTATCAAAGCTTTTACTAATATTTTTAATTTCAATAAGTCCCATATTATTCTCCTTTGTCTAAAGATAAAGCTTCTACATTTGTTATACTTGTAGGACTTGTTATTTTACTTACAACATTCATTTTCTTTTCGATAAAATGAAGAATTCTTGTTAATGATACTGTCATTATTAAATAGAAAATACAAACAATAAAATAAATTGGAAATTGATTATACCATCTTAAAGAAATAAGATTTGCTTTATAAAATAAATCTGTTACCATAATAACACTTAAAACAGAAGTATCTTTAATATTTACAACCAATTCATTGCCAATAGCAGGAATAACATTTTTTACAGCTTGTGGCAATATTACATGAAACATCGTTTGAAAATAACCAAGTCCTAATGATCTTGCTGCTTCTATTTGCCCTTTATCAATTGCATTTAATCCTGAACGAATTATTTCTGCCATATAAGCTGCAGTATTTAATGATACGATTAAAAATCCTGCAATTAATGTTGGAATACTACTTCCAGTTATATAGGAAATTCCATAGAAAATACAAATTGCTTGAACCATCATGGGAGTTCCTCTAAAAAATTCTATATAGCAATAAGCAAAACCACTTAATATCTTTTTTAAAATAAATGTGAATTTATTTTTATTATTTTCATAATCAAGTTTTCTACATAAAGCAAGAATAATACCTAAAAGGAAGCCCATTATAGTTCCTACTAAAGAAATTATAAGGGTAATTCCAGCGCCTTTTAAAAACTCAGCGTAATAATATCTTATAAAAAACCAAACTTGTTTAAAAAATCCTTCTGGTAAAGTCGTAGGAATTTTATTTACTAATAATATATTCATTTTTACTTTCCTTCAGTAACTAAATTCATTAATTCTTGACGTTTTTCAGTAGATATTGTTTCTAATGCTGCATTTAATTTGTCTTTATAAGAACTATCAACTTTTTTACTAATTCCAATACTTACAGATACCACAAAATCATCATTGCCTTCCAAAGTTATAGCAATATAGCCATTATTATTAGCAAGATAAGTATTAGCTACAGGTTTTTCTGCAACAACGCAATCAACTGTATTATTTTGTAAAGCTAAAAAAGCATCTGGATAAGTATTAGTATGGGTTCCTGCAATAATTCCTGCATAATTATCACTTTCACTATCAGCTAAAGAATCAATTAAATCTGCTTGAATTGTTCCTGCTTGAGCAATAAATTTCATATTAGCAAATTGTTCTATTGATGTAAGTGTATTATTTTTTTCATTATTCTTACAAACAATAACTAATTGTGAAGAATAATATTCGTTTGTAAAATCAATACTATTTCTTCTTTCAGCAGTATCTGTCATACCAGCAATAATGGCATCTATTGTTCCTGATTGTAATGATGGAATTAATCCTTCCCATTTACATCTTACAACTTCAAGTTTTACATTTAGTTCTTTGCATAGTTCTTTAGCAATTAGGATATCATATCCTCCACAATAATCACTAGAAGTTCCTTTTATTAAAACATTATTATCATTTGCTTGATATTCTGTGTAATTAAATGGTGAATATGCGCATTCAAGGCCAATAGTTAAAACTCCATCTTCAAGTGGATCGACTGTTGCATTATTGCAAGATGTTAAAGCAGTAGCAACAAAAAGTAGTGTTAATAATTTTTTCATTTTTTTTCTTTCCTTTCATAGTAAATAAAAAGATTGCATCTATTAATGCAACCATAACTATGAAAGATATGTTCATTAATAGCTCCTCTACAAGAATGTAGGAGTATGCAATATATTCTATTGCATCCCAACTATCATAAATGCCTTTATGACGTTTCGGCAACCTTACCTTTCATTGTTATCTTAGAATGCCTTCTCCAACAATTACTAATTTATGTTGCGCCTCTATTCAATCTTTTACGGGGGTTATTATACAATATCTTTTTTTTAATTTCAAGTTTTTTATTTAATAATACTTGTTACTATCTTATAACATCTAACTTTTTCTTTCTTACCTTTACATTCAATTTCATAATCAACTTTTTGATTTTCAACAGAAACCACTTTCAAGTTTGTTTCTTTCTTCATATCTTTTAAAATAGTATTTTCTTTTAAAAGACTAACTATTTTTTTATTGTTTTCGCTATCTTTAATAAATAAAGAAGATATTTTTTCATCATAAATACCTGTTAATAGTTTTTCTTGATTATCATAAGTAAATGTATAATTTCTTGAATTGATAAAAAAGCATGAACCTATCTTTATTTTCTTTAATTTGTCTTGAAAAAAATTATTAGCAATTTGATAACCTTTCACAACATTACTTTTAATTTTTTTAGAAATTTCCTTTTCACTCATTTTATTAACATTCCCTTTCTAATAGCATTTTTAATGTTTCAACTGCATTACTTGCAGCACCTTTTCTAATATTATCTGCTACACAGTAAAATAATAGACTATTACTTTCTTTATCTTTTCTTATTCTTCCTACATACACATAGTCATTTAATGTAGCTAAAACTGAAGATGGCAAAGCATTTTCACACAAAACAACACCTGGTGCATCTTTTAAATCTTCTTTAATTTGTTCAATAGAAAATTCTTTTTCAAAAGATACCATCACTGATACTCCATGGCCAAACATAATAGGTACTCTCACACATGTTGAAACAATGTGTACTTTTTCACTAAGGCTTAAGATTTTTTTCGTTTCAAAAATCATTTTTTCTTCCTCAGTAGAAAAATTATTATCAAGAAGGCTACCAATAAGTGGAATACAAGTACATGCTACATCTAATTTAAAATATAAAGGCATTAATCCTTTTCTGCATCTTGCTAAATCATTAATGCCTTTATGACCTGCTCCTGATACAGATTGATATGTATTATAAATGATGCTTTTTATACCATATTTCTTTAAAGGATTAAGTGCCACACAACATTGAATTGTTGAACAATTGGGATTAGAAATCAGTCTTTGATTATATGCTTTTTCAATATTAATTTCAGGGATAATTAAAGGAATTTCATTCTTTTTTCTAAAAGCACTAGAATTGTCTATAACTATTGCTTTTTCTTTTAAGGCGTATGGTACATATAATTTTGAAACTTCTTCTGGTGTGGCAAATAAGACATAGTCAAGGCCTTTAAAACCATCATCATCTATTTCATGAATAATATAATCACTATTTTTGTAATGTAAAACTTTACCTGAACTTTTTAAAGAAGCAAAAAGTCGAAGTTCATCATATTCAATTTGATATTCATCTAAAAGTTTTAACATCGTTCTGCCAACAAGCCCTGTAGCACCAACAATTCCAATTTTAATTTTTCTCATCTTATCACTAGCCTAGTTAATAATATGAATTAAGTGTTCTATTTATACAATGTATTGCCATTTTTTTATGATTTTATTTAACCAATAACATTTTATGTTATACTATTTTTTGGAGGAATTAACTTTATGAAAAAAGAAATTTTATTAGCAAGTTTGCTATCATTATCTATGATTTCTTGTAACAATAATAAAGATAGTGAAAGTAATACTACTTCTAGTGAGCAAACAAGTTCCAATATACCAGAACAATCAAGTAGCAATGTTCAGGAATCTAGTAGTTCAAGTAGTAGTGAAGAATCTTCTTCATCTGATCCTATAAAAGATAAAGTAAACATTTATGATGAAAACTATGACAATTGTGTTGATTTAAAAACATTAAATGATCCCACTGCTAAAGATTATTTTGATGGAGAATATCAAACAAGTACAATTACACCTGAAACTGTAAAATATGTAGAAGCATACAAAAACAATAAAAAAGTCACACTTCCTACAGAAACTACAGATAGTGATGATGTAAAACTTGTTTACTATACATATAATGAAGCAAGATTTGTAAGTGTAGCAGATGGATATGCCTTTTCAATCCCAACTGAAACTAGACTAGAAACTGATTTTTCATTAGGAGCATATAGAAGTAAGTTATATAATGAAACGTCTACTCTTACTATTTCAAGTGAATCTTCAAATCCATATAATAATTGGAAAACATATCGTGATGAATGGATAATCGAATATCTTGAAGCTGAAGGATGGTATCTTGATAATGGACTTGAAGCTACTAGAGCTAAAAAATATGAAGATACATCTATTCTAAAAGGTTATTCAGTAATCGAATATGATCTTGAAATTTTAAATCCTGGAATGATAAGCAAAATGTTTTATAACATTGCTATAATCCGTGGAACTAATGATATTAAAAACTTTGTTTTATTAGTAATGAAATCTACAGAAAATAGAGATGAAGATTTTGATAAAATTGTTTCCTCTTATAGTTATATTACTCCAATTGGAACAGCAAATAATAATTCATATTTAAATATGGAAGTTAAAGAAAATCCAAATTGGAATGAAGAAACAAAAAATTATTATGAAAAACTTCAAAATCAAAATTATACAGATTGGGCATTCTATTCTGGCAACTGTAAAGATTTAGTAACAAATGGTACCCAAGAAGCTTATGAAGAAGCATTTGATTATGATTTTAATATTGTTTCTTCTTATATGCATGTTTCATATAATCGTACTCCTCAATATTTTCCTTTAGATGCTGCAAGAAAAGTTGCTGGAGGAAATGGATTTAACGATTTACCTGTTTTGCAATTTTCTTATCAATTCACTGATAATAATAATGATTTATCTGCAAATCCATCTTCATATCTTTCTCCATTGCTATATATTCTTAGAGGATATAATGGCAATGAATATGATTATTCATCTTATGAAAACAAAATATATCTTGCTCTTCGCCGTTTAGGAAGAAATATTAAAGAATATGGTAAACCTGTTCTATTTAGATTAAATAATGAAATGAATACTGACTGGACAAGTTATTGTGGAATGATTAATTTATTAGATCCTGATTTATTTACCGCATCTTGGAGAGTTTTATATAGAATGTTTGAAGAATTGGAAGTTGATAATACTATTTGGATTTTTAATCCAATTGCTAATAGCTGTCCTTATTCTTCATGGGGAGAAGATTTGTGTTATTTCCCAGGAAATGATTATGTACAAAGTCTTGGCTTAACTTACTACATTATGAACAATGAAAATGAAGCAAGTTACTCATCATTTAGTGATTGCTATACTTATCTTTATAATAAAAATAATGCCGTTTGGAACAAATATCCTTGGATAATTTCCGAATTTGGTTGTGGATCTGGTGGAGAAGTATCTGGAAAATTATTCCGTAATGAAGCTTCGCAAGCAAAATGGATTACAGATATGTTTAATGATTTAGCAAGTACTAATCGACCTGATTATTGTAAAAATATTAAGGGCGCCGTTTGGTTTTCTACAAATGATTATCAAGGAAGTAAAATTACTAATGCTCTTCGAATTGATATTGAAAAACAACCAACTACTGTGGCTGCTTTTAAAGAAGGATTTGCACTTAGTAAAAAAATAAGAAACTAAAATAATAAAGTTTTACCTACTAATCAAAATTAGTAGGTTTTTTTGTATAAAAAAAGATTAAATACTGTTGTACTAATCTTTTCTATTTTATCTATAATTTTTCTACTAAATTTTTAATAGCGTTGTAATAAATTTCCATTATTGGTTTAATTGCTCTTAAAGGAATTGATTCATTTGGTTGATGCATTAATACTTCTCCAAATCCTTCCATTTCTGGTCCATAAGCAACACAATTATTAAATTCTCTAGCGTATGTTCCACCAGCAATACATAATGGCTTGCTTTCATAATCTTTAGTTACTTGTTGATAAGCTTCCATTAATAATTGTACCATTTTATTATCTTTTTCCATTTTAAATCCTTTAGAATCTGATAAAAGTGTAACTTCAACATTTTCATATTTTGCTAATGTTTCTTTTATTTCATTAGTCATTTTATTAGAATTTGTTGTAAATGGTAAACGTGAATTTATCAAAATTTCAAAATTATCATTTTCATATTTTACAATACCAATATTTACAGCAATATCGCCATATTCATCAAAAGCATAACAATTTAAAGATTTCCCATTATGTTCTACATTAATATGTTTAGCATAAATATTTACAAAACTATTATCAATTACCTTGCTTAAACCTATTATGGCATAAGATGCAGCATTTATTCCACATTGTGGAATTGAACCATGAGCAGCTTTTCCATAAATTGTATAAGTTAAAGTATTGTTTTTATCAACAAAGTCAAATTTAATATTATTTTCATTATAATATTTTTCAAGGTCTTCAATAACTTTAGCCTTACAATTATTACAAGCATAAGATAAAGTAAATACACACTTATCAGGAACGGCATTTATTACTATTCCTGAATCTAAAGAAAGTAATTTTACGCCACTATTATTTGTAGCTTTTCCAGATATCTTTATATTACAAATAGTCTTTTCAGCAAAAATAACTGGGAAATTAGCATCAGGAGAAAAGCCACAAGTTATTTGGCCTTCTTTTTCTATATAATGTTCTACACAACGTGAGCCACTTTCTTCATTACAGCCAAAAATAAATCTAACTCTTTTATTAAAATTAATTTTCTCGTCCATTAAAGCTTTTAAAGCATATAAGCACATACAAACTGGGCCTTTATCATCCCAAGTTCCTCTTCCATACATTATATCGTCAACAATTTTAGCTGAATAAGGTGGATAAATCCAACCTTCGCCTTCTGGAACAACATCTAAATGACCAATAATACCAATAATGTCATTTCCATTTCCCACTTCGGCATAACCACAATATCCATCAAGGTTTTTAACTTTAAAGCCCATTTTTTCACAAATGCTAAGCATTTTTTCAAGGCATTCTTTATTTCCTTTACCAAAAGGTCCATTTTCTACTGGTACATCTTGAACTGTTTTGATTTGAATCAATTCTTGCATAGTATTAATACATTCATCTACATATTTATCAAAATTCATATTTTAAGTTCTCCTTTTAAAAATTTAATTCTTTCATCTTATCTTCAATAAATTGATTTGTATACAATTGATAATACATTCCTTTTAAACTCATAAGTTCTTCATGAGTTCCCTTTTCCATTATTTGTCCATTAGAAATTACTAATATAATATCTGAATTTACAATAGTGGATAATCGATGAGCAACTACAAAACTTGTTCGTCCTTTTAAAACACTTTTAATAGCTTGTTGAATATAAAACTCAGTTTCTGTATCGATACTACTAGTTGCTTCATCTAATATTATAATTTTAGGATTAGCAATAATAGCTCTAGCAAAGGATATAAGTTGTTTTTGGCCAAGAGATAATTTATTTCCTCCTTCTCCAACATCACTATCATATCCTTTTTCCATTTTTAAAATAAATTCTTCAGCATGAACTATTCTTGCTGCTTCTTTTACTTCTTCATCACTTGCATCTAATCTACCATATCTAATATTTTCCATAATAGTTCCAGAAAATAATTGAGGTGATTGTAAAACATATCCCAAATTAGAATGAAGCCAAGAAACACTACGTTCTTTATAGTCTTTCCCATCAATTAAAATTTTACCACTTGTTGGCTCATAAAATCTACACAATAAATTAATAATAGTAGACTTTCCGGCTCCTGTTTCTCCAACTAGTGCTACACTTTGACCTTGATTAACTTTTAAATTAAATTTTTTTAATACTTCTTCTCCTTTTTTATAAGCAAATGAAACATTATCAAATTCAATTTTGCCTTTTAATGGCTCCCAGTTTTCTTTCTTAAGATTTTTATAATCTCCATATTTTTCAATAATATCTTCTCTATCCATTATTTCTGGTTTTAAATCATTTAAATTAAACACTCTTTCGGCTGCAACTTGTGCATGTTTCATTTCATTTGATAGTCTTGCAATGGTTAGCACAGGATCAAAGAAGGAAGTTGAATAAGATAAAAACAAAAATAAAGTTGAAGCTGTAAAGGCTGGATTATTACTAGAGGCAAATAATCCTCCAAAATAACCAATAAGAGCTAAGGCTAATGCACTTGAATAAGCCACAATTTGATAGAAACTAGATTGTGCCCAAGATATTTTTACAGTTATTTTTTTATATTTATTTAAAACTTCTCCAAATTCTTTACTATTTTTTTCTTCAAGTACTAATGTTTTAGATGTTTTTGCTCCACTTATTCCTTCATTTAATTTAGAAGAAATTTCTGAATTTATTTTTCTTTGTTTTCTTGATAATTTTATAATTATTTTTCTAAATAGAATAGATATTATGCATATCAAAGGAATAATTATTAGCATAATAAGCGCAAGTTTTATTTCTATACGCGCCATAATAATAACTACAAATATTAATTTAAAAATTGCATAAACAATATCTACCATTCCCCAAGATACTATTTCTCCAAGTTTGCTAGTATCTGAAGAAACTCTAGCCATTAAGTATCCAACACTTGAATGATCAAAAAAGGAAAATGGTTGATTTTGAATTTTTTCAAAAGTTTCTTTAGTTAAAGTTGAAAAGAACTTCAACTCTAATACGCTAGCAAAATGAATAAATAAAAAGGTACAAAAAGAAGAAACAGAAACAAGTAATAACATTTTTATAATAAATATAATGAAGTCCTTCACATTCATATTGCTATTTAAAAAATCACTCATTCCATCAGTGCAAATATAATGCATAAATTCAGTATCTAAAAATGTCAAAGTAATCATAGCAAGTATAGCTATGAAAAAAGATTTTTTATATTTGAATAATTGTTTAAAAATTCTTTTCCAAACTTTAAAATCAAATTTAGCTTTAGCTACATATTCTTCTTGATCATCATACATACTATTAAGCCTCCTTTGAATTATCAACAAAATAATTTTGAATTTTCCAAATTGTTTGATAAAGTCCTGGTATTTTAATTAATTGTTCATGTGTTCCTACATTACTAATCATACCATCTTCAATAACGATGATTTTATCAGCATCTTTGGCTGTTGTTATTCGATGTGTAATGATAATAGTTGTAGATTTCTTCTCTTTTTCTTTTAATTTTTTTCTTATTTTCAAATCAGTTTCTGTATCCACTGCACTTAATGAATCATCAAATACTAAAATTGGACTTTGTTTTGAAAGAACTCTTGCTATAGCAATTCTTTGCTTTTGTCCACCAGATAAAGTAACTCCACGTTCTCCTACTAATGTATCATATTTTAATTTAAAATGTTCTATATCCTCATCAACTGAAGCTATAAAAGCTAATTGTTTAGCCTTACTTAATGAGGAATTTTTAGAAGCAATATTAATATTATCTTGAATAGATTTAGAATATAAAAATGGTTCTTGTAATACTATGCCAACATTTTCTCTTAAATATCTTTTTTTAATGTCTTTACTATCAATACCATCTATTAATAATTTTCCTTCTGTTGGATCAACTAATCTATTTAACATATTAACTAATGTTGATTTTCCTGAACCAGTTTTACCTACTATAGCAATTGTTTCCCCAGCATTAATTTTTAAATTAATATTTTTTATTGTTGGTATTGAACTATCTGGAAAAGAAAAAGATACATTTTCAAATTCAATATTTCCTTTAATTTCTGGCGTTAATTTGCCATCATTTTCGTATTCATCTTTTAAATCTAATACTTCTAAAATTCTTCCACAACAAATAGATGTTTTTCCAAATTCTGCAAGTTGTCTTCCTAAACTTTTACATGGCCAAATAATATATTCTGTATATAAAAACATCACAACTGCTTCCGAAAAACTCATTAATCCATTATTAATAAAAAGAATAGTTAAAATAAAAACTAAAATCAGTTGAATATATGTTAAAAAATCACTAAGTCCCCAAAAGCTAGCCATTTTAAAATTAATTTTTCTATACACATTTACATATTTATCAAAGGCCTTATTAAATTTGTTTATTTCATAATTTTCATTAGCAAAAGCTTTTACTACTCTAATGCTTGTTAAGTTTTCTTGTAATACATTAGTTACTTTTCCTTCTTCTTGTTCAATCAAGTTAAAATCCTTTGATTGTGATTTAAAATATATATAAGAAGAAATAAAGTATACTGGTAACATAATAAATACACATAAAGAGAATTTAACATTAATAAAAAGCATACATATACCAAAAATAACTACTTTGCATATTGAATTAAATAATTCAAGTAAAGATCCAACTATGAATGTCTTAAAACGATTGATATCTTGTGTTGACCTTTGTATCAAATCTCCAATTTGAGCATGATTTAAATATGAATATGGTAAATCTTGTACTTTATTAAAATAATCTTGTTGTGCTTTGCATCCAGCATATTCTGATATTTTATAAACATTAACATCACAAAAAATATTAATTGTTTCTCTAATTAAAGCAATTATACATATTATAATAGCTGTTAATAATAATTTATCTTTTATTGTATCTACATAGCCATATAGACTTTTTAAATAATTAGGTAAGGTTGATGAAGAAGTAATAGGATCAATTATTGCTATAAATTCACTAGTTAACTTAGGAATTATACTTCTTATATAATTTAAAAATATAACCATCAAAATTGTAAAGAAAAACAAATATTTGTTTTTCTTCATATATCTAATTAATAATTTTATAGTATTCATATTCTAATATAAAAGAAAGCAATTATGATTTCATAATTGCAGTTTTCTTTATTTCCTTTGTTCCATTACCAACTTTAACTTGGTAGAATGATGGTTCATATCCTATTGTATCAAGGTATATTTTAGAAACATTTTTTATTGCTTCATTTTCATAACCTTTTTTAATTAAAGCAATTGAACAGCCTCCAAAGCCAGCGCCGGTCATTCTTGCTCCTATACAACCTTTTTGCTCTAAGAAGCTATGCACTAAAGTATCTAATTCTTTACCTGTAACTTCATAGTCTTTTTCAAGAGACATATGTGATGCTGTTAATAATTCACCTAATTTTTCAATATTATGTTTTTCTAAAGCTTTTGTAGCATCAATTGTACGAATATTTTCAGTTACTACATGTCTAACTCTTCTTTTTAAAACATCATCTTCTAATAAATTTAATACTTCAGGCAATTCTTTTTTGCCTATTTCACATAGACATGTATAATTATTTCCAGCATTATTAATTATTTCTAAGGCTTTTTCACATTCTCCTCTACGTATATTATACTTAGAGTCAGCTAATTGTCTTTTCTTATTTGTATTAGCAATAATTAAAGAATACTCTCCAAGTTCAAATGGAATAAGCTTATATTGTAAAGTATTACAATCAAGTAAAATCGCACTATCTTTTTGACCATTACATACAATAAATTGATCCATAATACCACAATTGACACCCATAAACTCATTTTCAATTCTTTGACAAGCAAGAGCTAAAGGGGTTCCTGATACTTTCTTTTTCTTTAATGTTGTAAGAGCAAAACCAAGTCCAGTTGTAAAAGATGCTGAAGATGAAAGTCCTGATGAATGAGGAATTGTTCCACCACAAGTAACATCAAAGCCAAAATTGATTTCAAATATTTTAATACAACCTTTTACATAGTCTGTATAATCGCCTGTTTTATGATCATCTTGAACATCAAATTCAATCATACCCATATTTTCAAATTGAGCCGAAAAAACTCTTACTTTATTTGTATTATTTTTTCTTATTACAAAATATGTTCCTCTATCTATTGTACAAGGTAATACATATCCTCCATTATAATCAATATGTTCACCAATGATATTCACTCTTCCTGGTGAAAAAAATAGACGAGATGTTTGAACATCTCCAAATAATCTGTCAAATTCTTCTATAATATGTTTTAACATTGCATCCATGGTAACTTCCTCCAATGTGTCTATATTATTGCATAATATACTTTATTTTAAAAGTGGAATTTTAATTTCTTTTTTTTCTATATATTACCATAGCGCTATAACAATATATTTGTTCATTTCCATTTCCTAAGAATGCATTTATTGCATATTTAATATCGATTAAATCATCTTCACCTAATGTGCTTAAAAATGCATTAACATTATATTGCAAATCTTTTTCATGTTCTTCATCAAATACTTCAACGGCTATATCATTCATATAATCACCATTGATATAATAAAATTTAAAAATGTCTAATTTTGTCGATTAATTTGCTTTTACAATATTATTTTCAATTGTTATTTTCTTTAAATAATTAAATCTTAATAATAATGGTATTGTCACTTTTAAAAATCCAAATAGTAAAAATGATTGTGGTAATAAATAAACTATATTTTTAGGAAGAGATAGTAATAACATATAAGAAAATGTTACATTCCAAAACTCTTGAGAAAACCATTTTAATTCTGTCATTACTATAGTATATAAAATGGAGCCAAAAATAGCATTCATAAAAATATTTATTAAAAATCTAGCACATAAAACATTAGCAAAGTTAACTTTTTTCTTATAAAAGCAAATTCCATAAATTGCTCCTGACATAGCTGCTTGTAAAGTATATCCTAAAAAGAAATACCCTGTTCCATTAATAAAAAATCCGATAGTATCAGATAAAATTCCAATTCCAAATGTAACTGTTGGCCCATATAGTAGTCCAATTAATGCAAAAAACAAATACGTAAAAGATATTCCTAAATTTCCAAATCCACTTGGAATAGGAATAAATTTACATATAAGCATCATTGCAAATAGCATAGCAAGTGTTGTAACACTTTTGCCTTTTTTTAAAGAAGATACTTCACTTATAATTATATAATTATTTTTTGTATAAATGTTTTTATGTTTTAAATACTTTATTGTTATATATGATAAAACAATTATCATACCAATAATCATACTATATGTTCCTATTAACCATTTATTATGTACATTTTTTGTTTCAATTATTTTCTCTGAATCAGAAAAATTAATAATTAAATTTTCATCTAATTTTGTTAAACTATCTTTAATAAACATTTTAGCTCTGCTACTTATTTTTCTACTTGATAAGATAAAAAAGACATCATAATAACGATACCCTGTTTTAATATAATAATTGTTATTACCATTTTCTATTAATTGATATCCATTTTGCTTAAGCATTTGCTTAATATTGATGTTTTCATATTTGTTAGTATTATTTGTAGCATTATATCCACTATTTTTTATACTTTGTAAATAATCAAAATCATTTAACTTATCTTTATTTTCTTCAAATAGTTCTATATTATTAACTTGAAAAGAAGCTTGATAATATCCGTTATAATAATCATATATATAAGTTACTGTACAGCCAAAAAGAAAAGAAACTATTAAACTTAATAAAATAATTAATTTATTTTCAAATAAAACACCACAAATTTTTTTCATAAAAAAAGACCTCCTATTAGAGATCCGCATAATTTTTACAAACAGCGGACGCATTAGCAAACCGCCGATTTAAATCGTTCGTCCACTATACTTCTCCCATATAGAGGCACTTCACGCTTGCTAACTACTCTGTATGGAAAATATTATACCATACCAATTTTCAATTTAAAAATAATTTTTATAAAATAAGCAAAATCTGTTAAATGATTTAAAAAAGCATTATCATCTTTTTTAAATTAAACGCCCCCTTTTTGTAAAAAATGAAATTATTATACTTGATACTTTTCATTATTCTTTTCTGCTTTTTGGGCAGTTTTTTTACATTTAAATACAATTTTCTAAGCAATAAAAAAAGAGGATGGAAACCTATTTTAAATTTATAGTTTTCTAAACATCACCTTTTTCATTATAAAAAGTGCAACCATCTTGAGTAATAGTCACACTTCTGCAATTTTGTGTTAAGTTTTAACTTTATATTTTTTAATTAGTTGCCAAACATAATTGGCAGCTAAATCCTTATCACTAAAAGATAGTTGCTCTGAAAATTTACCATATTCATAATCTAACCAAATAGTTACAATAATCCAGTCCTGTCTCGACTGGACTGTTCTATTGCAACCCTATTTTTAATCAGCAATTAGCTATTTACAGTATATTTAACATTTTTACCAGAATCTTTTTTCTTAATTAACCCTTTTTTAAGTAGTGATTTTATAATGTTATTACATTTTGTTTTACTACAAGATAAATAATTTTCCAAATCTTGTCTAAATATTTCTTTTTTTTCTTTTATAAACCCTAAAGTTTTTTCTTCATCGGAAGATAATGAATTAACTTTAACAAGTTGAGGCTCAAAATCATTTGTTTTTATAGGTACCATCTTTCCTAAGAAAATTGTTAATTTTGTTCTATCAGGATTAAAAGTTTCTTCAATAATAGGTTTGCTATATCCAAATACATTTATTGCGTGTAATATTGTGTGGATTCCTGTGCCTGCTCTTTCACCAATTTTAATTAAACTGAAAATTTTTAAAATTGTCTCATTTCTTGGATCAGTATTTCCGCCAGCAAATGCTTCTTCAACACTCATTCGCATACTACCAGGATTAGAAAATTCTATTCTATCTTTATATTTTTTAATTACAATCCCTCTTGTGCCATAATAATCAGCATTTGATAATGTGTTACATAGTGCTTCCCTTAATGCCTTGTGCATTTCTGTGTCATCAACTCTTTGTGCTCCTTCTAATTTAAATGGAACGAACAAATCTTGAATCAATTTGTTATATACTTTAAAGAAAAAATCAAATACATTTCCACTCCAATCACCAGATGAAGATTGAACTCTATCTATCCATCTTATTTCTGGTGTTTCCTCTCTGTGATCTTGATAATCTAAAAAGTAATGACTATATTCATCAGTAATTCTATATTCTTTTCCAAACATTAATAATCCTGCTCTTGTTGGATGTAATTGCCCATCTGCACCTTTTTTAGCTATACCCAAATTTAAATAAAATTGTTCATCAGGCATAGTTAGAAATATATGGCTAGGATTTGATGCTTTTAACATTTGTTTGTAACTTAAAATAGATTCTAAATTTAAATCTTCTAAATCAAATTCTTCTAAACAAGTTTTATCATTGCTTTGATTACTTGAATCTATAATCATTAAATCAATTTCTGATTTTGTACAATGATAGTCTCCCTCATGATTCCTTCTATATGTACCATTATAAACATTGTTGTTAATATGCACTGGTTTTTCAAATCTGTTTGCTCTTCTAACTTTTATTACTAAAATAGGAAATCCATCATAATCATCCACATAAACATCTTTATCAACTAATATATTAACACTTACCTTTTGTGTGTTATTTATCGTGTCCCAAAAACGTTTTTTGAGCTCTAGAACTTCACTTTCAGTAAGTTTGGCAGATTCAAATACATTTTTCTGTGGTTCATCAATACCTAAAACTATAGTTCCACCATTTGAATTTGCAAATGCACTATAACTTTCCCAAAGAGAATTTGGCAGTCCTCCTTTAGATTTTTTAAATTCAATTAAATTATTTTCTTTTAAATTTTTAATATCTTTTTCAAACATATTATCAGATCCTTTATGCATATATTATATCATTATTATTCCCACTTTTCAAGTTTTATATGTTCGAATGTGGGCGTATGTGTTCGAATGTGGGCGCATAAAGTTCGAATATTTTATAATGTTGTATCGATGTACTTGTAATATATTTTGATAGTCCTTGGATTATCTCTATATCCAACTTCTATCCTAGATATTAACGAATGAACTATTAGAGAATTAAGTTCTTTAAACTTTAAAAATTCATTTACTTTTTCTTTTAATAATTTGTAATTTTCTATTGTAGCATATTCTTCTAATATGATCTTTTGTGTTTGAATACTTTCTGATTCTCCTACGCTACCATCATCAAGTGATAGTCTACAATATAAAGCTGCGTTGTAAATTTTATTATCTTTCAATTTTTCCTCCTTTTTTCAACACAAACTTGCATCATGATGATACCACAAGTTTATGTTTACATCCATCTATTTGTTTATTTATTTTGTAAGCTGGGTATCCCAGTTACAACACTATGGCGAAACACTTTGTGATGTAAAGTGATTACGCCTTATCCTATTTACAATGGATGTAATACATCCATAAATTCATCAGCTTTTTAGTTAAAATCTCCATATTACATCCATAAAATCTATAAATTGGAGGTATCTAATAACTTTCCAGCCTTATTCATAAACTCTGCTTTATGTTCTAGTAAAGAATGTGAATAACGATTTAAAGTTACAACAGAATTTTTATGGCCTAATATTTCCGATAATGTTTTAACATCCATCCCTAGTTCTAATGCACGAGTAGCAAATGTGTGTCTTAAAGAATGAAAACTTTTATAGGAAATATTACATTTTCTTAAAATACTTTTAAATGATTTGTGATAGGATCTATTTTGAACAATGCCTCCAGTTTTTGTGGTGATGATGTAGTTTGAAATAGATTCTTTTTTGTTTTTCTTTAACAAACTTATTAATTGTTTAGGTAAAGGTATTATTCTATTAGATTGTTTAGTTTTAGGTTTATCAATATATGCTTCGTTCTTACCATTTTTACTAATGGTATAAACAGTCTTACTAACTCTTAATAATCTTTTATCAAAATCAATATCATCCCAAGTTAAAGCAAGTAATTCATCAAGTCTTATTCCTGTATATAAACAGTAAGCGTAAAAAAAATCGTCTATTAGTTTAATAATTTTAACTCAAGATGAAATAGCAAAAATCAAAAAAAATAATAGTTATATTTTATCCATGTTTTATAAATCCATAAGAACAAATTCTCTAGATGAACAAACATTTAAGCTTACTTTAAAAATATATGTAAATGATATTTGTATAAAAGAAAGTAATGCAACAACCATAAGTAATATTAATTGGTGTTTTCATTATGTAGCATTAGATGAAGAGTTAATCAATAATCTTGAAAGTATTGCTACTATAAAAATAGAAATAAATGCTTCAACAAATAAAGAAGATATCATAATAATTTCAAAACCATCCTTAAATAAAGATAATAGTTATACTTTAGAAGAAAGTACAATCACTGATAGTAATAATGACATAATAACTATTTTCAACAAGGAAAGAAATAATGGATTAATCACTTCCTATTATATAAATGAAAAAGAAATCATTACTTCTAGTAATATTCAAGACACCCATGATGATAATAATACTATTTTTACTACATATTCCTATGATGAAGATTTATTATTATCCCAAAAAGTAAGTTATAATGGAAAAGAAGAATTAACAACTTATTCTTATGATAATAAAAAAAAGGATAATAAAAGAAAAAGTAGTAGAAAGTAAATTAGGAAAAAGTAGTTATAAAGAACAAAACTATCAATATGATGAATATGGAAATATAAAAAGTTATTACAATGAATTTAATACTCTAATTAAAGAAGATAGTTATAATAAACAAGGCTTACTACTTAAAGAAAAATATTATGATGGTAATGAAAAAGAATTAAATCGTGGATTTAGTTTTGTTATTAAATATAAAGATGAATATATTGAAAGAATTAAATATAAATTTTATAGAATTTCTATTATAGAAGAAAATCAATTTAGGAGATTAAAAAAGAAAATAAACAGCATAAGATTTAATTAAATTGTAATAGGGTAGAGAAGAGAAACTATTTTCTCTTCTCTACCCTATTTAAAATTAGCAATATTTAATTTTACTTTTAAGCACTTAATTTAGTTGACAAGTCAACGAATTGATATATAATAATTGTTGACAAGTCAACAAAGGAGTTTCAAAATGGATGTAAGAAATATAACAAAAATAGTTAGAAATATGATGCTTTACAAAAATATGCAAAATCGTGAAAAGACTTTTTTAAATGATACAGAATTTGAAATGGTAAGATACTTAACAAAAAGAAAAGATTTATCCTTGATTGAATTAGCTAATTATTTAAATGTTGATAAAGCCTTAGTTACTAGAATGAGTAAAAAACTAGTTTCACTTGGCTACATTGAAATTAAAGATAATCAATATGATGCTAGAAAAAAAGTGTTAAATGCTACTCAAAAAGTCACATTTATAAAAGAGCAAATTGCTAAAGAAGAAATAGACTTTTACAATGCATGTCTTAAAGTATTAACTGAAAGTGAGCAAAAAAACTTTGAAATATTAATCGAAAAAGTTTATTTAGAATCAAAAAGACTAAGAAAGACAGGCTTTGAAGATGTCAAAAAATAAAGAAATCAAATATGATAAAATTTCAACTTATTTTAAAATAAATAAAAAGCCTTTTATTTTAGCGACAATAACAGGAATATTTTATAATGTTTTAATGGTTTTTGTTCCTATAGTTCAAGGAATATTAATAAATGCTTTTAAAGAGCAAAAAGATACTAAGTATATTATTATATTGGCATTAACGTTTCTATTATTTGTAATATTTATTCAAGTCAATCGTTTTTTCAAAAGA
The DNA here is from genome assembly GCA_934202505.1 of uncultured Bacilli bacterium. Classification (GTDB taxonomy): domain Bacteria; phylum Bacillota_I; class Bacilli_A; order RFN20; family CAG-631; genus CAKPXW01. The sequence goes on along the minus strand of CAKPXW010000018.1, from coordinate 1,095 downwards.
TATTATGTAAGAGATTTTGCAAATAGGATTGTTTTACAAATGCGTAAAGTTTGTTTTAGAAATCTAATTTTAAGTGATATTAATTCTATTAATAATACTTCAAAAGGCGATATTGTAAATAAAAACTTGTCCGATATAAAAGATAGTGCTGAAGGCATAAGAAAAATTCTAACAGAAGTATATGATAGTATTATTTTAATGGTAGGATATTTTATTAGTATGCTTGTTATGGATTTTCATATAACATTAATAATTTTTACCTTTCTAATTTTATCAATTGTTATTTCTAATCTTTTAAAAAAGTTAATCTATAAAACAACTTCTAACTATAAAAAATCTTTTTCTAAAGTAAAAGATGACACTTTTTATTTTTTGCAAAACCAAATATATTATAGAGGCTTTGGAGTAGAAAATAATTATTATGAAAAATATAGTTCATCACAAGATGATTTAGCAAAAAAATCAATTAAATCAATGATACTAAAAAGCTCAATGGAGCCAATCTATCATGCAATTTCATTAATAGGATTATTTTTTATGATTTATTTAGGCGGTAAAAAGGTTATTTCTGGAGAATGGTTAATAGGTTCATTTACAGCATACCTAACTACATTTGTTTTAGTATCAACAAAAACATCGAAAGTTGGTAAAGTGTTTAATGCTATGGCTACTTTAAAAGTTTCTTGGAAAAGATGTATGCCCTATTTAAAAGAAAAATCCATTATGAAAGAAATAAATTATAATAAATCCTATGCTAGTCTTAATGTTAAAAATTTATCTTTTGGATTCAATCAGGAATTTGTTTTAAACAATATTTCTTTTTCTTTAGAAAAAGGTCAATCGTTAGGCATATGTGGAATGGTTCATAGTGGGAAATCCACTCTTCTTGCCGCTTTATCAGGATTATATGATTATAGTGGTAGTATCAAACTTAACGGAATTGAATTAAAAGAGGCAAAAGACTATTTAATAAACGATTTTATTGCTTACGCTCCTAGTCAAGTTGAAATATTCAATGATACTTTAAATTATAATATTTCTTTTGACAATAAAAATATAAAGAAAGAATTAGAAGCAACCTTTCTAGATGAAGAT
>CAKPXW010000017.1 GCA_934202505.1 uncultured Bacilli bacterium | reverse complement strand
GAATAAGCAAGTTTCTTTTCTGAATCATATTTTAATACAGATTTCATAGAAACCTTTTTACCATCTTCAGTTCCTTTGGCAGTAGTTGTAATTGAAAATGCTTTTACATCTCCATAATCAGCGGCTTCATTAATTTCATCTGCTCTTTTAATGGCATCTTCTCCTGTTATTTTTGAACCTTTGCATCCTGTTAATGCAGTAATTGATGCTAAAGATAATGCAAATAATAATTTTGTCTTTTTCATTGTATTTATTCCTTTCCTTTTTTAAACAATTGAATTATACAATTTATAAAATTGTATATCAAGTGCTAATTGCTACTATTTAGTATATCCTTAATTCTTGAAATTAAAAAATCAACAGCAACATCATGCTTATTATCATTTGGAATAATAATATCAGCATATCTAGATGAAGGATTAACATATTTGTTAAACATCGGTTTTACTGTAGACAAGTATTGATTGATAACAAGTTCCATTGTTCTTCCTCTTTCTTCAATATCACGCTTTAATCGACGAATAAAACGAATATCTTCATCCGATTTTACAAATATTTTTACATCAGCACAATCTCTAATTCTTTTTTCTTCTAAAACAAGAATTCCTTCAATAAATATAACTTTTGTTGGATAGAATTTTGTGGTTTCTTTTTTTCTGTTGTGCTCAACAAAATCATAGGTTGGTTTATCAATAGGCTCACCTTTCATTAATGTTTGTAAATGTTTGACAAACAATTCATTATCTAAAGAAGATGGATGGTCATAATTAACTTTTAGTCTTTCCTCCATAGTAATATTTGATTGATCTTTGTAATAATCATCATGTGTTATAACGCTAACATCTACCGATTTTAATCTATCAATGACTTCATGAACAACTGTCGTTTTGCCACTTGCGCTTCCACCGGCAACAGCTATAATTAATGGCTTCATATAATGCTCCTCCATACAACTCTATATTATACCTATCATTTTTAAGTATTTCCATATAATTAAGTGCATTTTTTCTTTTATTTTAAACATAGTTATTGTATAATAAATAGCGGAAGTTAAATAATATATTTAACAATTCATAGGAGGAAATAATTTATGTCTAAAAAGTATGTTTACCACTTTGCAGAAGCTCACGGACTTGGCAAAGAACTTAAAGGTGCAGGCCTTGCTGAAATGACTTATATTGGTGTACCAATTCCACAAGGTTTTACAATTACTACAGAAGCTTGTACTCTTTATTATGATTCTGGAAAAGTATTACCTGAATTTTTAGTAAAAGAAGTATATGATGCAATTCACAAAGTTGAAAAAGAAACTGGAAAGAATTTTGGTGGAGATTCGAACCCATTACTTGTTTCTGTTCGTTCAGGTGCTAGAGTATCTATGCCTGGTATGATGGATACAATTTTAAATTTAGGTTTAAATGATAAAACAGTTGAAGTTTTAGCAAAAGAAACTAGCAACGAAAGATTTGCTTACGATAGTTATCGTCGTTTCATTTTAATGTTTACTAACATTGCTAAAGGACATCCAAGAACTGAAATGGATAAAATGTTAGATGAACTTAAAGAATCAAAAGGATATAAACTAGATACAGAAGTTACTGCTGAAGAATTAAAAGACCTTGTTAAAAAATATAAAGCATATTATAAGAAAACATTTGGAGAAGATTTCCCAGCAGATCCATATGTTCAATTAATCGAAGCTGTTACAGCTGTATTTAGATCATGGGATAACCCACGTGCTAATGTATATCGTATGATGAATAATATTCCTTATTCTTGGGGAACTGCTGTTAATGTTCAATCAATGGCATTTGGAAACAAAGGTGAAACATCTGGTACAGGTGTTGCATTCTCACGTAACCCAGGTACTGGAGAAAAAGTTATTTCTGCAGAATATTTACCAAACGCTCAAGGTGAAGATGTTGTTGCAGGTATCCGTACTCCATTACATATTGATGAATTAAAAAGACGTATGCCAGATGTATATGATCAATTCATTAAGACAATTACTTTAATGGAAAAACATTATAGAGATATGCAAGATATGGAATTTACTGTTGAAGAAGGTAAATTATATTTCTTACAAACTCGTAGTGGTAAAAGAACTCCAGCAGCTGCTTTAAAGATGGCTTGCGATATGGTTGATGAAGGCCTAATTAATGAAAAAGAAGCTGTATTAAGAATAGATGCTATGTCATTTGACAAATTACTATTACCAGGATTTGATAAAGATGAATTAAAGAATGCTAAGCCAATTGCAACTGGACTTGCTGCAGGACCTGGCGCTGGAACTGGAGCAATTGCTTTCTCTGCTGAAGAAGCTGAAAAGAGACATGCAGCTGGTGAAAAAGTTGTTTTAGTTCGTGCTGAAACATCTCCAGAAGATATTGTTGGTATGGTTGCATCTGAAGCAATTCTTACTATGCGTGGTGGTATGACATCACATGCTGCCGTTGTTGCTCGTGGTATGGGTAAATGTTGTGTTTGTGGCTGTGCTGCTGCTGTAATTGATGAAGAAGCTAGAACTTTAACAATCAATGGAACAGTTTATACAGATAAAGATGTATTATCAATCGATGGTTCTACAGGAAATATTTATCTTGGAAAAATTAAAACAGTTGAACCTGATTTAACTGCTGGATATTTTGGCAGATTAATGAAATGGGTTGATGAAAATAGAGTACTAAGAGTACGTACTAATGCTGATACTCCACGTGATGCTAAACAAGCATTTGAATTTGGAGCTGAAGGAATTGGCCTTTGCCGTACTGAACATATGTTCTTTGATAAAGATAGAATCTTCTCTATGAGAAAAATGATTCTTGCTGATAAAGTTGAAGATAGAGTTGCTGCATTAAATGAGTTAGAACCAATGCAACAAAAAGACTTCGAAGGATTATATGAAATCATGAATGGATTAAATGTAAATGTTCGTTTACTTGACCCACCACTACATGAATTCTTACCTCAAGAAGAAAGCTTAATTAAAGAATTAGCTGATGCAATTGGAAAGAGTGTTGCGCAAGTTAAAGATAGAATTGCTGAACTTCATGAAGCTAACCCAATGATGGGACACCGTGGTTGCCGTTTAGCTGTTACTTATCCAGAAATTTGCAAAATGCAAACAACAGCTATTATTAAAGCTGCAATTAATGTGTCTAAGAAAACTGGAAAGATGGTTACTCCAGAAATCATGGTACCATTAGTATTAGAAGAAAAAGAATTAAAATTCGTTAAAAATATTATCACTACAACAGCTGATGCTTTAATCAAAGAATCAGGACTTGATATGAAATATCATGTTGGTACAATGATTGAAATTCCTCGTGCTGCTTTACTTGCTGATGAAATTGCTAAAGAAGCTGAATACTTCTCATTTGGTACAAACGATTTAACTCAAATGACATTTGGTTTCTCTCGTGATGATGCTGGAAAATTCTTACCTGCTTATTATGAAAACAAGATTCTTGAAGAAGATCCATTTAAGACTCTTGATCAAAACGGAGTTGGTAAACTTGTAAGCATGGCAGTAAAACTTGGACGTTCAACAAGACCAGAACTTCATGTTGGTGTATGTGGTGAAACAGGTGGGGATCCAAAATCAATTGAATTCTATCATAATGTAGGACTTGATTATGTATCTTGCTCTCCATTCCGTGTACCAGTTGCTCGTTTAGCTGCTGCACAAGCAAATATTAAAAACCCAAGAAAATAATCAAATAAAAGAAAAGACCATTAAGCTTAATCCTTAAAAAGATTAGCAATGGTCTTTTTTATTTATAATTAAAAACTTTTTTTGATAATAAATTGATTTTTTCCGTTCTTTTTAGCTTCATAAAGTGCTTTATCTGCTTCATCTAGTAAATTATTTATAGAAGTTATTTTACCTTGAATTATATATACTCCTATACTACAATTTAAATTTTTATTTTCAAGTTTAGATAATTCCTTTAATTTGTATTGAATGTTATTTAATTTTTCTTTTACAAATTTTTCTGAAGTGTTTTTGATAAGAAGTAAAAATTCATCGCCACCAAACAGACATAAAATATCATCTTTAGCAACATCTATTAAAATATTTGCAATTTTTTGTAAGCATTTATCACCATCAACATGGCCATATGTATCATTAATATTTTTAAAGTTATCTAAATCTATAAAAGCTAAAGCATATTCTTCATTTTCATCTACATGTTGTAAATAATAAATCATTTCATCAATGCCACCAGTACGATTAAGCATTTTAGTTAAATTGTCCTGAATACTTCTTTGCTTATATTGATTGTTTATTTTAGCATTTTGAATTTTAAGTTGTAACATTGTGAAGATAACAAATATTGAAAATAAATAAGCAATACAGGCTTCAAATATGTCATGATTTAAATCACAACTTTTAAAATTTAAAGCTAAAATAACATAAATTATTATGGAAAAAGTATTTATTATTAATTTCCTTCCAAAAGGTAATATAAAGAATGCTGGAACGCACACAATAAAAATAGGATAGTAAATAGACGGCATGTTAGGTGTTACAAAAACACTAAATTTAATGGATATGATAATAGAATAAATATAAATTAATGTGGTATATAGCATAATATTTGATTGATTAATAAATTTCTTTTTAGGATTTATCTTACTAATTATTAAAAATATCATAAAAGGAATGAAGAATAAGAAGAAAATAGGATTCATTTTAAAATTTGTTTTAAATATAAAATCATAAATAACAGATATTAAAAAAACTATTATTACTAATAATATACTAAAAACACAAAAAGTAGATGACAATTGCATATTTCTATGTGATATTTCATCTTTAGATGTACTGAAATAGTCTTTTTGTGACATAATATCTTGTTTTATTCTAAAAATAAATTTTTTCATTAGATTAACTCCTTATGTATAAATCAAAAAATATATATATATTAATTTTAATATATTATGGTGTATTATTCAATATGAAAATATGTGTCAGCTATTACATAAAAAATATGCTACTTTTCTATTGATATGAGACATATCAAACATTTATTTGATTTGCACTTTATATTCCATTATGTTATAATGTTTTCGATTTCGGACTTTTTATTTTTTTTATAAAAAAAGCTAGAAATCTTTAATAAAAAAAGTCATATAATGTATTGACTTTTGGTAGAAGGAGATAAAAAAATGGGAGTTAAAATTGTTGATACTGCTTTAAGAGATGGACATCAATCTTTAATTGCTACTCGTATGACAACAGAAGAAATATTATCTGTTGCAGGCATTCTTGATAAAGCCGGTTATTATGCTTTAGAAGTATGGGGCGGAGCAACTTTTGATGCATGTATTCGTTTCTTAGATGAAGATCCATGGGAAAGATTAAGAGCTATTAGAAAAGCTTGTCCTAACACTAAATTACAAATGTTGTTTAGAGGCCAAAATATTTTAGGATATCATCACTATGCAGATGATATTGTTGACAAATTTGTTCAAAAATCAATTGAAAATGGTATTGATATAATTCGTGTATTTGATGCCTTAAATGATGTTAGAAATTTAAAGAGTGCTGTTGATGCATGTAATAAATATCATGGTCATTGCCAAATTGCTCTAAGTTATACAACAAGTCCTGTTCACACAGTTGAATATTATGTTAATTTAGCTAAAGAAGTAGAAAAAATGGGAGCACATTCTTTATGTATTAAAGATATGGCAGGCGTTTTACTTCCAGAAGCTGCATATGAATTAATTTCTAAATTAAAAGCAAATACAAAATTACCAATTGAATTACATTCACATTGTACAGGTGGTGTTTGTGAAATGACTTATAACAAAGCAATTGAAGCAGGTGTTGACATTATTGATTGCGCTTTATCTCCATTTGCAGGTGGAACTAGCCAACCAGCAACAGAAGCTTTCAATTATGCTTTAAAAGGAACAAAATATGATCCAAAACTTGATCAAAATAAATTAGATGAAGCAGCTACAATACTTGGAAAAGTACGTGATAAATATTTAAAAAATGGTTTATTAAAACCAAAAGCATTATGCGTTAATCCGAATATTTTAAAATATCAAGTTCCTGGTGGAATGCTTTCAAACTTAATGAATCAACTTGAAAAGCAAAATGCTATGGATAAATATGATGATGTTTTAAAAGAAGTTCCACAAGTAAGAAAAGATATGGGATATCCTCCACTTGTAACTCCATTATCACAAATGGTTGGAACACAAGCAGTTATGAATGTTATGACTGGTGAAAGATACAAAATGGTTCCAAAGGAAATTAAAGATTATCTTCATGGTTTATATGGCGCTTCTCCAGCCCCTGTTAATGAAGAAATTAAAAAGAAAATTATTGGTGATGATCCAGTAATTAATTATCGTCCAGCAGATGATATTCCACCTCAATTTGAAGAATTAAAGAAAAAATACAAGAAAATCGCTAAGTGTGATGAAGATGTATTATCAATTGCTTTATTTGAACAAGTTGCAATTAGTTTCTTAAAGAAAAAATATGGCTTAGAAGCTATTGAAATTAATGTAACAATGTAGGTGAAGAATATGATTTTAGCAGAATTATGGCATATTGACCATTGGTATGAAGGAATTATTCCTTCAATTGTATGCATATTAATCGTATTTTGCGTGCTTGCCTTTATCGCTTTTATCTTAAGTATTTTAAACAAAATTAAAGCATTAGATGTAAAAGAAAAAGTTGTTATGTCTGATGGTACTGAAGTAGATGATGATATGATGGCTGCAATTCTTATTGCAACTATTGATTATCAAAAAGAAATAAAGGAAGATGTAAAAGTAATTAGTTGTCAAAGAGAGGAATAAAAAATGAGAGTATATAGTATTAAAGTTAATGGTAAAAAATATAAAGTTGAAGTAATGGGAATCAGCGAAGTTGAACCTGTAAAAGTAGAAACAGTTAAAGCATCTGCTCCAGCTGCTTCAACAACAAGTAAACCTGCTGAAGTAGCAACTCCTGCAGCATCTGGAAGTGGAACTCCTGTAGTTTCTCCAATGCAAGGAACTATTCTAGATGTAAAAGTTAAAGTTGGCCAAACAGTAAAAGTTGGCGATACAGTTGCTATTCTTGAAGCAATGAAACTTGAAAATGAAATTAAATCACAAGTAGCAGGTAAGGTTTTAGAAATTAAAGTAAGTAAAGGACAAAACGTTAATTCAAAAGACGTTCTAATCCTAGTTGGCTAATATATGTGGACTGACTTACTAAATCTTTTTAAAGGATTTTTTGAATCTACTGGTATTGCTGGGTTCTTTGCAGCAGGTGGTTGGAAAAATATTATAATGATTCTAATTGCTTGTTTACTTTTATATCTTGCAATATTTAGAAATGCCGAACCTTATCTATTAATTCCAATTGCTTTTGGTATGTTACTTGTTAATATTCCAGGCGCAGAAATATTTAAAACGGAAACTGTTATTACAGGATATGATACATTAGGGCATGCTATTACAGAGACAAAGTATTCTGGCTTGCTCGGTGTTCTCTATATGGGAGTTAAATATGAAATTTATCCATGTTTAATTTTCCTTGGTATTGGAGCAACAACTGACTTTGGCCCACTTATTTCTAACCCTAAAACAATGCTTTTAGGAGCAGCAGCTCAACTTGGTATATTCATTACATTTGTAGGAGCAATAGCTTTAGGATTTGATCCAAATGTTGCCGCATCAATTGGTATTATTGGCGGTGCTGATGGACCAACTGCTATTTATGTTACAAACCATTTAGCTCCAGAAAAATTATCAATTATTGCTATTGTTGCTTATTCTTATATGGCTTTAGTTCCATTTATTCAACCTCCTATTATTCGTTTATTAACAACTAAGAAAGAAAGATTGATTAAAATGGAAGAGAATAAACCAGTTTCTCAAACTAAAAGAATTCTATTTCCAATTATTGTTACAGTAGTTGTTGCATTAATTGTTCCTGCAGCAACTCCTCTTATTGGATGCTTAATGCTAGGTAATTTGGTTAAAGAATCTAAAGTTGTTCCAAATCTTGTTGATGCTTGTGGAAAAACAATTTTATATGCAACAACAATTATTTTAGGATTATGTGTTGGTGCTACAGCAACAGCAAGTACATTCTTAAGTTTCGAAACAATTAAAATCTTCATTTTAGGTGTTATTGCTTTCTCAACAGCAACAGCTGGTGGCGTTTTAATTGGTAAGTTAATGTGCAAACTTTCTCATGGAAAGATAAATCCTATGATTGGTGCTGCTGGTGTTTCAGCTGTTCCAATGGCAGCAAGAGTTGTTCACAAAGAAGGATTAAAAGAAGATCCTACAAACTATTTATTAATGCATGCGATGGGACCAAATGTTGCTGGTGTTATTGGTAGTGCAGTAGCAGCTGGACTTCTTCTATTATTATTTGGAGCATAGAAAATAATTAAATTTTATAATTAATATTTTAAAGGAAAGATTTATAGTCTTTCCTTTTTTAGTGTGGCAAGTATTAAAAAAAATAAAAAAATATTTTATTTTAAATAAAATAAGTTATAATATCTCTAAGTACATTTTTTTGTACGCAGGGGGAAAAAGAAAATGAATAGGCAAAAAGTGATAATTTCTTTATGTTTACTTGGTGCAGCAATGTCTATTGCATCTTGTAATTCGCAAAAAGATAATACTAGTAATAGTACTACCTCTACAAAAGAAAGCATTGATGAAACGACAAATTCTAGTACATCTATAAAATCTGATGAATCAACAAGTGAAGTAATTACAAGTTATAAAGTATCATTTGATTACAATGGAGCTTATGATAACGAGATAATTAATTATAATAAAGGCGATATAATTGATTTATCAACTCTTACATTCATTAATGATTCATATGATTGTTACGGCTGGAGTGATGGAGTAAATGAATATGATGTTGATGATAAAATTGTAGTGGAAAGTGATATGAATTTGGTGGGTAATTATGTAAAAAAGATTTTTTTATATGAACTTTCTGAGGATAAATCTTATTATATTGTTAGCCAATATATTGATGAAAAAGAAGAAGCAACTATTCCAAGTACATATAGAAATTTACCTGTAAAAGAAATAAAAGGTGATGTTTTCCAAGCAGCATCTTATGTTACCAAACTAACTATTGCTAATAGTATTGAAACAATTGCTGCGGGAGCGTTAGATGGCTTAACAAAGCTTGAATCACTTACTACACCATTCTTTGGTAATACCATTGAGGATCTTGATTCTACATTCGGATATTTATATGGTGTATCAGGAAGTAGACAAGGAGAATTTGTTCCCAGTACATTAAAAGAAGTAACTATTACTAAACAAGAAACTATAGGGGAAAATGCATTTGCTAATATTTCAAGTATTAAAAAAGTTAGTTTATTAAATACTAAAACTATCAAAGTATATGCGTTTTCTTATATGAATGCCTTACAAACAGTAGAATTAAATGAAGGCCTTGAAGTATTAGAAAAAGATTCGTTTTATATGTTATCAAATCTTTTTGCCTTAAATTTACCTTCAACATTAAGAGTTTATGATAGTTCTTTATATGAAACACAAATACTTTCGCTACATTTACCAAAATCATTAGAAGAATACACAAATAATAATGAAAACATGTATCTTGAAAGCATAACTGTCGACAAAGATAATGAATTTTTCACTTCAATTGACGGTGTCTTATATAATAAAGATTGCAGTACACTTATAACATATCCTGCTAATAAGCAAGGAGACACCTTTAAATTATTAGATAGTGTAAAAACTATCGGCTATTGTGCTTTTAAACATACAGAATTATCAACAATTGATTTAAATAAAGTTGAAGTTATTGAAGATCAAGGATTTAACTATTCACATTTAAAAAGTTTAACACTTCCAAGCACTATTAGAAAAATAGGATTATCAGGATTTGGAACTAGTAGATTAGAAAAAGTAACTTTTCCTGAAACACTTACAAATAGTAAAACTTTATCACTTGGAAGATTTGTTTTTAGTAGTAATGATAAGCTAACAGAAATAACAGTACCTACATATGTAGAAGAAATTCCTGAGTATTTTGTAGCGAGTTGTGAAAATATTACTTCTATAAAATTACTAGGAAATATTTCTTTCCTTGGTCAACGTGCCTTTGCAGGAACTAAAGTAAAAGAATTAGATATTACCTTTAAAGATAGTGCGACAATTGGTGATTATATATTTATCACATGTGAGAAAATTGAAACATTAAATATTCATTTTGAAAGTGATGTTGTTAATTATCCAACATTTACTAATGTAGGCTTTGGAAAAGAATGTACGCCAATGATTATTTGTGATAGTGAAGAAATATCTACAATATTAAAAGAAAAATGGGGAGAATACAAATCTTTTATTAATACAGTTAAAGTATCTCCTTTTGTAATTGAAAATAATACATTAGTTAGATTTAATGGTACAGAAACTGATGTGGATATTACAATTCCAAATAATGTAACAAAAATTGCAAAAGGCGCCTTTTCTAATAATAATTATCTTCATTCAGTTACTTTCCCAGATAGTATAGTAGCTATTGAAACAGATATTTTAAAAGGATGCGATAACCTAAGATATGTAAGATTTTTAGCAACAAATCCAGGAAGCACAATAAAGTGTTATAATAATAATGTAGAAACAAAACTTGAAAGTTACAACTGGCCAACATATAATTTATTATTTATAGTAAATACAGTAAGTGATAAAGCAAATTTACAAAATTATTTTTCAAGAGAATCAAGCATAAATTCTGTCTTTGTAGAAAATGAAGTAGTAATTTCTTCTTCAATGGTTATTTCAAATGATGGTGAAACATTAATTAGAGGATATGAAACAACAGATGGAAAATTTGCTATTCCAGATACTATAAAATATATTGATCAAAGTTGTTTCTTTGAAAATACTGATTTAATAGAAATTGATTTCACAAATATTATTACAATAGGAAATAATGCCTTTGATGGAACTTCTCTTGAAAACGTTGTATTACCTGAAAGCGTAACTTATGTTGGAGAATCTGGATTTGCCAATATCCAAACACTTTTATCAATTAAAATAGAAGGAACTGTAACTCTTGGCGAAACAGCATTTGCTGGAAATGAATATTTACAAAGTATTGATCTTGGAACATCCATTGTATCAATAGGAGTAGGATGTTTTACATATGCAGCAGCATCAGCAGATGATCCTATTGCTTTATTAGTAATTCCAAGCAGTATTGAAGAAATTGGAGAATCAGCTTTTGAAGATGCAAATATTGAAGTTATCGAATGTCATTTTGCAAAAGATTCATTTGATGCGGAAATGGTATTTACTAATTTTGGTGGAGAAGTAAATTATACTGAATAAATAATTAAATAAATTTGCCCCAAAGGTAGCAATATAAGCAACTTTATGGGGCTTTTTAATAATTAATTATATGGAAAATGTGCTATAATAGCATTATGAAGTAGGAGGAATACCATGTACAAATTTAAAACGAAATTTAAATTTATAGATAATGAAAAATGGTATGGTGGATGTGTTAATGATGGAATCAATATGCCATACTTTGAAAATAAAAAAGCATTTGATTTAGAAACAGGAAACGATTCAAATCAAGCAACTTCTTTTTTTATTTCTACCAAAGGAAGATATATTTATGTAAACGAACCTGTAGAATTTGAAATAAAAAGAAATAACTTAATTATATCTTCTAATAAAGAAATTAAAATTAATGAGTGTTCAAACTTAAAAGAAGCCTATTTAGATGCTGCTAAAAAATATTTTAATCTTACAAGTAATGCTCCAGATATGTCTATGTTTTCAATGCCTCAATATAATACATGGATAGAAATGGGATATGGGGTTAACGAAGAAAAAGTATTGCAATATGCAAATGGAATTATCGAAAACGGATTTAAGCCAGGAATTTTGATGATTGATGATAGTTGGCAAACAGATTATGGAGTTTGGGAATTTAATAGAGCAAATTTTAAAAATCCTAAAGGAATGATAAAAAAACTACATGAAATGGGCTTTAAAATTATGCTTTGGGTGTGCCCTTTTATTTCTCCAGATAGTGAGTTATTTAGAGAAATTTTAAGCAAAGGATATCTAATAAAAGATGCTACTAACCCACGCAAACCAAAGATAATTGAATGGTGGGATGGATTTAGTGGTTGTATTGATTTTACGAATCAAGAAGCTATGGCTTGGTTTACTAACTGCTTAAAAGATTTGCAAACTAAATATGATATTGATGGCTTTAAATTTGATGCTGCAGATTTCTATTTTTATGAAAATTGTAAGTTCGCTAAAGGATTAAGTCAAGCAGGACAAGCTTTTAAATTTAATGAATTAGGAAAAGAATTCCCATTTAATGAATTTAGAGTTGCTTTTAACAATCAAGGTCAAAATAACATTCAAAGATTAAATGATAAAAATCATTCTTGGGAAAATTGTGGATTAAATATGCTTATTCCTAATGGACTTGCAGCTTCTATTCTTGGATATAGATTTATATGTCCAGATATGATAGGAGGAGGAATGTTACCTGATTTTCAAAAGAAAGATTTTAAATTTGATCAAGAATTATTTGTTCGCTATGCTCAAGTTGCAACTTTCTTTCCAATGCTGCAATTTTCTATATTACCATGGAAAGTATTATCTGAGGAAAACCTTCAACTTATTAAAGAATGTATGTCACTTCATGAAAAACTAGTTCCATATATTGAACAATTAGTAAATGAATCTTTAAAAAGTGGAGAACCAATTATTAGACCGATAGAATATGAATATCCAAATTGTGGATTTGATGAAGTAAAAGATATGTTTATGTTAGGAGATAAATATATTATTGCTCCATGTATTACAAAGAATAAGGGGCATAGAATTGTCAAATTACCAGAAGGCTTTTGGAAAGATGATGAAGGAAATATTTTTAAAGGAAATAAAAATGTGGCTATTTCTACAGCCTTAAATAGAATCCCTTATTTTGAAAAATGTGTTTCTATTGAAAGTGTTAAAGAAGAACCAGTTAAAAAGAACAGTAGAAAAAGAAAAGGTGCTGAATAAGCACCTTTATTCGTTACTTTCAATAGAAAATAGTGAAAGTAATTCTTCGTTTGTAAGTTTTGATAAAATATTAATGTCATCGCTAACAACTTTATTAAATAAATCCTTTTTCTTTTCTTGTAGTTCAAGAATCTTTTCTTCAATTGAATTTTTAGTGATTACTTTGATAATTTGAACATTGTTCTTTTGTCCAATTCTATGAACACGGTCAGAAGCTTGACTTTCAGCCGAGAAATTCCACCAAGGATCATAGTGAATAACGGTATCGGCTCCAACAAGATTTAAACCAGTTCCACCGGCTTTTAAAGAAATTAGAAATACCTTTATTTCATTATTGGAATTGAATTCATCAACTAATTTAAACCTTTCTTCACTTGGTGTATTACCAGTAAGAATGAAATGTTTAATTTGTTTATTTTCTAGTTCTTTATGTAAAATATTTAACATAGAAGTAAATTGTGAGAAAATCAAAATTCGATGATTTCCATCAATAGCTTCATCAACTATATTCATAGTAAGATTTAATTTTGCACTATCATAACTATATTCATCGATATAAAGTTTTGGATGACAACATATTTGTCTTAGTCTTGTTAACATTGAAAAAATGTATAATTTATTTTCACCATTTGTTTGGATAATTTTATCTCTTGCTTGAAGAAGAGTAGCATTATAAACTTTTTCTTGTTCTTCAGACATAAATGAATAAATTACTTGTTCAAATTTTGCAGGTAATTCACGTAAAACATCTTTTTTCGTTCTTCTTAAAATAAAAGGAGAAATTTGTTTGCTAAGTTTTTCAAGAGCAGCATTATCATGATTTTTAATAATATTGTATTCATATTCGTATTTAAATTGCTCATATGATTTTAAATAACCAGGCAAGCAAAAATCAAAGATAGACCATAAATCAGCTAATGAATTTTCAATTGGAGTTCCAGTTAAGGCAAAATGACTTACAGCTTTAATCTCTTTAACTGTTTCTGCATTTTTAGTTGCATAATTTTTAATAGATTGAGCTTCATCTATAATAATAAAATGAAAATTCATAGATTTATATAATTCAATATCACGTTTTAAGTAATCATAAGAAGTAATAATAGTTTGACCCGGATTAATAGATTTAATTAATTCTTCTCTTTTTTGTCCATTTCCTGTAATTAATAAAACATTTAAAGATGGAGTCCATTTTTTAAATTCATTATACCAGTTATAAGTTAAAGAAGCGGGAGATACTATTATATTTGGATATTTTGTTTTGCATGATTTAATTAAGGTAATTATTTCTAATGTTTTACCAAGACCCATATCATCAGCTAAAATACCACCAATTTTATAATAAGCAAGGTTGAATAACCATCTATCTCCTTCTTTTTGATAATCACGTAAAACATTTACTAATGATTTATCGATAGGATAATTGATTGTTTTAAAATTACGTAAATCATGCAAAAACTTAATAGCTTCTTGAGGAATTTCTTTTTGATCAAATAAATGTTCAAGTTGTAAAATCTTAAACATAGGTATTTGCATTTTTTCACTTAATTTAGAAGAATCAATTCCTGTAGATTCAAGTACGGATTCTAAATCTTTAAAGTAATTGTCTTGAATATTTAAAATGGTTCCATCTTTAAGTAAGTGATATTTTTTCTTATTTTTAAGTGATTGTAATATTTCTTGCAGTTCATTAATATTACATAAAGAATTATCAAATATTAGTTCAATCCAATTGTTAGCATAACGAATTCCAACAGGAGATTTATCTGCCTTTTTATAGCGAAGATTTTTAATTGTATCAGATACATACACATTAGCAATTTCTTTTAAGGCATCAATATCTATTAATAAAAATTCCAACGCAGCATCTAATGATTCTAATATGTATTCGTTTTTGTTTGTTGTTTTTATAAAATTAAAATAATTTAATTGTTCAGCAAAATTTTCTTCCATTGCTGTATTAGGAAAAATGCCCTT
This sequence comes from uncultured Bacilli bacterium, assembly GCA_934202505.1. Taxonomy (GTDB): domain Bacteria; phylum Bacillota_I; class Bacilli_A; order RFN20; family CAG-631; genus CAKPXW01. Next base: position 8,804 of record CAKPXW010000017.1, on the reverse strand, counting down.
ATTAATGGCTTCATTTCTTTCCATACCTTCATATAAAAAGTCATAGTGTAAAGATAAAAGGCCGTTTTCTAAATCAAGGTAGCAATTTGTTTCAAGAGTAGAACAATTGTTAAATTTTAATAATTCTTCGGAATTAATTATTTCGATATCATCTTTAATTTTGGGATAAATATAAGTGAAAAATTCATTATATAATCTAGTATTAAATTCAATAGGTCTAATATATAAAGTATTAAGAAGAGGAATAATATTAGGCTTAATAACATTATCAATGCAATATAATTTTCCATCTTTCATAGCGAAAAAATTTCTTCCAATTGAAAATAGTTTCATTTTATCTCGATCTTCAATTGATAAAATTCCATCTTTAAATACTAACCTAATATTACAAGCTTCATTTGTATATAAAAGGTTAAAATGAGCTTCATCAAATACAAATTCAACTTCCTCATTTAAATACATATCTAAAATTTTCTTGAAAATTATCTTAGGAATTTTGCATTTCCTTTTTCCATCAAAATAGTTTTTAGAGTCATGTTCATAAAAATTAATATAATCATATAAATCTTCAAGTAGAGACTTACTTTTGGGATTAAAAGCACTCATAGTATGCATAAATTCTAAATCTTTTCCATATTTAAAATAATAATTATTATTAATATTATCGAATAATTCAGGAATATTTTTAACATAATAATATTTATTTTCTCGCCCTATTTTAAGTTCAATACCAGTATCATATTTATGAGAATAGAATATTGGCATTAAATCAATATTTAAAGAGACACTTTTTTTATAAAAACTTAAAACAGATGTTAAAACACTAGTCTCTTTTTTATTAGTAATTTCATTTATTTGCAATAAAAAAGCCAAGATATGTTTACAATATCCAGGATATGTTAAATAATAATCACATTTACATGTGGCTTCAACGACTTTACCATTTTCATCAATAATCGCTCTTACGGGATAAGATTTATTAGATTTTCCAGTAACAACTCCATCATAAACATCTTGATTTAACTCATTTCTATGACATGATAAAGTTACTTTTTTACTTGAAAATAAATCATAAGCTTTTGAGTAAGTTAGTCCATCAATGGCATTACGGACTATTTCTTTTGGATCTAATTTATTCATGCCATTAATCCTCCGCTCTTTTTAATTATAACATAAATTATAGTAAAATAAAAAAATATTTTTATTTATAAAATATGTGCCTTTTTAAATGCTATTATCATAACAAAAAAAGTATCATTATGGTATAATTACATTGAGGATTAAAAAATGAAGGTATTAGATTATTTAAAGGACAATTTATTAATAATTACATCAAATAATGCTAAAGAAAAAATAATACAAAAAATATCTTTAGAGCCAATTTTTAATTATAAAATTTTAACAATGGATGAATTAAAACAAGAACTATTTTTTTCTTATGACATTGATGCAATTTTATATATTGTTAATAAATATAATATTAAGCCAGAAAATGCTAATGAATATATCAATTATATGTATTTTTTAGAAGATAAAGAATATAAAAGTTCAAAACTAAATATGCTTTTAAAAATCAAAAAAGAACTTGAAGAAAACAATCTTTTAAAAAAAGATGAACTATTTTTAAATATAATAAAAAATATGGAAGTTGTAGTATATGGGATAGATATATTAAGTAAAGAAAATACTAAAATATTACAAAAACTACCACAAAAATATACTTTTATTAAAGATGATATGTGCAAGAAAATAAATACTATATATAAATTTGATACAATTCATGAAGAAATTAATTATTTATTAAATGAAATATCATCATTAATAAAGAAAAGAATAAAACCTGAAAAAATAAAAATAGCTAATGTTGATTCATCTTATGAGTTTTTATTAAATAGTTATTTTTCAATGTATAATTTACATGTTAATAGTTTAACTAAAAATAAATTATTTTATTTGCCAAGTGTTCAAAAGTTTCTTGCAAAATTAAAAATAAGTAAAGATTTATTTCATGAAACAAATGAATTTATTTTGACATCACCAAATGAAAAAATAACTAGCTTACTTATTAATACAGTAAACGTGTTTGTTGGAAAAGATAATTATTTTTCTACTTTGAAATATAAATTAAAAAATGTATCTATTCCTAATATTTGTTATGAAAATGAAATTGAAATAATTGATTTAAAAGATAATATTTTTGCTACTGATGAATACATTTTTGTATTATCAGTTAATCAAGGGGTATATCCTAAAATATATAAAAATGAAGATTTTTTAGATAATATTGAAAAAAATGAACTAGGAATTGATACTTCAAATGATAAAAATATTTATGAAAAAGAAAGATTTAAAATTTTATTATGCAAAAATACTAATATGAATTTTTCCTATAAATTAAAAGATTCTTTTAAAAGCTATGAAAAATCATTTGTGGCAAATAATAGTTCTATTATAGAAAAAAAATATGAATTCAATAATAAAATATCTTATTCAAAAAAACAAAATGAGTTAGAACTAGCTTCTATTTATGATAGTATTTATTTACCAATAGATAATGAAAGAGTATCCTTATTAAATAACACATATGATATACCATATAAAAACTATAATAATCAATTTGTAAAATTTGATAAGAACAAAATAAGAGAATATATTAGTAAAAATAATATTAATCTTTCATATTCTTCGTTAGACAATTTTTATAAATGTGGCTTTAAATATTATATGGCAAATGTATTAAAACTCTCTACATTTGAATCAAGTCCGGCAACAGAAATTGGAAATCTATTTCATGAAACATTACAACATAGTGATGATACAGACTTTGATTTTGACAAATTTTATGCTGAAAGAGTTAAAGATATAGTAGAAAAAAACACAATTTTTTATGCAAATAAATTAAAAGAAACTTTAAGAAATATTATAAAAATAAATAATGAAAATAAAAGATATACATTACTTTCAAACTCTTTAAAAGAAAAGAAAATAGAAGTTACATATGATCATCCAATAAACATTAAATTTAAGGGATTTGTTGATAAAATAATGTATATGATAGAAGATGATAAAACCTATGTGGCTATTATTGATTATAAAACCGGAAATCCAGATATTGATGTAAGTAAGGTTGAGTTTGGCTTATCAATGCAACTTCCTATGTATTTGTATTTATTAAAACATACGGAAGAATTTAAAAATGTAGTGATTACTGGCTTTTATTTACAAAAATTATTAAACGATTCTAATAAAGCAAAAGAAGATCCATATGTAGCTTTAGCAAATAGTTTAAAATATCAAGGATATTCTAATTCTTCTTTAAGTGTTATTTCTAAATTTGATTTTACATATGAAAATTCTAAAGTTATAAAATCTTTAAAATTAACTAAAGAGGGTAATTTTAGTGGAACAAGTAAAGTTTTATCTAGCAAAGAAATGGATGAAATTGCTAATCAAGTAGAAAACAAAATAAAAGAAGCTATTGAAAAAATATGTGATGGTGATTTTTATATTAATCCTAAATTTTTAAATGGGGAAAATGTAAGTTGTGAATTTTGTGAATTTAAAAATTGCTGCTTTATGAATTTTGATAATTTAGTTTATTTGCATACTAAGGAAAAGGAGAAACAATAATGGCGACAAAATGGACAAATGAGCAATTAGATGCTATTAATAAACGTGGATGTAACGTTATTGTTTCGGCTGGCGCAGGAAGTGGAAAAACAGCAGTTTTAACACAAAGAATTACAACATTATTGAAAGAAAATATAAAGGCTTCAGAACTATTAGTTTTAACCTTTACAAATGCAGCTGCGGCAAATATGAAGAAAAAAATAATTGAAAAAATGCAGCGTGATGAACTTTTAAAAAATAGAATTGATGAAGTTGACAATGCATATATCACAACCTTTGATAGTTTTTCTTTATCAATTGTAAAAAAATATCATTATCGTTTAGGCTTATCTTCTAATATCTCCATTATTGAAGGTGGAATAATTAATGTTTTTAAAAGGAAAATAATTGATGAACTATTCGATAAATATTATGAAAATGAAACTGAAGATTTTCATAAATTGTTATATGATTTAACTTTAAAAAATGATAATCAAATAAAAAAGGCATTATTAACTGTTGCTAATAAATTAGATTTAAGAGTTGATAGAGATAATTATTTAAAAGAATATATAAGCAATAATTATAATGAAAAAATATTCAATCAATATCTTGAAGAATACACTAACTTACTTTTAGAAAAAATTAGTTATATTAAAGATAATTTCAATAAATTATCTAGTTTTTTAAATGAAAATCAAATTTTAAAATATCAAGAAAAACTAAATGATTTGTTTCAAGCCACAAACTATGATGAAATAAGAAGATTTGTTTTTTTTGATAAACTTCCTGTCATTATGAAATTAGATGATGAGGCTAAAATTTATAAAGATGAAATAAAACAACTTATAGAGGAAATTAGAGAATTATCAATTTATCCTAACCAAGAATATATTAAAGAAGGATTTTTTTCCACAAATAAGTATTGTCAAATAATAATTGAATTATTACAAAAATATTATATGGAACTAGAACATTTTAAAAAGGTTAAAGAATGTTTTGAATTTACTGATATTGCTAAAATGTCAATAGATTTGGTAAAAAATAATTTGGATATTTGTCAAGAATTAAAAAAGTCATTTAAAGAAATTTTACTTGATGAATATCAAGATACAAATGATTTACAAGAAACTTTTATAAACTATATCTCCCAAAATAATGTTTATATGGTTGGAGATATTAAACAATCTATTTATAGATTTAGAAATGCCAATCCTAAAATTTTTAAAGATAAATATGATAAATATAAAAATAATGAAAATGGTTATAAAATAGATTTAAATAAGAATTTTAGAAGTACAAGACAAGTATTGAATATAATTAATGATATTTATTGCAAAGTTATGGATGATGATATAGGAAATGCTAATTATAAAGTTGAACATCAAATGAACTTTGGTTTAAAAAAATATGATGAATTTAATCAAAATGGGAAAATTAAATATTTAACTTATGATAATTTTGAAAAAAAATATAAAAACAATGAAATAGATATGTTTATTGTTTTAAAAGATATTCAAGAAAAAATTGCTAATAAAACTATGGTTTATGATAGTAACTTAGAGAAGGAAAGACCTTGTGAATACAAAGATTTTGCAATTTTATCTTATTCATCGTCCAATTTTGAAACAATAAAAAAATTGCTAGAATATCATCATATTCCAGCAGTAATAAATAAAAATGAAGAAGTTGGAAATAGTGTTGTTGTGCCTTTAATTGTTGAAATTATAACAATGATAAATCAAGACATAAAAAGTGATTATAATGTCGAATTTTTTAAAGCTTTTTATAGTGTTTCAAGGTCATTTTTATTAAATTTATCTGATGAATATTTATTTGATGTTTTAAGTAATAATTTATTTAAAGAAACAAAATTATATGAAATCATCCACAAATATAGTCAAAATTTAAATGATTATACTTTATCTATGCTTGTTAAAAGTATAATTGAACAATTTGATATAACTAATAAATTAACTTTAATAGGTAATATAAATGCCAATTTAACAAGAATCGAATACTTAATAAATATATCTTCTTCTATGGAAAAAATGGATATGAATATTGAAGACTTTGTTAATTATATTGAAGAAATATTTGAAAATAATGAAAAACTTGAATTTGCTAATTCAGGAGTAGAAGATAATAAAGTTAAAATAATGACTATCCATAAATCAAAAGGTCTAGAATTCCCTATAACATATTTTATTGATAATCACAAATTATTTAACAATGATGAGTTTAAAGATAAAATTATTTATGATGAAAAATATGGAATAATAACTCCTTTTAATTTTCAAGGCGAAGAACAAAACATTAATTTCCTTTTGATGAAAAATAAAAATAAAATTGATAGTATTTCAGAACAAATAAGAGTTCAATATGTTGCTCTTACTAGAGCTAAAGAGCAAATAATTATTATTTGTCCTAGCAAAAAGAATTCGGTGAAAAAAGTAGCTAGTTTAGAAGTAGTAAATAATAACATAAGACGAAAATATAATAGTTATCAAAGTATATATGAATCTGTTTTATTTGTTTTTGATAATATAAAAGAATGTATTAATATCGGTGAATTGCAAATAAAGGATGATTATAATTTGACTTCTAAAGTTAATTATAATGAATTAATAAAACCAACTAAAGAAAAAATAACTATTTTAGAAAATAAGTTGGATAGTAAAGAAATTTCATCTATTCATGCTTCAAAAGGTATTAAATCTTTACAAGAAAAAGAGACTTTAGAGGCAATGGAGTATGGAAGTTATATTCATAAATTATTTGAAAGTATTGATTTTAAAAAACCTCATTTTGAAGGATTAAATAATATTGAAAAAAAATATGTAAATAATTTTTTAAAGTTACCAATTTTTCAAGATATAAATAATGGAAAAATATGTAAAGAAAATGAGTTTATTATTGAAAATGAAAAAGAAAAAATCCATGGAATTATCGATTTAATGATTGTATACGATACACATATAGATATAATAGATTATAAGTTAAAACATACTGAAGATGAAAATTATTTAAAACAATTACAAATATATGCAAATTATATTCTTAATAAAACCCATAAAAAAGTAGATACTTATTTATATTCCATAATGGATAATAAATTAAAAAAAGTAGGTGATATAAATGCTTAAAAATTTTTTTTCTTACTATAAAAGACATAAAAAGTTACTTATTTTGGATTTAACATGTGTAGTTATAATGTCTTTAATAGATATTATTTACCCTTTTTTAACTCGAATGGTAATTAATGGGAAAGTAAGTACTTGGAAAATGTTATTAATAATAGGCATTACTTTATTTTTAGTATATTGTTTTAGATATTTATGTGCATATATTATAAGCTATTTTGGTCATGTCCTTGGAATAAGAATAGAAACAGATATGAGACAAGACTTATTTGTTAAATTCGAGAAAATGGATTATCAATATTTTGATGATAAAAAAAGTGGAGAACTATTAACAAATTTAACCGCTCATCTATTTGATATTTCAGAAATGTCTCATCATTCTCTTGAAGATATCTTATCATCATTATTAATTATTATTGGCTCGTTTTGTGTTTGTATTTTTGTAAATCCTTTACTTACAATTATAATTTCTCTTGGTATTATAGCTTTATTTGCCTTTACCTTACTTAGAAGAAAAAAAATGATGGCTAAATTTAGAACTGTAAGAAAAAGACAAAGTGATCTTTCTGCACAAATAGAAAGTTCTCTTTCTGGTATTCAACTTACTAAAGCTTTTGATAATGAATCTTATGAAATTAAACATTTTAAAAAAATAAATGGTGAATATCATGATGCAAGAATGATGCAAGTTAAAGAATTGGCAATTTTTCATTCTACTACTAATTATTTAACTAACATCACAAATTTAATCACATTGATTGCTGGTGGATTAATGTTATTAAATGGAAAACTTGTAGTTGCAGATTTAGTTATGTTTTTCTTATATGTTAATTTTTTAATTGCCCCAATTACTAAACTCTCTGCAACTGTTGAGACAACTCAACAAGCATGGTCTGGATTTGAAAAATTTTATAATATTATGCAAGTTGAAAATAAAGTTGTATCGAAAAAAGATGCAATAGTTGTTTCTAGTTTAAAAGGGAAAATTGTTTTTGACAATGTAAGCTTTAAATATAAAGAAGAAAATGAAGATATTTTAGAAAACTTTTCTTTAACAATAAATCCAGGAACTAAAGTGGCTATTGTTGGCGAAACAGGAGTAGGGAAATCTACAATTTCTAAAATAATTCCTAGATTTTATGATGTGCAAAAAGGAAATATTTATATAGATGATATAGATATTAAAGAATACGAGATAACATCATTAAGAAAACAAATAGGCCATGTACAACAAGATGTTATTATTTTCTATGGAACAATAAAAGAAAATATATTATATGGAAATCCTATGGCTAGTGATGAAGAAATAAAAATGGCTGCTAAAAAAGCTAATATCGATGATTTTATTTGCTCATTGCCACAAGGATATGAAACATTATGTGGAGAAAGAGGTATTCAATTATCTGGTGGACAAAAGCAAAGAATTGCTATTGCTAGAATATTTTTAAAAAATCCAAGCATTTTAATTTTAGATGAAGCAACAAGTGCTTTAGATAATGTTACAGAAAAGTTAATTCAAAAGTCTTTTGATGAGCTTGCTGTAGGTAAAACAACTATTGTAATAGCGCATAGACTTACAACTATTAAAAATTGCGATAATATAATTGTCCTTGGTAAAAATGGAATTATCGAGCAAGGAAATCATCAAGAATTAATGGCAAAACGAGGCGTGTATGAAAAAATGTATAATGCTAGTAATGCTATGGAAAAGGATAATTGACAAGTAAATAGAATAAATGCTATATTGATAAAAGCAAATAAAAACCTTAGATTGGAAAAATAAAATATGAAAAAAATTAAAAAAAACTATAATTATATTGTTTATGCATTAATCTTAATTAGTTTTTGTATGCTTTTTATGCCTTGTGGAATGTTTAAAAATTCCATTTATAAATCAGATTTATATAATGGATTCCAAATGTTTTTAAATAATAAAACTAATGATTTTCAATTATGGAAATTTAATTTTATTGGAATAATTTATTTAATATTACTAATTAGTAGTATTGTTCTTACTTTTTTTGAAAAAAGATATAAATATGTTCATTATAT
>CAKPXW010000016.1 GCA_934202505.1 uncultured Bacilli bacterium | reverse complement strand
AGCCTAGATAGAGCAATAATAGATAACGATAGATCTATTTTCTATAATAAATGGATTCACTTACATCTTGATAGTTCCTTTTTTAGTGTTAAAAAAGCAACTATCATTAATGGTTCATTAGTTTTTGAAGGTTCTTTAGACACTAAATATTTAAAAATTGCTGATTTATCAATCATCTACACACCTACAACTTTAGGATTAAAAGTAGAAATTAAAACATCTCTCGTTGATGATATGGTTTTCCTTCCACGTTTTGCATATTCTCTTGTTTTAAATGATAAATATAAAAATGCAAATTACTTAGGTTATGGTCCAAATGAATCTTATATTGATAGACATCAAGGTAGTACTATTTCTAATTATAACTTTGATGTGTTTTCTAAAAATAACTGTTTTAATTATCCATATCCTCAAGAAAGTGGATCGCATTATCAAACATATATGGCATCCATTAAAAGTGATTGTATGCAACTTGACATTTACTCAAATGATAGTTTCTCTTTTCAAGCAATTCCTTTTGAGGTTAAAGATTTTAAAGATCACGCCTATTTAATGAATTATAATAGTGGAAAAGCAGTTATTAATATAGATTATAAGATGAGTGGTGTTGGTTCTAATTCTTGCGGGCCTCAACTATTAGAAAAGTATCAATTTAATGATAAAAAGTTTTCACATACTTTCTTTATAAATCTAAAGGAATGTAAAAAATGAATTGTTTAACTCTAAAAAAAGCAACTGATTATGTAAATGATTACGTTGTTCTTGATTTTGAAACAACTGGTTTAAATGCTTCCTTTGATAAAATAATTGAAGTATCTATTCTAAAATACAAAAATAATGAATTAATCGATGAATTTGTAACTTTAGTGAATCCTGAAGTCCCTATTAGTCCATTTATAACAAGCATTACAGGTATAACTAATTCAATGGTTAAGTCCTTTCCAACCATTAGTCAAATATTACCACTAATGATTAATTTTATTGATAAAAACATCATTGTCGGTCATAATGTAAATTTCGATTTAAGATTTTTGAAATATGCTATTGAATATTATGGGATAAGCATCAAAAATAATGAATTAATATATATTGATACATTGTTTTTATCTAGACGATTTTTAATTAACTTACCAAATCATAAACTTGAAACTTTAAAAAAGTATTATAAAATAGAAGAAATTTCCCATAGAGCAAAACAAGACTGCTTAGTTACAAATATTATTTTTCAAAACATAAAAAATGGTATTAAACAATAGTATAAAGAAGCACAATTGAATTTTGGCAAACTTTCTTTTGTGCTTCTTTTTTATTTGTTTTTTTAAATTACACTTATCTTTTAATTATATAAAAGATAGTGTATAATTATAAGACGGGGGTGTTAAAATGAGTTGTTTTATAACAATAGAAGGACCTGATGGTAGTGGAAAAACTACTGTTGCAAAGAAATTGGTAGACAAATTAAATAATGAAGGAATCAAAACTATCTATTCAAGAGAACCTGGTGGTGTAGCTATTGCTGAAAAAATAAGAGATATTATTTTAGATGTAAATAACACTAATCTCGATTCAAGAAGTGAAGCTTTACTATATGCCGCTAGTCGACGTCAACACTTAGTTGAAAAAGTTATTCCTGCATTAAATAATGGTTATGTTGTAATTTGTGATCGATTTTTAGATAGTTCTCTTGCTTATCAAGGCTTTGCAAGAGGAATTGGAATCGATGAAGTCTACAATATCAATATGTTTGCAATCGACAATCACTTACCTGACTTAACTATTTTACTTGATATTGATCCTGAAGTTGGAATCAGTCGTATCATGAAGCAAAGAGAAAATGAAGTTAATAGATTAGATCTTGAAGGACTTTCATTTCACAAAAAGGTTCATGAAGGATATCAAATACTTAAAGAAAAATATTCTCAACGTTTTACAATAGTTGATGGCAATAAATCAAAAGATGTTGTTTTTGAAACAGTATATAAAATAGTTAAAGATAAATTAGCAAATGGATAACATTAAAAATTATTTAGAAATAAATCAACCTATTGTTTATAAAACATTAAAAAATGCATTTTCTAACAATAAAACATCTCATGCTTATATTATTAGTGGTGCAAAAGGATCCCCAGTTTTAGATATAGCCTTATTTATGGCTCAAAGTTTTGTATGCCTTGATAAAGACAAATACAATATGGCTTGTTGTAAATGTGACAATTGTCATAAAATTGCTAATAATAGTTATGGTGATTTTCGACTTATCAATGGTGAAGATTTAAAAAACGATGTTGTTTTAGATATACAAAAAGAATTTAATAAATCATCTTTAGAAAGTGAAGGAGTATTAATTTATATAATCAATCTTATTGAAAAAGCTCCAGTTGCCTCTTTAAATAAATTATTAAAGTTTATTGAAGAACCTACAAGTAATATTAAAGCAATATTTACAAGCAATTCTCTTTCTTCAATTATTCCAACTATTGTTTCAAGATGTCAAACTATCAAGTTGAAAGAGTTTACTATCCAAGAACTAGTAAATTATTTAAAAGAAAATAACATTGCTTTAGAAGATGCATCTTTACTTGCAAGAATTTCTAATGATGCTGAAAAAAATTTGCAAATAGCTTTGTCAAATCAATATGAAATTATTAAAGAAATACTTTCAAATTCTTTAAACTATTTATCAATTAAAGATGACTATTTTATTGTTTATATGCAAAATGAAGGAATCAAAAAATTTAATGATAATTTTGAAATTGAACTGTATCTTGATATGCTTGAAGCATGTTTCTTTCAGTCATTAATAAAAAAAGATGATAATGATTACCGTAGTGACTTTTATGATAATCAAATTACAAAACTATCCTTAAATTTTAACAATATAGAATCAATGATAAACGATATAACAATTGCTAAAACTTCATTGATTTCTAATACAAACAAGCAACTATTGTTTGATAAATTATTAATTAACTTATTAAGAAGGTGATTATAGTGAATGAAGAAAATAAAGAAGTAACACCCATTTTAAATGAAGAAAAGAAATTTGAATATGTTGTGGGAATATGCTTTAAAAAAGCTTTACAAACATATTTCTTTGGTTGTGATACTTTAGACTATAAAGTTGGTGATTATTTAGTTGTAGAAACAATTAGAGGAATTGAACTTGGAAAAGTTAAAGTTGCACCAAAGAAAATAGAAGAAGTAGAAATTAATACACCATTAAAGCCTGTTTTACATCTTGCAAATGAACAAGAAATTAAAAAAAGCAAAGAAAATGTTCTTCTTGCCCAAAAAGCTGAAGAAGAATTTATGAAATCTGTTAATAATTTAAACTTAGATATGCATTTAGTTTGCGGAGAATATACACTTGATACTACTAAAGTAATATTTACTTATATTGCAGATGAAAGAGTTGATTTTCGTGAATTATTAAAAGTACTAGCTAGTAAGCTTCATTGCCGTATTGAACTTAGACAAATTGGTGCTAGAGATAGAGCAAAATCTATTGGTGGACTAGGTCCTTGTGGCCTTCCTCTTTGTTGTTCAACTTTTTTATCTGATTTTGAAGGAATTAGTATTAATATGGCTAAGAACCAATTACTTGCTTTAAATATATCAAAATTATCTGGTCAATGTGGCAAACTTATTTGCTGTTTAAAATATGAAGACAGTATTTATAGTGAACTAAAAGTCGGATTACCACGATTAGGACAAAGAATTAAATACCAAGGAAATGAATATAAAATTACTTCTATGAATGTTTTATCAAAAACAATGAAACTTGATAATAAAGAAGAATCCCATTTTATTACCTTTGAAGAATTTTTTAAGGAGTGTAATAAATAAATGAATAGGCAACAAAGTTTCACAAATAATAAAGCAACTTTATATGTGATAGCTACTCCTATTGGAAATTTAAAAGAAATCTCACAAAGAACTATTGAAGCGTTAAATGATAGTTCTATTATATTTTGTGAAGACACTAGAGTTTCTGGATCTTTGCTTACTGCATTAAATATTCATAAGCCTTTAATTTCTGCTTATGAAAATATTGAAAAAGCTAGTTCTAACAAAGCTATTGAATATTTAAAGCAAGGACAAAATATTGCTTTTATGTCTGATGCTGGATATCCTGGCATTTCAGATCCTGGTGGTATAATCATTCAAGAATGTATCAAAAACGATTTTAATGTCGTTATAGTTAATGGTCCCTCAGCTTTAATACATAGTATTATTGCTAGTGGATTTGATTCATCTCATTTTTATTTTTATGGCTTCCTTAATCCAAAAGAATCAAGTAGAAAAAAAGAATTAACGAAATTAAAATCTATAGAAGATACCTTAATTTTTTATCAATCACCGCATAAAATAAAATCATGTTTAGAAAACATGTTAGAAATTCTTGGCGATAGAAATATTTGCATATGTCGTGAACTTACAAAAAAATTTGAAGAATTTATTAGAGGAAAAATTTCTGAAATACTCCCAATTTGTGAAACCTTTAAAGGAGAAATGGTAATCGTTGTTGAAAAAAATAAAGAAGAAATTTCTATTCCTATAAATAAAAATATGATTGAAGAAATTAACCAATTAATTGTGCAAAATATCGCAAAAAAAGAAGCAATAAAACAAATAGCTTTAAAATATAAAGTTTCAAAAAATGAACTATATAATTATTATCATAAGGAGGACTTAACCAATGAGTAAATCATTTTATATAACAACCCCTATCTACTATCCTAGTGGAAAATTACATTTAGGCCATTGTTACACAACTTTTATGGTTGATTCAATAGCACGTTATAAAAGAGCTTGTGGCTATGATGTTTTCTTTTTAACTGGAACAGATGAACATGGTCAAAAAATTCAAACAAAAGCAGAAGAAGCAAATGTTAAACCACAACAATTCGTTGATGATATAGTTAAAGGAATTCAAGAATTATGGAAAGATCTTCAAATCACCAACACTGATTTTATACGTACTACTCAACCAAGACACACTAAAGTAGTTGAAGAAGTGTTTGAAAGATTTTTAAAGCAAGGAGATATCTATCTTGGAAATTATGAAGGATGGTATTGTAAACAATGCGAATCATTTTTCACTCAAACACAACTGGTAAATGGAAAATGTCCAGATTGTGGTAGAGATGTAAGCCTTGAAAAAGAAGAAGCATATTTCTTTAAAATGTCTAAATATACTAATAGACTATTAGACTTCTATCAAACTCATCCTGATATTGTTACTCCTAAAAGTAGATTAAATGAAGTAATTAATAACTTTATTAAACCTGGTCTTGAAGATCTATGTGTATCACGTACTTCTTTTGATTGGGGAGTAAAAGTACAAAGTAATCCAAAACATGTAGTTTATGTTTGGTTAGATGCCTTACTTAACTATATATCAGCTCTTGGATATCTTTCTAGTGATGATTCATTATTTCAAAAATATTGGATGAATTGCCAAGAGAAAGTTCATGTTTTAGGTAAAGAGATAACAAGATTCCATTTAATTTATTGGCCAGTATTTTTAATGGCTCTTGATCTTCCTTTACCAGACAAATTCTTAGTTCATGGTTGGATTATTATGAAAGATGGAAAAATGTCTAAATCTAAGGGTAATGTCGTTTATCCTCAAAAATTACGTGATATGTATGGTATGGATTTACTTCGTTACTATCTACTTAGAGAAATTCCTTTCTGCGAAGATGGAATGTTCACTCCAGAACAATTTGTTGAACGTTGTAATAGTGATCTTGCTAATGACTATGGAAATTTAACTCATCGTAGCTTATCTATGATTAATAAGTATTTTAATGGAATTATTCCAGAATATAAAGGTTGCATTGGAACTTATGATAAAGGTCTTGAAGAAGTTGTTAAAATTACTATAGATAACTTCTTTAACAAAATGAACAATTTCGATGTTACTAATGCTATTGTAAGTGTTTTTGAAATGATTTCTCGTGCAAATAAATATGTTGATGATTGTAAACCTTGGTCACTTGCAAAAGATGAAACTAAAAAAGATGAGCTTGCATCGACTATGAATCATTTAGCAAATGTAATATATACAGCAACCGTTTTACTTTCGCCATTTTTAACTGAAGGAACAAGTAAAGCATTTTCTTTGTTAAATTGTCCTAAGGAATTACAAAATTATGAAGCTATCCAAAAAGGATTTGGTCAATTATCAAATATTAAAATTTGTGACACTCCTACTCCAATTTATTCACGTTTAGATGCAAATGTTGAAGTAGAAAGAATGAAAAAAGAATTATATTCAAACTAGGAGATTTTTATGAAAGCAAGTAAAATGTTACTATCCACTTTAAAAGAAGCACCTCAAGAAGCACAAATTCCTTCCCATATTTTATTAATAAGAGCAGGTATGATAAGAAAACTTGTAGCAGGCGTTTACAATTATTTACCACTTGGTCTTAGAACACTTAGAAAAATTGAAAACATTATTCGTGAAGAAATGGATAATTCTGGTGCTCAAGAAATATTATCTAGTGCTATTCAGCCAAAAGAATTATGGGAAGAATCAGGAAGATGGTTTAAATATGGACCTGAATTAATAAGATTCAAAGATAGACATGATCGTGAATTTTGTCTAGGGCCTACACATGAAGAAATATTTACAGACCTTGTTAAAAATGAAGTTAAATCTTATAAAGCTTTGCCATTAAATCTTTATCAAATTCAAACAAAATATCGTGATGAAGTTCGTCCTCGTTTTGGATTAATGCGAGGAAGAGAATTCATAATGAAAGATGCTTATTCTTTTGATAAAGATGATGCTGGCCTTGATGAATCATACAAAATAATGTATACCACTTATCAAAACATTTTTAATAGACTACATATAAATTATCAAATTGTTCTAGCTGATACTGGTGCAATTGGCGGAAGTGAATCTCATCAATTCATGGCCTTATCAAATGTTGGTGAATCAAATATTATATATTGTGATTCTTGTTTTTATGCTGCCGATGAAGAAAAAGCTAGTTCATATAATGATAACTATAAAAACGATGAAAAAGAACTTGAACTTCAAGAAGTAGCAACTCCAAATGTTAAAACAATAGATGAGTTAGCTAGATTTTTAAATGTTCAACCTAAAGATATTGCTAAATCTGTTATTTATTCTGTCGATGGTAAACCATCAATGTTTTTAGTACGTGGTGATCGTGATGTTAACTTTATTAAAATATGTAATGCATTAAAAGCAGCAGAACATGAAGTATATATGTCAACTAGTGAAGAAATTACCAAAGCTAATACAGTTGAAGGATTTATTGGACCTTACAATAGTTCTATGAAAATATATGTTGATAGTGAATTAGTTAATATGAAAAATATGATTGTTGGAGCTAATAAATTAGATACCCATCTTTTAAATTTCAATTTTAATCGTGATATAAAAGATTATGTTGTTTGTGATTTAAAAGATGCCAAAGAAGGAGACTTATGTCCTATTTGTAAAAAGCCTTTAAAAGCTGAAAGAGGAATTGAAGTTGGACAAATTTTTAAATTAAAAACCAAATATTCAGCATCAATGGGATGCACTTATTTAAATGAAAAAGGAGAAAATATTCCTATGGTTATGGGATGCTACGGCATTGGTGTTACAAGAACTATGGCCAGTATTATCGAACAAAACCATGATGAAAATGGAATTATTTGGCCTTTAAATGTTGCTCCCTATCATGCTGTAATCATTTGCGTAAATTATAATGATCCTATTCAAAAAGAATTAGCTGATTCTATGTATGAAACATTAAAAGCTAACAAAGTCGAAGTTATCTTAGATGAAAGAGATGCTAAGCCTGGATTTAAATTCAAAGATTGGGATTTAATAGGTATTCCTCTTATCGTAACTGTTGGTAGAAAAGCAGGGGAAGGAATCGTTGAATTTAAAGAAAGAAAAGCAAACATAAAAGAAGAAAAAACAGTTCAAGATTGTTTGAATTATATAATTGATAAAGTGGCAAAGGAAGCATAAAAATGGAATTTGACATAATTGTAGTAGGTGGTGGACATGCTGGAATTGAAGCTTGTTTAGCTGCTGCAAATATGAATCAAAAGGTTTGTTTATTATCTCTTGATATTAAAAATATTGGCCAAACTCCTTGCAACCCCTCAATAGGAGGGCCTGCAAAAGGAGTTGTCGTTAGAGAAATAGATGCTTTAGGTGGTCAAATGGGAAAAACAACTGATCACACATATTTGCAAATGAAAATGCTAAACACTTCTAAAGGACCTGGTGTTCAATGTTTAAGAGCACAAATAGATAAATTAAAATATCCTGCTTATATGCAAGATGTTTTAATGCATCATAAAAATGTTACTATAATAGAAAAAATGGTAAAAAGTTTAATTGTTGAAAATAAAAAATGTTTAGGCGTTATAACAGAAGATGATGAAAAAATTCTAGCCAAGGCTACAGTATTAACAACTGGAACATATCTTGAATCTACTATATTAGTTGGCCATAGTATGAAAGTAGAAGGTCCTTTTGGTCAACGTTCTGCTCATGGACTTTCACCTCAACTCGCTCAATTAGGATTTAAAATTTTAAGACTTAAAACCGGAACTCCTCCACGTATAGCTAAAGAAAGTATTGATTTTTCTAAAGGAGAAATTCAACTTGGAACTGATGGGAAACTTGCTTTTTCCTATTCTACTAATACTTTCATACCACTTGAAAAACAAACACCATGTTACCTTATTCATACAACTCCTTTAACTCATCAAATAATTAAAGATAACTTAAAAGAATCAGCAATGTATAGTGGGAATATAAAAGGACGCGGTCCAAGATATTGTCCATCTATCGAAGATAAAATTGTTCGTTTTGCCGATAAAGAAAGACATCAATTATTTTTAGAGCCAGAATCTAGTAGTAATAATTCGATTTATCTACAAGGATTTTCTACATCTATGCCTAATCATATTCAAGATTTAATGATTCATTCCTTACCTGGTCTTGAAAATGCCAAAGTTCTTCATTACGCTTATGCTATTGAATATGATGCTATTTATCCTACTCAATTAAAACTATCTTTAGAAACTAAATTAATCGATAATTTATTTACTGCAGGTCAAATAAATGGAACATCCGGTTATGAAGAAGCTGCTGGTCAAGGATTAATTGCTGGTATTAATGCCACATTAAAGATTCAAGGAAAAGATCCTTTAATTTTAAAAAGAAATGAATCTTATATTGGATTAATGATTGACGATTTAGTTACAAAAGGAACTAATGAGCCTTATCGTTTATTAACAAGTAGATCTGAATATAGGTTACTATTAAGGCATGACAATGCCGATATTAGATTATTAAAATATGGTTATGATGTAGGTCTTGTTAAACAAGACACATATAATAATTTTTTAGAAAAACTTGATAATATTAATAAACTAAAAGATATAATTTCAACTTACAAAATTAAAAATAATCAAAATATTTGTCAATATAGCATATCTAAAGGCTATAATGACAATATTGGAGGACTTACTATTTTAGAATTTATTAAACGTCCATTTATTGAACTTAAAGATATCCTTCCATATTTAGATGTTAATTGTCCTTTCAATGATGACGTTATAGAGCAAGTACAAATTAATGCAAAATATGAAGGATATATAAAAAAGCAAGAAAAAGATGCTGAAGAATTAAATAAATTAGAATCATATAAAATTCCATTTGACATTGATTATGACAAAGTTATTCACCTTGCTTTAGAAGCAAGACAAAAATTAAAAGAAATTAGGCCGGAAACAATAGGACAAGCTAGTAGAATTAGTGGAGTAAATCCTGCAGATATAACTATTTTACTTGTTTATTTGAAAATAAAATGATTGATTTTAAAGAAAAATTAGAAAGTCAAAATATAATTTTGACCCCACAAATGGAAAAACAATTTGAAAAATATTATTCTTTAATTCTTAAATATAATTCAATAATGGATTTAACTGCTGTAAATCCTGATGAAATATATGAAAGACATTTCTTTAATTCTTTAACAATTGCTTTCAATAAAGATTTTAATAATTGCTCTTTATGTGATGTTGGTTCTGGTGCTGGATTTCCCGCTATTCCTTTAAAAATTATTTTTCCAAATATGCAGCTTACAATTGTTGATTCTTTAGGAAAAAGAATGGACTTTTTAAAAATTGTAATTAAAGAATTAGATTTAAAAGATATCACAATTATTAACGATAGAGTAGAAAATATTGCCATTAAATATAGAGAAAAATTTGATATTGTTACAGCTAGAGCTGTTGCAAGGCTTAATATTTTGGTTGAACTTGTTAGCCAACTTATTAAGGTTAATGGCACTTTCATCGCTATGAAAGGTGAAAAAGGAAACGAAGAACTTTTAGAAGCCAAAAATGCTTTAAAAATAACCCATTTAAATTTAAACGAAACAGTTTTATTCGATAAATCTATTAATTTTTTCTTTAATAAAGAAAAAAGTATAGATAAAAAATATCCAAGAAACTATTCACAAATAAAGAAAATGCCTTTATAGAAAGAAGGAAAAATATGAAAAAATTAAATTATCTAGCATATTATTTCGTTTTTGTAGTTTTATATTGTTTACTTATTTTTACAAATTCTAATGTTAAAAGCATTTTTAAATATATTGGATTGGGTTTAATTGCAATTTTATTAATTATTGCTATTATTTATTTTGTTTTATTTACAAAATTAAGAAAACAAAATGAAAAATTATATAAAATGATCGATGATAAAGAATATGATGAAGTAATAACATTTATAAATAATAAGCTTAATAAAAAGGTTGATGGATTTCAAAAAGACATTTATAATTTTTTACTAACACTTGCTTATGTTTATAAAGATGATAAAAATAAATTATTTGAAAGTATTGAAAGAATCAATAATAAAGATGTATATCCTCAAGTATATTATTACATAGCTTGTTACAATTTCCTTGAAGATAAATATGAAGAACTTGCTCTTTATCATCATAAATTTGTTGATTCATTTCAATATAAAAAACAACCTGAAGCTTATTCCAATTTAAATAAAGTTTTTAGAGCAATATGCAAATATAGTGAATCTATAGAAGAAGCTCAGAAAATGATTGAAATGGTCGATAAATCTTCATTTACTGTTCCTTGTTCAATAAAAGCTATCGATAAAATAAAAAATAGTATGCAATAATGCATACTATTTTATTATTTCTATTGTATAAGATACCTTATATGTATCATGCCCTTTTAAGGATAAAACTCCCATTTTCTCGTGATCTTCAACAAATTCTTTTTGAATACCATCCCAAGGTTCTAAACATACAAAGTTATCTTTGTCTATAGTTGTTGACCATATAGCTAAAATTTCAAAATCAGGATAATAAAAACGAATATCAAAATCACTTTTTTTGCACAATATATCTAAATATTTTGATTTTAAATTACGCATTACAATAGCATCTGGATTAAATATTTCATGTGACAAATTAATATAATCTTGATTCGTTAAAACTCTTTTATAGACATTTGCTAAGTAGCCATCTACAACTTGCATTGCATCTATTGTTTCTTTCTTTTCAAATTTAACATAATAATCATTATAATTTATTTTATTATCTGTAAATAAATTAAATCCTGGATGTCCACCTAACATAAATAACATATCACTATCGTCTAAGTTGATAACTTTGAATTCAACAATTAATCTTTTATAATTTAAACTGTATCTTACATAAAATTCAAAGTGATATGGATACATTAAATAAGTATCATTATTACTTACAAATTTGAATTCTATAAAATTGTTTTCTTTTTTATTGACCATTAGCTCATTATCTCTTAAAAAGCCATGTGCTGGCATATGATAATTTTTTCCTTTTACTTTATATGATAAATTTCTCATTCTAGAAATTTGAGGAAATAAAATAGGAGATACTTTTTTCCAAGAATCATGATTTGTATCATGCATTCTATTTACGCCATTTTCATCGATTAATTCAATAAGTTGGGCTCCTTTTGAATCTATTATAGCTGTAAGGTAGTCATTTTTTATTTCATATTTCATAATTATACATAAAATAAGATTATAAACATAATATCACTAATAATAACTAAAATAGACATAGTGATTAAATATTTAAAAATCTTTCCTTTCCTCATAAATGCATCAATAAGTGCAACAACAACATATAATAATGTTACAATAAATAAAGCCCAAACAATTGCAATACTAATATCGTCTTTAAAATTATCAATTGCTTTAAAGCAAATAGCTAGTGCTGTTAATAAAACAAATAATATTGGTAGCGTGAATTTGCTTGAATTAGTTAAATGATATGTTTGATTTTTTTGACTTTCATTATTTTGTGTTTTGGATATATTTTCCATCTTTATCAAACTCCAATCTTTCAAATATTACATTATCTACTTGATTAACTACTTTTTTATATTTTGATTCACTATTTATTGTCCATACTAATGTTTTCATAAAATGATGCATTACTAGATAACTTGCATCTAAAGCATCATATTTTCTTGCCATAAAATTTGGCCTTCCAATAAAATTGGTTAAATTATTAGAAAACATAAAACCAGCTACTTTAGTTAATTTATCTTTAGAATCAACATCTTTAAATTCTCTATTATAATTTAAGTTTAATTGACCTCTTGGAATAACAGGATAATTTTTTCTAAACCATTTCAATATGCTTGGTTGAAATGATTGAATAACATATTTCCCTTTATAATCCTTTAATATTTTCATCGATTGTTCGCATAATTCTTTATCGATAGCAGCCCCTTCTCCTTTATATTCAATAAGAATTCCTACTTGTCCATTTACAAATTTTAAAAACTCACTAAACTCCATCATATATTCATCACTTGTAAGTAATGGCAGCTTTTGAAGTTCTTCTAATGTTAAATCATGAACTTTTTTATCAATACCACATATTCTTTTTAGGTTTCCATCGTGAAAAACTACTATTTTATTATCTTTTGTAAGATTTATATCCATTTCAATATTGTAGTTTTTATCAATTGCTAATTGAAAAGCTGATTTAGAATTTTCTATTATTTGATGATTCCCATCATGTAATCCTCTATGAACGATTGGCCTTTTAAATAGAAAATCATAATTATAAACTTTTTTATCGCTACCTGGAGCTATTAAAAACCATATTAGAAAGTTTATTAATAACAATATTCCTAATATTATACAAATAACATAATACCATTTCATTTTAATTATCCTCTCATAAATTTAACATCATCTATTAATACACTCTTTGGACCATCAAAATTGTTTTGTTGTTTTCTTTCAGAAGAAAATTTTACGGTTTCTAATGAATCATTGATTGAACCGGAAACAGATCCTTTTGTGATTATTAATGGCTCTTTTTCTTGTGATTTATGATAATAGCCAAGTCTTATTTCACTGCAAAAATCCCCTGTTATATTATCAATTGTAAAATCGGAAAAAGATACAACTTCTACATAATCTTCATCTTCTAAGTCTTCATCTTTTAATGTTCCAAGTTTTGCTACAAAGTTTTCATAAATTCCGTTTGGATGATAATCTAAAAGTTGTGATTTTTCCCTATTACCCCAAACATTTTTTACAACACCATCATCAATAATTAATAACTTTTTTAAGATTGTTCCTTCTTCATCAAAAGGCATTCCTTTAGTAGAATTTTTCATAACTGGTTCTAATATTAATGAGATTTTATCAGCATTTTCATTTTTCTGAATGACATATCCTTTATAGTATGTTGATGATTTATCATAAATATTTTCTACTCTAGCTTTATTCATAAAATAAGAAAAATATTGTTTTACTGCTTCGTTTGTAAGTAATAATTTTACTTTGCTATCAATAATTGGTGTAGGGACTGCTCTGATTCTATTTACAGCTTCTCTTAATGCATCATTGGCAACATTTCTAATATGAGCTATATCTAATGAATCAAATTCAAAAAACTTATAAGTTTCAATTTCTTTTTCTTTTTCTACCCAAGTTACAATAAACTCGATTTGTCCATATTCTCTTGAATATGCATAAGTATTTTTATTGCTATCTTTATAAATTATATTATCATGATTTATAAAAATTTCTGCTGAATTTATATATCCTTTATCATATTTATCTGCTTCAAATAAAGCATCTGCTGCAATAAATGCCGCATCTTTTAAAGTTTGACCATCAAAACTTGATGTTGTTTTCATATCTTTAAGAGAATACTTTTTAGAAAATTCAAATGGTTCTTTTAAAGTGTATTTACATAATTCCATTTGTTCTTGAATTTTTTCTTTAATTTCTTCATCAGACATAGAATCATATAGTTGGAATGAGGCTTTTCCATATTTTTCAGATTTTCCAACCATTTCTTTAACAAATATATTTATATAATATTCTTTTACATCAACTTCTCTATTCATATCTAATTCGTGCTTTATAAAAAACAATTGATATGAATTTTTTTGTATTTCTCTTACTTGATAGTAAAATAAATTTTCTTCTTGTAATAAATTAACAATTCTATTTATCATCCAAGATTCAACCTCACTTTCAAATACGGACCACCAATTGATGTTTTTACTCTTTCTTTATAACCTTTACAGCACATTCCATTACCATATAAATTGAAATCATTACTTATCATAGATATGGATTTTAAAATATTAGGAACATATCCTGTAATTACAAGAGGAGAAACATATTTGCCAGTAAATTCGCCATTTTTTATTTCTCTTCCATATAAACAAACGCATTGAATTCCCCAATTTTTAGGATCTTCCATACCTGATAATTCTCCATCAATTAAAAATCCATATTTTATTGATGAAATCATTTCTTTTAATGTAGAAGTTCCTTTTTCAAAATATGTTGTAGTCATTCTTGTGTATGCTTTTCTTTTATAACTTTCTCTTTTTCCATTTCCCGTAGGTTCTAAATTTAGTTTTAAAGCTGATAACGAATCAGCAATTCCATTAACTAAAACTCCATTTTTTATTTCAATAGTATCATGAGCTAAAATTCCTTCATCATCGAAAAAATAAGAAGAAACATCTTCATATGGTATAGCACCATCATGCATTGTAACATTTTTTGAGCAAATCTCATTATTCATATATTTTTGAGCCATTGCTCTATTTTTTACAAACATATCCATTTCTACACCATGTCCAAATGCTTCATGAGCTAAAAGTCCTGTTATTATAGGAGAAGTTATACAATCATACTCACCAGAAATAACTTTTTCAGAGTCCAACAGTTCTTGAGCATTTTTATTAATGCTTTGAACTTGTTTTTCCATTTTAGAAAGGGCTTCTTTAGTAGAAATGCTAGATTGCCCTCCAAAATTAAACTTTACAATTTCATCACGATTCAATATACAATTATAGCTAGCACATGACCAGCCATACACTTGTGTTAATTTTCTATTGCATGACAAAAACATTTTAGAAATTTTTACTGTTTCTACATTGCAATTGCAAGAAATAATATATTCATTTTCTTCCATAGAATTATGAATTATTCTTTCGCATTTTTGAATAATTTCATTGATAGGAACTTCTTCAAATTTATCCATTCTTGAAAAGTCTTTTATAAGTGGTTTATCTTCAACCAAATTATATTTGCAAGAAGATAAATAAATTGTTTTATCAATTATTTCATCAACATTTTCAGAAGATATAACTTTATCACAAATACTTTTAATAGATGGAATATCATTAAAAGAATATTCTGAATATTTACATCCATCGTATACTCTTATTACAAATCCTCTTTCTTGCCACTTACTATCTGATACTTTTATTTCTTTATCAGATATATTAACATTTTTTCCTTCAACATCACTTGCAAGTATAGATACATATTTATATTTTTTTTTCAAAACATTTATAATTTTTTCTAAAGTTTCTAGATTATTTTTAAGATAGGAAGAAAATTCTTTATTCACTATCTTTCACCTCTTTAAGTTCATAAAGTATTCCATTAAAATCATATGGATGTCGAGGAAGAAGTAAACCTATAGTTTCTAATTCATTTCCTGTATATTTTTCTTTAGTGTTTACATCTTGATATACTTTTTTAGGGTCAAGTCCTTTCAATGTTAACCAATCAAATTCATTTGTTGCACCATTTAGTATGCGTACATACATAACATAAACATGTTTTTTGTTTTTAGATACAAACTCCCATGCACAATCTTTTCCATTAAATGGACTTCTTAAACGATAGAAATCTGAATCATAAATAACTTTTCTTAATGCTGCATATTGCTTGGTTTGTTCTTTAACTTGATTTCTTTCATTTTCATTAAGAACTTGTGGATTTAATTCATAACCAAAGTTACAAGACATTGCCACAATTCCTCTTGTTTTAAATGGAGTAACTCTTCCTGTTTGATGATTTGGAGTTACTGATACATGTCCTACCATACTTGATGGTGGATAACATAATGATGTTCCATATTGAATAAATAATCTTTCAATAGCATCTGTATCATCACTTGTCCAAATTTGTGGCGTATAAGCCAAAACAGCAGGATCAAATCTTCCTCCTCCACCTGAACAACCTTCAATTAAAATATTTGGATATTTTTTAGTCAAAGTATCTAAAACATAATATAAACCTAAAACATATTTATGAGATAATTGTTTATTATATGTTTCCGTAATATTTCTATTAAAATCCCACTTTATATAAGAAATATTAACATTATCAACGATATCACTTATTGATTTGATTATATAGTCACATACTTCTTTCTTTGATAAATCAAGTACTAATTGACAACGACTATAAATATGTTCACGATTTTCAACTTTTATAGCATATTCTGGATGTTCTCTATATAAATCACTATCTACTGATATCATTTCTGGTTCAAACCACAAACCAAAATTCATCTTATTTTTTGCACATATTTTTGCTATTCCTTCAAGTCCGTTTGGTAGTTTTTCTTTATTAACTTTCCAATCTCCTAAAGAACATTCATCATTATTTCTTTTTCCAAACCAACCATCATCTAAAACAAATGTTTCTATTCCTAACCCTTTAGCTGATGAAATTAGTTTTTCAAGTTTTTCTTCATTAAAGTCAAAATATGTAGCTTCCCAGTTATTGCATACTATTGGATGAAAATAATTTTTCTTAAGTAAACAATCATTATACACACTATGAAATTGTAAGGACATATTATTTAATCCTGTAGATGAATATACTAGAACAACTTCTGGAGTTTCAAAAGACTCATTTGCATTTAGTTCCCATTGAAAATCAAATGAACCTATTCCCATTTGAACTCTTGTTGTATCTCTTTGATCTACTTCTATACTTCCTTCATAGTTTCCACTATAAACAAAGTTAATACCGATACATTCGCCTTGATATTCATCACAATTTGGACGTAATAAGGCCATAAATGGATTTAACATATGTGATGATGTTGTTCTTCTTGATTCAATTTTTTGGATGCCATGATGTAAAGGTGTTACCTCTATATGTCTTTCTTTACAATGCGAGCCATATAAATCTAATAAATTATAATTTTTATCACGTAAATCAAAAGAGCAAGATGCTATTTTATTAATTTTTATTGCATTTTCTCCTTTATTAACAATTACAACATGTCTTGTTAAAACATCTCTATTTTCATAGACATTATAATAAAGATGAGCTTCTACTTTTGCAACATTATCTTCAAGAACTATTCTTAAAGTATCACAATGACCATCATCATTTAATGATGGCATTCCACTAATCTTTGGCTTTCTTTTTAATATTTTATAGCTTTTATAAGTAAAATTAGTTAATCTTGACCCATTTTGTTGTTCTATTATTACCGCAGGGATTCTAAAATCTCCATAGCCAAATGATGGAAATTCTTGTGGTAATGTATCTAAACTAACACATCTTTTATAAAAGCAATCAGCTGGAGATGGTGAAAATCCAAGTTCTCTTGTTACTTCCATTCTTTCAGGATGTAAACTATTAACTTTTTTACCATAATATAAAGATAGTAAATATTTATTATCGTATACTCCTATAATATAAGAATAGTTTTTTCCTTCTAATTGAAATATTTTATTTTCATTATCAAAACGTATCATAAAATTCTCCTAATTAACGTATTTGTTTAATATATTTTGTAAGTAAATAATAGTGTCAGCAATATCTTTTCTTTGTTGATCACCTGTTATTTCTCTTTCAATAGTTAAAGGGCCTCTATAATTTAAAGAATGTAATTTATCAATAATGTATGGAAAATCAACTTTCCCTTCGCCAACTTTTCTTTCTTGACCTAATTCTTTCCCATTTGTTGGATACATTCCATCTTTAACATGTACACCTACAATATACTTTCCAAACATATCAACTGCATCGCTTGGATTAGCTTTTCCATAAAGTAATAAATTAGCAGGATCTAAATTTATTTTTAAATTTGTAAGTCCTAATTCTTTTACGTCATCAATTATTCGTAAAATGGCAATTGGTGTTTCTTGTCCTGTTTCAAAACAAAAATCAATATCATATTGATTTGCATATTTACATAAATCGAATATTGTTTCTAAAAGATCTTTATACTCTTTTGTATGAGGGCATTCTGGTAAAAATCCCATATGTGTTGTAACAGTTTTTACTTTTAGCATATTTGCAAAATCAATTACTTTTTTTATTTGTTTAACTCTTTCTTCTCTATACTCTTCAGGAACAATCCCAATAGTTAAAGGGCCATCAGTAAAATTCCATTCAGTTGGTCCTACAGTCCATCCTGCCCATAGTCCAGAAATTGTAATTTTATCTGCAAACATTTTTTTTATTTTTGTAGCATTTTCTTTTGTACATAGTGGAACATTCCAACAACTCATTTGAATTTCTTTTATTCCTATTGCATCAAGTCTTGTTGTACCATTTTCTAAAACATCGTCAATTGATTCAATAACACCTATTTTCAAATTATACATATTTACTAATCTCCTTTATGTTATTACAAGATAAGCATATCACAAGACTTATTGTAAATACAATAAGTTTTTCTTTTCATATATGACAAAAAAAGTTATAATAAAATTGTAAAAATGAGGTGGAAATATGTCGATTAGAATTGCAAAAAAAGAAGACAAAAAATCAATCTACTCAATAATGTCATATTGTTTTAACATTGGAAATAATTATATAGAAAACAATTGTAAAGATGAAGAATATCCCTATGAACAATTTTTAGTTAGTGAAAAAGATGGTATCGTTAATAATGTCATCAATATTGTTCCATTTAAAATGATGTTTAATGGTAAATTTTATAATATGGGAGGAATTGCTGGAGTATCTTCTCTTCCAGAAGATAGAGGTAATCGTTCTGTGGCTGCTTTGCTTACAAAATCTATGGAATATATGAAAGAAAGAAATATGATTTTTTCTTCACTTGCTCCTTTTGCTATGAGTTTTTATAGAAAATATGGCTATGAGTGGGGAGTAACATGGCAATTAATCAATATACCTATTAATGATTTAAAGGGGTTTAAAAGTGCAAAAAAATATGTTTCTTTAAATAAAAATAATAATGATATTATCGAAAAAGTACGTGATGAATTTATTAAAAATATGAATGGTCCTGTTTTTCATGATGAAAAAATATTAAATGACCGTTGGAATGGGTTTTATAATAGTTTTACACATTGTTATGCTTCTTATGATGAAAGTGACAAAATAAACGCTATTGCTTTTTATAAAATTGAAGGAAGAGAACTAAAAGTAGAAGAATTCTATTATTTAAATGAAGAAGGTAAAGAAAATATATTACATTTTTTCTTTACTCATAGATCTCAAGTTGATAGTGTAGAATTAATTACAACTACTAAAGATAATACTAGAAACATTTTACCAAATTGCAGAATTAAATATTGGCAATGGCCATTTGTAATGATAAGAATTGTTGTTGTAAAAGATGCTATTGAAGCAATGAAAATCGATAATAATTTTGAAAGATTTACTATTAAAGTAAATGACGAACAAGCTCCATGGAATAATAAAGTCTTTTCTATTGATTCTAAAGATTTAAAAATAGTAGTTTTAGAAGAAAGCACTAACAATTATGATTTTGAAATAAATATTCAAAGACTATCACAATTAGTTTTTGGTTTTATTGATGCTAGCGAAGCTATCGAAACAAATCAAATTAAAGTACTTAATCAAAACAAAGTAAGCGAATTAAAAAAATTATTTATAAAAAAAGAAACAATGATGTGGCAAAAATTTTAAAAAAATAATAATTACCCTCGTCTTAATTATTGGGTGATGGAAAGAGTAATAAGAAATGTACGTAGATAAAGAAGTTATACATGGCTTAAAACTTCATGATGAAAAATCATTTAATATCTTTTATGATAATTATAAAAAATTATTATTTTTCATTATTGTTTCTATCGTAAAAAATGAAGATATTGCCACTGATTTACTACAAGATACATTTATAAAAATTTTTAATAATGTTGAAAATCTAAAAAACGATTCTGGATTTCATCAATATGTATGTCTTATTGCTAGAAATATCGCTCTTGATTATTTAAGAAAGAAAAGTAATTTCGTAGAAAATCTTGAAACTATTCTTTATAAAGCAATTGAACAACCTACTGAATATACAACTTTTTCTTTTAATGAATATTTATCAAATATTGAGCAACTTGTTATAACTTATAATGTTATTTATGAATTTACATTTCAAGAAATTGCATCTTTTTTAAATATGAAATTATCTAAAGTTTATTCTATTTATAAAATTGCTAAGCAAAAAATGAAAAAATATTATGAAAAGGAGGGACATTTATGAATTTTAAGAAACAGTTCAAAAAAGATTTTTTTGACAATTTTGATTTTGATGATAGAAAAATCGATTTTAATGGAAAACTTCAATTTAATCAAAATAATTTAGTTAATTCCAAGAAAAAAAATTATAAAAGATTTTTATTTGTCCCTATAACTGCTCTTGCCTCTTTTTCGATTATTGCTTTTGTAACAATATTTTTAATTGAAAGTATGTCAAGTTATGATAAAAGCCCAAGTATGAATGAAACACAAGAAAATACAAGATTCGAAGATTCTATATTTGCTTCTAATAATGAATCCATTCTTGATTCTTTTGAACCTTCTTTTGCAAATTCTACTATTGCTACTGAAGAGAGTGTTACAAATGAAACAACTCAAGAACCTAGTTTAAATAATAAATTTATAAATTGCTTTTTATTATATTCTGATGAAATTTATAATTATATAACTTGCGATTATGATAGCCCAATTTTTAAAGATGAAAATGGTAATAATCTTGATTTTGAAAAAGAAGTTTATGATGGAATTGAATGTTATAAAATAAAAAAAGGCAATTATTATAGTATAATTGCTAGTGAAATTTAAATATTATCTAACGCTTCAAAGTATCCTTGGATTCCTTTTCCAATGATACTTTTTTTTGCTATTAATGAAATATATGACTTTTTTCTAAATTCTTCTCTTTGCTCTATATTCGATATATGAACTTCTATTACATTATCTTGATTTATTGCTTTTAAAGCATCTAATATTGCTATTGATGTATGTGTATATGCCCCTGCGTTTATTATTATTCCATTTTTATTACTACTTTTTTGGATTTTTGTAACTATTTTTCCTTCTTCATTGCTTTGAAATATTTCAAGTTTAATTGATTTTTCTTTAGCATATTTTTTTAATTTTTTACATAAATCTTTATATGTGATATTTCCATAAATATTAGGTTCTCTTTTTCCTAGCATATTTAAATTTGGTCCATTTATAATTAATATATTTTTCATATTTTTTTTCTTTCCTTTGCGTTTATATTATATATTTTTTTATAAAAAAAATCATTATATTTTATATTATAATTAATTAATATAACTATATAGATTTAATAAATTAAAGATATATATAATATTTTTTAAAAGAAATAAAAATTTATATTAGAGTCTAATTATTTTTATTACTTAATTTTTCAATTATTGATTTTATTTTACAATTAAAGTAATATATATGTACTATATAAATAAAAAAAATTAATAAAAGGAGTTTGATTTATATGTTTACTGTAAAAATGCGTGAAAAAACATTTACTTTAGACAATAAAACATCTATTTTATCTTTATTAAATGATAATGAAAAAAAAGAGTTTTATGTTGCTAAAGTAAATAATAGACTTCGTGAGTTAACTTACGAATTATGTTATGATTGTGAAGTTGAATTATTAACTTTATCTGATAAAGATGCTGTTAAAGTATATGAAACTAGCTTAAGATATTTATTAGCAATGGCTATGCATAATTTATATCCACATTATACTATTAGATTATCTTATAATATATCACGTTCTTTATTGATTTCAATTTTAAATCCTAATGAAGTAAGAGCTGATAATAAAATGGTTAATTATTTGATTAATGAATTGAATAGATTAGTTAAAGAAGATATTCCTTTCATTAAATTTTCTTCTACTAAAGATGAAGCTCATAACTACTATGTAACTCATAATGAAGAAGATAAAGATAACTTATTAAATTTTAGGCCAGAAAAAATATGTCATTTTTATAAATGTCAAGATTATCAAAATTATATGTTTGGTTATATGGTTCCTTCTACAGGATATTTAAAATTATTCAAAGCATTTTTATATGATGGTCAAATAGTTGTTCAATACCCTAGATATGAATTTGATGGACAAATACCTATGTTCAATGATGAGCCAACATTTTCTAAAGTTTTAAAGAAAGCTCATCGTTGGGCTAAAATTTGCAATGCTGAATTAGTTTCAAAAATGAACACTCATATAAAAGAAGATACATATATTGATTTTATCAATATGAATGAAACATATCACAATGATATGTTACATGAACTTGGTAATAGAATTGTCGAAGATATCGATAATATTCGTTTAATTTGTATTGCTGGTCCTTCTAGTTCTGGAAAGACAACTTTTTCCAATAGGCTAAGAATTGAATTAATGTCTAGAGGCATTAATCCTCTTAGAATTTCGTTGGATATGTATTATAAAGAGAAAAAGGATTGTCCTTTAGATGAAGATGGAATACCTGATTATGAACATATTGAAGCTTTAGATTTAGAATTATTTAATGAACATATGTTAGCTCTTATTAATGGCGAAGAAGTTGAATTACCTATATATAATTTTGAAACAGGAAGAACAAAGAAAACTATTAAAACAAAAATAAGTTCTCATACACCTATTATCATAGAAGGAATTCATGCTTTAAATGATCGTTTATCATATGCTATTCCTAAACATCAAAAATTTAAAATTTATATTGCACCACAATTCCAAATAAATCTTGATAACCATAATCCTATTAGTTTTACAGATATAAGGCTATTAAGAAGGATTGTTCGAGATAAGCAATTTAGAGGTACTTCTGCAGAAAAAACACTTGAAATGTGGAATTCTGTAAGAAGAGGAGAGTTTAGATGGATTTATCCTTATCAAGAAGGCTGCAATTTCGTTTATAATTCAGCTTTGACATATGAACTATGTGTAATGAAAAAATACGCTTTACCAGCCTTACAAGAAGTAAAATCTGATAGTCCATATTTCATAACGGCTAATAGATTAATAAAGTTTTTAAAATACTTTAAAGATATGGATGATACATATGTTCCTTGTAATTCTTTATTAAGAGAATTTATAGGTGGCAGTTGCTTTAAAGATGTATAATTGATAATTACTATATAAAAAAAAGAGGTTAAACCTCAATGTCATTAAGTTAAGAATGACAATTTTAAGAAGAGATGCACAAAATTGCACCCCTTCTTTTTTGTTGTCCAAAA
>CAKPXW010000015.1 GCA_934202505.1 uncultured Bacilli bacterium | reverse complement strand
TTATATTGCTGGGTTTTTAATGATTTTAAGTTCAATTTTTTATCTTTTAATTGGAAATACTATAAAATTTATTCAAAACGATATGGCTAAAGACTTTATATTGTTATTTCCTTTTTATTTAGGGTTTATTTTAAATTTATTAGCAGGAATAATATACTTATTAAAAAAATGGATTTTAGTCAAAGTAAAATGATTATAAGGAGGATTTATTTTTATGTATGATGTAATAATTATTGGAGCAGGAGTAACAGGATGTTTTATCGCTAGAGAACTTGCAAGATATAAATTAAATGTTCTTGTTCTTGAAAAAAATAATGATGTTGGAAATGAAACAACATCTGCCAACAGCGCCATAGTACATTCAGGATATGATCCATTACCAGGGACTTTAAAAGCTAAATTAAATGTTCAAGGAAATGCTATGTATGATAAGATTTGCAAAGAACTTGACGTTTCTTTTAAAAGAATTGGGTCAATCACAGTGGCTCTATCTTTAGATGAACTTGAACAATTAAAAAGTCTTCAAGAAAGA
This sequence comes from uncultured Bacilli bacterium, assembly GCA_934202505.1. GTDB lineage: Bacteria > Bacillota_I > Bacilli_A > RFN20 > CAG-631 > CAKPXW01. The sequence continues at coordinate 24,546 of CAKPXW010000015.1, read as the reverse complement.
GCTAATGAAAATGGCGTAGAAACAATATTACTTAATAAAGAAGAAGTAAAAAAACTTGAACCACAAATTTCTTCTAATGTAATTGGGGGATTATTAGCACCAAGTGCAGGAATAATAGACCCATTTAATTTATGTGTACATTTGATGGAAAATGCCATTGATAATGGTGTTATTTTGAAACGAAATGTTTTAGTTAATAAAATTGTAAAAAAGGATGATTATTTTATAATTAATGATAAATATAAAAGTAGAATTGTTATAAATGCTACTGGAGTTATGGGCGATGAAATTAATGAGTTAATTAATCCTAAGACTTTTGATATCTATCCAAGAAAAGGACAATATTACGTATTAAATCATTTTAATAGACCATTCGTAAATCATACATTATTTATGGTACCAAGTGACAAAGGAAAAGGTGTTTTAGTTTCTCCAACTACTAGTGGAAATTATTTAATAGGACCAAGTGCAAATCTAACTGTTAAAGATAAAAAAGCAACAGATAAAGAAACATTATTTGATGTAAAAAGACAAGCCAATTATATGGTAGATAATATTCCATATTATGAAACAATTAGAACTTTTGCGGGAATTAGAGCGACCCCTTCTACTCATGACTTTATTATTGAAGAAAGTAAAACAGAAAATTTTATTAATGTTGTAGGGATAGAATCACCAGGACTTGCTTCTTCTCCAGCAATTGCAAAAATGGTTATTGATAATATCGTTTCTAAAAAATTAAAACTTGAAGAAAAAGAAAATTATAATCCTTATGTTAAAAAATATGTGCATATAAAAAATCTTCCACTAGAAGAAAAAAACAAATATTATCAATTAAATAAAGATTATGGAACTATAGTTTGTAAATGTGAACAAGTTTCTAAAGGAGAAATAATAGATTGTTTAAAACGTTCTTGTCCACCACAATCTATAAAAGGATTAAAAAGAAGATTAAGAGTTGGGTTTGGCAAATGCCAAGGAGGAATGTGTCAATCTTTCGCTTTAGAAATATTAGCTTCATTTTATAATGTTGATAAAAAAGAAATTCCATATGATAATGAAGGTTCATATATTTTACTTAAAAAAAGTAAAGGAGAATAGACAATGAAAGAATACGATTTAGTAGTTGTAGGTGGAGGATCTGCTGGTCTTGCAGCTGCTCTTGAAGCTTACAATATGGGTGTAAAAAACATTTTGATTTTAGAAAAAGAGCCATTTCTTGGAGGAATATTACAACAATGTATTCATAATGGATTTGGATTACATACATTTAAAGAACAATTATCAGGCCCTGAATATGCGCAAAGATTTATTGATCAAGTCTTAAAAACTAATATTGAATATAAACTTAATTCTTATGTAGTATCTATTAGTAAAGATAAAGATATTTATTATTCTAATGAAGAAGATGGCTTTTGCCATATTAAAGCTAAAAGTATTGTTATGGCAACAGGGTGCACAGAAAGAACTCCTGGAGCAATTATGCTAGAAGGCGATAGAGTATCTGGAATTTTGACTGCTGGACAAGCTCAAAAATATTTAAATATTGATGGCTATTTAGTAGGCAAAAGAGTCTTTATTTTAGGCTCTGGAGATATTGGCCTTATTATGGCAAGAAGAATGACTCTTGAAGGAGCAAAAGTTTTAGGAGTAGCAGAGTTAATGCCTTATTCTAATGGATTAAGTCGTAATATTGCTCAATGTTTAAATGATTTTAATATTCCATTATATTTATCACATACAGTAAAAAAGGTAATCGGTAAAGACCATGTTGAAAAAGTCATAATTGCTAAAGTGGACGATAAATTAAATTATATACCAAACAGTGAAATTTCTTTTGATGTAGATACATTAATTTTATCGGTAGGATTAATACCATACAATGTCATTTTAGAAGATGTAGGAACAAAAATGTCTCCTACAAAAGGGGCATATGTTGATGAAAATTATCAAACTTCTATTCCAGGAATATTTGCTTGTGGTAATGCTTTACATGTGCATGATTTAGTAGATTATGTAACAGATGAAGCAAAACTTGCAGGTCAAGGAGCAGTTAAATATTTAGCTAATAAATTACAAGATTCTGGTAATATTACTAAATTAATAAATGGAAATGGAGTTAGTTATATTGTTCCTCAAGAATATCATTTAAATAATATTGATGAAAGCATAACTTTTAAATATAGAGTAAAGAAACCTTTTAAAAATGTAAAAGTAATTGTTAAATTAGATGATGAAATAATCAAAACAATTAGTAAAATAGCAATGCTTCCAGCTGAAATGGAAACATTAAAATTAAATAAATCCATTTTAAAAGAAGCTAATAATTTGACTATAGAAATAAAGGAGAGTGACAACTAATGAAGGAATTTATTTGTATTGAATGTCCTAAAGGATGCCATTTATCAATCGATGATGATTTAAATGTTACAGGTAATAGTTGTCCAAGAGGAAAGCAATATGCAATTAATGAGGTTACTTGCCCTAAAAGAGTTATAACAACAACAGTAATTTTAAAATCTAAAAACTTATCAAGACTTCCAGTAATGAGCGAACAAGCAATTCCAAAGGAAAAAATGTTTGAGGTAATGAAGGCTTTAGAAAGTGTTGTGGTAAAAGCCCCTATTAAATGTAGAGATGTAATTGTAGAAAATATTTGTGATACAAATGTTAATATTATTGCAACTAGAACAATTGAAGAATAAAAAAAGATGTAATAAACATCTTTTTTTATTCTATTAAAGCTGGAGTTTTATTCTTTTTATTAGTAATTTGTTCTTGGAATGTTGTAAAGAATTTTTTAATTCCTTGAACAGTTTTTTTGAAAGTGACAGTTGTAAATTCAATCACTTTTTTAATTACCGAGACAATAAGACCAGTTAACATATATTTAGCCGTTTCTTTAATGGAGACAGCCCATTGATGAATAATATTTTGATTATCAGATAGTAAATATTCTTCTAACATTACTCCTGTTTTATAAAACATTAAGGCATCAGCAACGCCATCACTTAAGGAACTAACCACAACTCTTGCTCCAGGAATTTTTTCTAGATAGTTCATTAATACTTTAGGGAAAATAGAACTTAAATCTACTTCTCCAAGTTTAGTAGCTGCAGCTAACATAATTAATATATTAATTGCTAACTTACATAATCTAACAAAACTAATTCTAAATCCACAATATTTTAAAATATCTTTGCTCATTTTAAAATAAGAAGAAAACATAATGAAGGAATCAACTTTTCCATTTTGCACAACAGCTGTAGCTAAAAATATTTTATTTGAATAAGAGGTAATTATATTTAATACATCTTTTTTTATATAAGTTTTATAAATATATCGATAAGCCATAACAAGTTGAGAAATATCTTTACTATTTTTTAAAGTATTTAAAGCATTATTATATTTTTCCCTTGTTTTTTCATTTTTATTAATATTCCATTGCTCTTGATGCTTTTTAGCTATAAGGCAAATTTTTTTAACATTAGCAACTACTTTTTCCTTGTCACCATTATTTTCTATAGCAAAAAGACTATTGTAAGAAGGAAGAAACATAATTTCAATTGAAGGAATGATAATTAGTATTAATATTAATAAAATAACTAAAACATAAAAACCAATTCCTAAATATTTATTAGTTTTAAGTAATCTTTCTCCTACATTTAGAATATTAGAAATTATAAGAAGCAGTATTAATGCCATAGCAGCAATTCCTAAAAGAATCCATAACCATTTTTTCTTTTTTTTCTTTACTTCTTTATATGGGGCGTTATCACACTCGTTTTGTGGAAGTACATCTTTTTTATCATCTGTAATTTCATCAATGATTTCTTTATTATCTTGATATAATTTTTTAGCAAGTTCTTCCGCACGAGAATTTATATCTTGATCACTAATAAAAGTAGTATTATCCATTTTAAATTCCTCCTTAGGAAAATTATAACAAAAAAAGTATAAAAATGTATTATAAAATAAAAAAGACTTGCTCATTATAAGCAAGTCTAATCATTAAATTATTTTATGCAACTGTTTTAGGGAAAGTAGGAACTGCTGGAACTTCAACTTTTCCACCAATTTCATAAGAGAAAGATGAAGATTCTGAAATATCATAAGTAATAGTTCCAGAAAGAGTTGGAGCATTTCCACTGCTTATAATAGCAATTAAAGCATTTAATTTTGCTAAGTCTACAGAACCTTTAGCTTCAACTTTTTCACCAAAAGAGCAAACTAATCCATCTTTAATACTAATAGTAGAAGCAATGGTTAATTTTTCAGGAGTTACAGCTTCAAGAGTACTAGTTGCAACTGGAATAAATGTTGCTAACATTTGTTTGATTTGTTCATCTGCAGCATCTGTTAAAGTTGCAAGTTTTTCTTCAGCAGCTTTAACGATAGCTTTAACATTAGTTAATAGTTTTACGAAATCAATAGTAGTAGTAACAACTGTTAAACCATTAGCATCTTTAGTAGCATCAAAAGTAAATGCATCATTCCAATTTAGAGCTTTAGCAGCATCTAGAACACTAGCAATATAAGTTTTAGTTCCATCTGTAAAGATAGCATCAACTGGTTGATCTTCTGATGAAACAAGTTTAATAATGAATGCTTCAACTTTATTTACTAATTCAAGTGAAGTTAATGTTCCTTCATACCATGCCTTTGCATCTTCAAATAAAGCAGTAACTTCAGCCATCATTGTATCAGATGGTGTTGGAACTACAGGAGTTGAAAGATCAGGTAATTGTGCTAATACTCTAGCAACAGTTAAATACATTTCGCCCATTGTACGAGCATATGCATAATCATTTACACCAGATTCAGCAGTAATTGTTGTATTTCCTGTTGTGATTTGGTTTGCATAATTTGTAGCAGTAGTATAAGCTTTTACAGAAATATTATCAGATAAAGTTGAATTTGTATCAGAATCAGAAGTAGCCATTAAACTATTTAAGAAAGCTGTTAAATTACTTGATAAATTAATGTCAGTTCCAACATATAATTGTGTTTTATCAGATGCCATTAATGATGTTAAATCTGCCTTAAAAGCTTCATAAGCGATTTCATCATTGTTATAAGCTTCAACTTTCTTTGAATATTCTTCGAATGCTTTAAAATCAAAATTAGCTAATAATTCAGCATTTGCAGTAGCGCTAACACCTTCTTTTAATAAATCATTCACTAAAGAAGGCATTGTTGGCGTATCAACATCAGTTGAAACTGAAATAAATGGAAGAAGTGCAGAATAGTCAACTTTAACATTTGCTTCAACATTCGCATTTACTTTTACTGGTAAAACTTCACTTTTTTCTTTTGAGTTTTCAAATTTTCTAGTAACATCTAAAACTGTATTGCTTAATGTTTCTTCTACATCAACTTTAACAATTTCAGATGAAGAATTTGATGTTTCCCCACTTGTTTGTTGTGTCTCACTTGAGCTATTTTCTTTGCTACTATTATCATCTGGATTCTTTTCACATCCAGTGATTGCTAGAATAGCAGAAAGAGAAAGTAGAACAGCTAAACGATTGTTTTTCATATTTCCTAAATCTCCTTTTTGATATATTTATATATCAATAGTATTATACACATGATTTTTTTCCATTTCAAGGCTATTTACCTAGAAAAAAATCAAGTTTTATTTTATTTTGCTATAATTTAATAAATAAATTTGTTTTCTTTTTAATTAAATGTTAATATTTAAGAAATAAAAACTCTAATTATGGTTAGAGTTTTAGGAGAAATAAAATGGATAAATTAATAAAAATAGGTGACTTTTCGAAACTAAATCATGTATCTATTCCTACTCTTCGTTTATATGATGAACTTGGAATATTAAAACCAATTTTTGTTGATGAAAAAACTAATTATAGATATTATTCTATAAATCAAAATGCAAGATTAGATATGATTCAATATATGAAAGAGTTAAACATGAGTTTAAATGAAATTAAAGATATTTTAAATAGTAATGATTTAAAATTAATTGAATCAACTTTAATTAAGAAAAAAAGGCAAGTAAAGGAACAAATAAGTTCCCTAAATCTTTCTTTAAATGCTATTTCCAAAACTATCGATAGTATTGAAAGATTTAGAAAATCTCCTAAAAAAGGAATGATTACAATTGAATATATTCCCCATAGGAAAATTTATTCTATAAAGACAAATATTAACTTTTATGAATATGATATTAGTGTTTATGAACATGTATTAAATGATTTAAAAACAAATTTAATCAATAATCATTTGCCACAAGTTTATTATTGCAATGTAGGATCAAATATAAAAAAAGATGATTATCTAAATAATAATTATAAATCTAGTGAAGTTTTTATTTTTGTAGATGATATTTTTCCAAATTCTGAAAATATTAAAGTACTAGAAAGTGGAATGTATGCCTGCATATATTTAGACAATTTTGATGAAGAAGTAGAATATGGTAAAAAATTACTTGCTTATTGTAAAGAAAATAATTATCAAATAAATGGTGATTATATTTGTGAAGTTATTACAGAATTTAATGTATTTTCTGATAAAAAAAGATCTATGTATTTAAGATTGCAAGTGCCATTAGCATTTCGATAAAAAAATATCGATTAGATATTGACTCTAATCCATAATTAGACTTTATAATAAAATTGAACAAATTTAGGAGGAAATATATATGCAAAAAATTAAAGTTGTTCAATATGGCTGTGGTAAGATGGCAAAGTACATTTTACGTTATTTGTTTGAACATGGAGCAGAAATCGTTGGTGCAATTGATGTAAACCCTGCAATTGTTGGTATGGATGTTGGCGATTTCGCAGGACTTGGTGTAAAAACAGGTGTTTTAATTTCCAATGATGCAGATGCAGTATTAGATAATTGCGATGCGGATGTTGCAGTTGTTACTCTATTTAGTTTGGTTAGTGATTGCTTTGATCATTATGTAAAATGTTTATCAAGAGGTATTAATGTAATTTCAACTTGTGAAGAAGCAACTTATGCTTGGAATACAGATCCAGCAAGAATGAATAAATTAGATGTTATAGCTAAAGAAAATGGTTGTACATTTGTGGGATCTGGTATGGAAGATACATTCTGGGTAAATATGGTTGGAATGGTTGCTGGCTCTTGTAATACAATTAAAAAGATCTCTGGTGCAGTTTCTTATAATGTAGAAGATTATGGGCTTGCTCTTGCTAAAGCTCATGGTGTAGGCTTAAGTGCTGATGAATTTGAAAAACAAATTGCTCATCCTGAAGAAATTGAGCCTTCATATGTATGGAACTCAAATGAAGCTTTAGCACATAAAATGGGCTGGACAGTAAAGAGCCAAACTCAAAAATGTGTTCCTTATTTCTATGATAAAGATTTATATTCATCAACTTTAGGAAGAGTTATTCCTAAGGGAGAATGCATTGGTATGGCAGCTGTTGTTACAACAGAAACATTCCAAGGACCAGTTATCGAAACTCAATGTATTGGAAAAGTTTATGGACCAGATGATGGAGATATGTGTGATTGGACAATTGAAGGTGAACCAAATGTTGAATTCCATGTTGTAAAACCTGCTACAGTTGAACATACATGTGCAACTATTGTAAATAGAATTCCAAGTTTACTTAAGGCTCCATGTGGAGTAGTAACATTAGATGAACTTGATCCAATTGAATATTTAACTTATCCAATGGAATACTATTCTAAATAACAAAACGAAAAAAAGGGTGATTTGGTCTATAAAAATCATCCTCTTTTTATTATTAATAAACTAATAAATATATGTTGCTTAATCTCTTATAAAACTTTTACAAAACTTTTTTCTTCTTCTTCCATTAATGGATAAAAATTTTTCGACACTTTTCTTAAAAATGTACAATAAAGAATTTTTTTATAGGTATCTAAATTATTAATAGTGAATGTAAAAACTTTATAGTCATTATCATAATAATTAAATATATAAGAAACACCTATTTCATTTCTAAATTCATAGATATTTTCTTCATAAAATGTAAATTCATTTTTTTTGATTACATTATCAAATAAAAATATAAATTCAAAAGATATCATTGATAAAATTCTAGGGTATCTTATGGTAAATTTTATTTCATTCTTATTTTGAATAGAATGTTCTATAATATATTTATAGTTTATATTATTATTATAGTTCCGTATAATATTATATTTATTTATTGGAGTATCATTACAATTATTTTCAATTATTGTACATAAGTCACTAAAAGAATGATTATAAATTGATGATTCCTTGTATTTGTCATAATATAAAATTTTATTATTTGAAAATAAATTTATTTTAAAATGTTCATTTAAAAAAATATTAAGTGCATTTAAAATATCATTAAGTTTCAAAAGTTCTATTAACTTAAGCAACCTACTAAATGATAATGATTCATTATATTTTTTATAAAAAATAATAAACTCTAATAAATAATCAATTTTATATTTTTGTTTAAAACCTTTATATGTCATTGTGGAATAATATAGGTATATCATTGAAATAACAAATGTCATTTCGATATCAAAAGTATTTACATCAATATTATGTATTTTAACAGATATAATATGGTCTTTAATAATTTCATAATAATCTAGTGAAATAAATCTAATAAAATCTTTTATTTCAAATCCATTATTATGATTATAAAAATAGTTATCATCGCCTTTGCATAATAGTAAGAAATAAGATAATTTATTTTCTTTAATTAAACTTTTGTCATAACATAAAAGATGATTATTATAATAACCATTTTTTAGTAATGTTTCGCAAGCTGCTTCATAGTAATTTGGATTAATAAATAAATCTAAATCCATATAGTTTTTAATAAATGCATCATTATATAAATATTTTGATAAAACAGGTCCCTTAATTAATAAATAATCAATCTTTTGTTGATTAAATTTTTTTATAATCGGAATAGCATTTTCAAATTGACGTTGCTTTTCTTCGATATTTGCTGATAATTTGATTGAAATTGATAAAGGAATTTTGTATGAATTATGTAGATAGAAATATTGTTTAAGCCCAGTATTTACTTTTAAATTATTTATATCATCTAATGATAAAAAAGAATTTTCTAAAATGTTACTAATATATTTATCAATGTTATTGATCATTTTTAACAATCTCCTTTATAAAGTTGTATAAACTATTAAGATGTTCATCATTAAACGAATTGATTGATAATGTGTAGATGTTAATTTTTTGTGATATATTATTTCTTAGTTCAAATGATTTATCAATTATTGAAGGACTTATATAATCTTTTCCTACAATCAAGTTGGCTAATGAAATGCTTTTTGAAAGAGGACTAATTATTTGAGAGATACTAAAGTTATTAGATCTTTTAATAATAAATATACAGTTTAATGCCTTTTGACCATTAACAAAAGAATGTTTTAAAATAGTTTTTTTATAAATTTTGTGCTGATTTATTTTAATATTACATTTACTGGCTGTGTTATTCGTTAATTTAATTAGAGGCAATACCTGATGGCAAATTACATTACTTTTTGTATTTTCAAGTAATATAGAATCATCAGAATAAATATTTACATTAAATTTGTTAATCAATCTCATTAAAATAGTTGTTTTACCTGAACCTGATTGACCTGAAAAAGATACTATTTGATCATTAAAATATATTGACGAACAATGCAGCAAAAATAAATTATTCATTATAGCAACAATTGATAGCGGAGTTGAAAATAATGATGTTTCTATGTATTCAATATTTTGAGTGTTAGTGTAGATAACATTATTACTTATAAATATATATTCAAATCCTTCTTTGTAGCATATTTTTTCTAAATAATTATTGTAATCTAAATTTTCAAAATATTGTAATTCTAAATATAATACGCACTCATTTAGTGTGTTTTCCCAATCGCAAAACAAGTGATCTATATTTGTGTTTATTTTTATACTATTACATTTAACTATCATAAATATTTTTTTAATTGCAAATTAAACAAATAAGCATATTTTCCATCTTTAGACATTAATTCATTGTGTGTTCCTTGCTCAATAAGACAGCCATTTTCAATAACAATAATCTTGTTGACATTTTTGGTTAAAGATAACTTATGCGAAATTACGATTCTTATTGTAGCATTTAATTCATTCATTATTAAATTAGAAATTTTTTCTTCCATTACTGCATCAAGACTTGCTGAAGGTTCATCTAATATTATAATAGAAGCATCTTTATATATTGCTCTTGCAATCCCAAGCCTTTGTTGTTCACCATATGAAAATAAAATGCCATTATTGTCAAAAAATTTTGAGAACTCACTTTTATCTTTTAAAGGATAACTATCGATTTTTTCTTTTAAATCTACAATTGATAGTATTGAAGATATATCAGGATTATTATTATCAAAAGTAATACTTTCATTAACCGTGAAATTATAAATACAATATTCTTGGAAAATTGTTGAAAATACTTTTCGATAAGATTTAATATCGTATTTTTTTATATTTATTCCATTTAATAATATTTCACCTTCACTTGGATCATATAATCTTAAAATTAGTTTAATTATTGTGGATTTTCCTGCTCCATTTTCTCCAACAATTGATAAATATTCCCCATTATTTATTTTAAAAGAAATATTTTTTAAACATTGTGTGTTAGAATTAGGATAAGAAAAAGATACATTTCTAAATTCTAAAGTTTTAATATTTTCTTTATCAATTTGTAAACCAGTAGTGTTTTCAATTTTAGGAGTATAATTTAATATATATTTATAATTTTCAACATATAGTGCGTTATTTATAAAGTTTGGTATTTGCGAAACAAAAGATTGCATTTGAGCCTTTAAAGAAGAAACACCGGTTAAAATAGCAACAAAAATACTAATAGTAATTTTATCGTTATATATCAAGTAACATGAAATTACTAATGTGACTGATAATGTGATAAATGACAAAGAATTAATAATTGATGATAAAGAATTTATTTTTTTAGAATGCTTTTTTTCTTTTTGAATATATTCTTTTTCATAGTTTAAAAATTTTAAATTTACAAAATCTAAAACATTAAAAATTTTATCTTCTCTTTGCGTATATTTACTATCAGATAAAGCTTTAAAATAATTAATCTTTCTGGTTAATGTAGTATTCTTTGTGTCAAAATCATAATCGATTTTCTTTTGAAGGGAATAAATTATTGTCGTTAAAGCTACTTCAAGAACAATTGAGATAAGTAGAAAAGGTGAATATGATAAAAAAGCTACAGATAGACCAACGATAGTAAATGTATTATTTAATAAGGCAATTAATATACCAACTAAGGACATGACTTGGCTTTCACCAGAATTTAAAAATCTAGTGTATTTATCATAAAAATCGCTATCATCAAAACAACTAAAATCAAGATTTCTAGAAGCTTTTATCTTTTCACTTGCAATACCAATTTTTACTTTTTCAGAAGCTAATGGAATAAAATACCATGACCAAGTAAGAAAAATATTGCATAACAAATAAATGATTAAATAAGAAATAGTAACTATTATTAATGGTGAAATATTATCTTTAATATTTGGTAACTGCTCTATTATTTTTTGTATTCCAATAACATTGGCTATATTTAAAATTGCATTTACTAAACCACAAAGAACAATGTAAAATAATAAAAATTTCGAGTATTTCCAAACTTTTTTTAAAAGAAACAAATTGTTTTTAAGAACTTTCATAAAAATTAATTTTCCTTTACTGAAAAATATGCATCTAAAGCTTCTTTTTCTATTTCATAAAAAGTAGGGCAACTAACATTATTATTATAAATCCATTGAATTGGACATATTCCGCCACAACAATTTGGGAGGTGACTACATTTTACACATTTATTATTTTCAATATTTGGGGATTGTGACCATAGTTTAATTAAATTATTATCTACATTAAAGTATCCATCATTAATATTTCCCAAATAATTAAAATGATTGTCTTCTAAGTATTCAGTGCACTTTCGAATTGATCCATCAACGTCAATAACAAGAGAGTAGTTTAGTCTACCGTAACACACAGAACCATAAGGAATAAAATAATTAGAAAAATTTTTCATTTGAATTCTTTTACTTTTTAAAAGTGAAAAATAATGTTTCAATACATATTTTTCCTGAGTTGCATCAACTGGCTCAAATTCTAATGCAAATTTTTCACTTGGAGGATTTATTCTATATGGATATATAGAAAATCTGTAATCAAACTTATTTGAAATATATTCAAAATAATCATCAAATGAATCTAACATATCTAGATAATAATTCATTCTTAATGTAATTTCAAACGCTTTATCAAACTTCTTAATTTCTTCTAAATTATGCATTATTACATCAAAAGAAGAACTACTATTATTAATAAATGGACGTAACCTATTATGATATTGTGGGAAACCATCTATAGTTATTTGATAGTTTTTAAGATTTAAAGAATATAATTCTTTGAATCTTTCAAAAGTTAATAAAGAACCATTCGTAGTCATACTCATCATTAGATTAATTCCATTGTCATCACAAAATTTTTTTATACTAGAAGAAATATAAATAATTGAATCATATGCTAAAAGAGGCTCTCCACCAAACCATTCTAGATGTACTTTATTTAAATCATGATTGCTTTTTATATAATTAATTGTTGCATTGATTAAATTATCTTGTGTTTTTTTACTCATCATAGTAAAAGATTTTTGCTCATAGCAATATTTACATTTAAAATTACAATTTCTAGTTGGAAGAATAATTAATCTTAATTGGGTATTATTTGTTTCAATGTTTTTTTTAATTTCTTTAATTGTATTTTCATAAATACCATTATTTAAAACAAAAATTTTGTAGTCTAGTAGTTGACTTGGAACAGTGTTGACTACTTTCTTACTATTTTGTAATATAAAGTTAATTAATTCTTTATTAAATATTTTAGTCTTTAATCCGTTTTCTGAATTATATAAATACAAAAAGTCCCCTTTTTGATAATAAAAAACATAAGGGGACAAAACATACTCTTCCATAGTTATCTACTACTTCCACATCCGCATTTAGCAACATCATTTACAACACAACCACATTGTGGCGAACTATTTGAGCATCCACATTGGGCACAATTATTTGTTGCAGTTAATGAATTTGTAGCTAAAAGATCAAAAATTTCCATACTTAATTTTTCTCCTTTTCCTAAATATATAAAATCTAACTTCTAAGTTAATTATAAAAAGAGAAAATAAAAATGTCAATATTAAGTAAAAAAATGTTATTTTTTGTGTTTAAAGGAACTAAAATGACGATATTTTTATATTTATGGTTATTAGTAAAACAAGTAAATTTGTACTTTCTAAATATAAAAGAATATTATTATTTATATTCTGTTTTATAATAAAAACTCCAAAGTTACCGACTAAATCGATAAATCTTTGGAGTTAATAAACTTTAAATTATTTTAAATTGAATATCTAAATTACATTAAATATTCATATAATTTAATAATATCTTCAAGTGTAGGATCTTTTGGATTTCCAGGTCTGCAAGCATCATCCATTGCAGATTGAGCTAAGAATGGAATATCTTCTTTCTTAACAATATCTTTTAGATTTTGTGGAATACCAACATCTAATGATAATTGTTTTACTGCATCAATAGCAGCTTTACGATATTCTTCTTGATTCATAGAATCAACATTCTTAACGCCCATTGCACGAGCAATTTCACGATATTTTTCACCAGTTGCTGGAGCATTGTAAGCCATAACTGTTGGTAAAATAATAGCATTTGCTACACCATGAGGAGTATTATAAACAGCTCCTAAAGGGTGAGCCATAGAGTGAACAATTCCAAGGCCAACATTACTAAAGCCCATTCCAGCAATGTATTGTCCAAGTGCCATTCCTTCTCTTCCTTCTGGAGTATTAGCAACAGCACCTCTTAAGTGTTTAGAAATTAATCTAATAGCTTCAAGGTGGAACATATCAGACATTTCCCAAGCGCCTTTTGTAATATAACCTTCAATAGCATGAGTTAAGGCATCCATACCAGTAGCTGCAGTTAAACCTTTTGGCATACTTGACATCATATCAGGATCTACAACAGCAACAACAGGGATATCATGAGTATCAACACAAACGAATTTTCTATTTTTTTCAACATCTGTAATTACATAGTTAATTGTAACTTCAGCAGCAGTACCAGCAGTTGTTGGAACTGCAATGATTGGTGTGCAAGGATTTTTAGTTGGTGCAACGCCTTCAAGAGAACGAACATCAGCAAATTCAGGGTTTTCAATAATAATGCCAATAGCTTTAGCAGTATCCATTGAAGAACCACCACCAATTGCAATAATGTAATCAGCTTTAGATTTTTTAAATGCTTCAACACCATGTTGAACATTTTCAATTGTAGGATTAGCTTTAATGTCTGAATAAATTTCATATTCAAGACCAGCATCATCTAATAATTTTGTTACTTTTTGAGTAACACCAAATTTTAATAAATCAGGATCAGAGCATACAAATGCTTTCTTAAATCCTCTTCTTTTAGCTTCTGGAACAATATTTGAAATTGCACCAGCACCATGATAAGATGTTTCATTTAATACAAATCTTGCCATATTATTTCCTCCTAAATATATATATTAATTAAATAATTAATATGGTATGAAAATAGTATACAATATCAAAATTAAAAATTAAATAAAAAATAGGAAATATTTCCTATTTTTGTGTAAGACATTTTAGTCATTAGTGAATTTTTTTAAGGCAGCAAATGATTCATCACTTAATACATGTTCTATTTTACAAGCATCAGCTAAGGCATTTTCCTTTGATACGCCAATCTTCATTAAAAATTTAGATATTATTTTATGCTTTTCATATGTTTTACCAGCAACTTGTAATCCTTTTTCTGTAAGCGTAATACTGCCATTATCATCAACAACAATAAAACCATTTTCTTTTAATTTTTTCATGGCTATGCTAACACTAGGTTTAGAAAAACCCATTGATTCAGCAATATCGATTGAACGAACATTTCCTTTCTGTTCATTTAAAACTAGTATTCTTTCAAGATAATCTTCGGAAGATTCATATAGATTCATATTCTTTACCCTCCATGTTTGAAACTTTAGATTTAGAATAACATATTATTTTTTAATATTCAAGATTTTAAATCTTTTCTTGTATGATTGATAAATAATTATTATAATTATTTTAAGCAGTAAAAAGAACATAATTTAAATTTTATTTATGTTTTTTGAAAGTATTTATTACAAAAACATCTTTTATTTAAAAAATGATTATAATTTTGTAAGTAAAACACTTTTAATTATGTTATAATTAAGCGAAATAAGGAGTTGGTATACAATGGCAAACGAAAATGAAACATTAAATATTCAAGAACAAACAAAAATTAGAATGGATAAAATTGCAAAGCTACAAGAAAAAGGAATAGCTCCTTTTGGTCATCGTTTTGATGTAAAAGACAAAATATGCGATTTAAAAGCAAAGTATAGTGAATTTTCTAAAGAAGAATTAGAAGAAAAAAATATTTATGCTACAATCGCAGGAAGAATAATTACAAAAAGAGATATGGGAAAAATAGCTTTTTGCAATTTACAAGATCGTGATGGAAATATCCAAATTTATATTCGTAAAGATGTAATAGGTGAAGATGCATATAGCGTATTTAAATTATCTGATATCGGTGACATTATCGGTGTTACAGGTCAAGTAATGAAAACAAATACAGGTGAACTTACTGTAAAAGTTAGTGAATATACACATCTTGTAAAATCTTTAAGACCATTACCTGAAAAGTTCCATGGTTTAACTGATATTGAGGAAAGATATAGAAGAAGATATGTTGATTTAATTGTAAATCCACAATCTAAAGAAACATTAGTAAATAGAACAAAAATAGTTCGTGAAATGCAAAGATATTTTGATTCACTAGGATTTATTGAAGTAGAAACTCCAATTTTATCTGGAATTTTAGGTGGGGCAGCTGCAAGACCATTTGTAACACATCATAATGCGCTTGATCGTGATTTCTATTTAAGAATCGCAACTGAATTAAATCTAAAAAGATTATTAGTTGGTGGTCTTGAAAGAGTATATGAAATTGGCAGAATTTTTAGAAATGAAGGAATGGATACAAAACATTCACCTGAATTTACTACTGTAGAACTATATCAAGCTTATGGCGATTTAAGAAGTATGATGGAACTTTCTGAAAATTGTCTAAAGAATATCGCTAAAAATGTTTTCAATAAAGAAGTATTTGAATGGCAAGGACAAGAAATAGACTTAAGTAAACCATTTAAAGTTGTATCAATGGCTGAACTTGTTTTACAAGAAACAGGCATTGACTTTACAAAAATAAATTCTTTTGAAGAAGCAAAGAAACTTGCTGAACAGCATCATTTAGAAGTTGAACCTCACTTTACAGGAGTTGGACATATTTTAAATTTATTCTTTGAAAATTATTGTGAAGATAAACTTATTCAACCAACATTCTTAACAAGACATCCAATTGAATTATCACCACTTACAAAAGTATGTGATGATGACCCACGTTATGTTGATCGTTTTGAACTTTACATTTGTGGCTGTGAATTTGCTAATGCTTATAGTGAATTAAATGATCCTATTGATCAAAAAGAAAGATTCGTTAATCAATTAAAAGAAAGAAAACTTGGAAATAGTGAAGCTAACGATATAGATTATGATTTCTTAGAGGCATTAGAGTATGGTATGCCTCCTGCAGGTGGAATTGGTATTGGTATTGATAGATTAGTTATGTTCTTTACTAATTCAGCTTCAATTCGTGATGTTATTATGTTTCCACATATGAAAGACTAATAATGTTACAATATTTTACAATAAAAGACTATAAGCAAACAAATCGTTTATTACGACTTTGGAATAATGAATTTAAAAATATTTGTCCAATTCGTAAGCAAACTTTTAAAACAAATATTATTGATGATATTAATTTAAATAAAAATGCTTCTTTTGTGGCACTATATGATGGTCAACCAGTGGGTTTTATATTTATCAAAACTTGGCTTACTGATTCAGGCTTTTGTAATGAAGAAAATAAAGCCTATATTTCTTTGATTTTTGTAAAAAAAGAAATGAGAAATATGGGAATAGGTAGTGATATGTTACAACTTTCTATAAAAGAAATAAAAAAACATCAAAATATAAAGATTTTAGAAGTTGGAAATGATATAAATAATGTATTACCAGGAATTCCTAATGAAATTCCTTCATCTCCAGTTTTCTTTATGAATAAAGGTTTTATCCAAAAAGAAAGTGTTGTTGATATGATAAGAATTGTTCGTAATGATGCATATGAAGAAGTTAACAATAGTGATAGTGATTTAAAAATCAGAATAGCTACTGAAGAAGATAAAGATGAAATTTTAAAATTATGTATTAAGAATAATTGGCAAAGAGATGCTTATTTAATTAATAGCTATTTTGAACGTGGTGGAACAGGAAGAAGAATTGTTGTTGGGGAAAAAGATGGAAAAATCTTGGCCATTGCTAGAATTTATGAAGAAAATAAATTAGCAATGAAAATAAATATATTTATGAAAGATAATAATGTTGGAGGAATCCTTTTCCTTGATATCGATGAATCATTACAAAAAGAAGAATATGATAAGATAATGGATGATGCTTGCAAAAATTATTTGATTCAAAGAAATTGTAAAAAAGTTATTGTCCCTGCTACTAAAAAAATACAATATTATAAAAAATTAGGTTATAGTGCTTTTAAGTATTATTTAAGATTTGATATGGAAATATAATGGAAGTAGGTGTTATTTATGATTAAATACGATGCTATTATTTTAGCAGCTGGAAATTCTACTCGCTCAGAATTAAATTATAATAAAGTTTTATTTGAAATTAATGGTGGCCAAAAGATCATTGAAGTATCGACAAAAAACTTTTTATTAGATAATGATTGCCAAAAAGTTTTTTTGGTGTGCAAAGAGCAAGAAAAAAAAATATTTGAAAAAATATTTCAAAATGTGGAAAAAATGGTATATGTTACCGGTGGAGAAACAAGACAAGAAAGCGTAAAAAATGCTTTAAAATTTGTCAATGAAGAATATGTATTTATTCATGATGGGGCAAGACCTTACTTTACACCAATTCTATTAAATAGACTAAAAGACAAATTAAAAACTTATGATTCAATAATTCCAGTTTGGTCTTTAAAAGATACAATAAAATTAGTAAAAAATGGAATAGTTGAAAAGACTTTAAAAAGAGATAATTTAAAGCTTGTACAAACACCACAAGCTTTTAAAACAGAAGTAATTAAAAAAGCCCATGAATTAGCCACAAGAAATGATTATACAGATGATTCAAGTATGGTAGAAGATATTTTACATGGAGAAGTTGCTGTTATCGATGGCGAATATTCAAATATTAAATTTACATTTAAAGAAGATTTTTAGGAGTTAATAATGAAAAAATTTGCAAAAATAATTTCTACACCAAATATGAAACAAGCCTCATCAAGAGATATTAATGTAAAACCTCAAGTTATTTATGAAAGTGTAGAAATACCTGAAGATATAAAAGATATAGGAAAAGGGAAAAAATGCTATGTAAAGACTTATGGTTGCCAAGGTAATTTAAGAGATGGTGAAGTAATTGAAGGAATTTTAGTTAAATTAGGTTATACACCATCTAGCGAACTTGAAGATGCGGATATTATTCTTTTGAATACTTGTTGCGTTCGTGAAAATGCTGAGAAAAAAGTTTTTGGAGAAGTTGGATATCTTAAAAACTTAAAAAATAAAAATCCCAATTTAATTATTGGTATTTGTGGATGTATGGTTCAACAAGAACATATTGTTTCTGCACTACTTAGTAAGTATGAACAAGTTGATTTAGTATTTGGAACTCACAATATCCATATGTTACCAACATTAATAAAAGAGGTTATTACCTCAGGGAAAAGAGTATATAATGTCTTATCTAACCAAGGAGACATTCAAGAAGATTTACCATCATGTAGAGCTTCTAAATATAAAGCTTGGGTTAATATTATGTATGGATGTAATAAGTTTTGTACTTATTGCATTGTTCCATATACTAGAGGCAAAGAAAGAAGCCGTAAATCTAGTGATATTTTAAAAGAGGTTCAAGAATTAAAAGAACAAGGATATAAAGAAGTAACAGTTTTAGGCCAAAATGTTAATGCTTATGGAAAAGACATCGATGATTTATCATTTGCCGGACTATTAGAACAAATTGCTTTAATAGGCATTGAAAGAATAAGATTTACCACTTCTCATCCATGGGATTTTTCTGATGAATTAATTGATGTTATCGCTAAATATCCTAACATTATGAATCATATTCATTTACCTGTTCAATCAGGAGATGATAATATTTTAAGATTAATGGGAAGAAGATATTCTAGTGAGCAATATCTAGAACTAGTAGATAAAATTAAAAAGAAAATTCCTAATGTTGCTTTAACAACAGATATTATAGTAGGTTTTCCAAATGAGACAGAAGAAAATTTTAATAACACTTTAAAATTATGTGAAAAAGTAAAATATGATGGAGCATTTACCTTTATTTATTCACCTCGTGTTGGAACACCAGCTGCCAAAATGAAAGATAATGTTTCTATGGAAACAAAAAAGGAAAGATATAATAAATTAACAGCTTTTTTAGCAACATTTCAATATGAAAAATATAAACAATTTGAAGGGAAAGTTGTAAAAGTATTAGTTGATGGGCCATCAAAGAAAAACATAGATATTTTATCTGGATATACAGAAGATATGAAACTTGTTAATTTTAAAGGAGATATTAGCAAAGTAGGTAAAATAGTTAAAGTTAAAGTTATCAATGCTAAAACTTATACTTTAGAAGGAGAAGAAGTTGATTAACAAAGCTAAACAATTAAATCAAGAACTAAAGAAAAATGAAGAAGTTCAAGAATATTTGCTATTAAAAGAACAAATAAAAAAAGATAAAAATATTTTATCTTTATTAGATTTAATTAAAAAAACTCAAAAAGAAATGAACTTCCTTTTAAAAGAAAATAACCAACAAGAATATCTTATTAAAAGAAAAGAATTAGAAATTTTAAAAGAAAATTTTTATGAAAATCCTTTAATCATTAATTATCTTGCTATCAAGGATGAAGTATATAATTTAATTGAACAAATTCTTCAAATAATTGGTGAATAAGAGTCTAATTTAAAATGAATATTTGTACTAAGCAATTTAATCATTTTATAAAGGCTCTTTTTTTATTTTAAAAGAATAATAATGAATAAGAAACCTATAATAAAAAAGAGTAGTAGATAATAAAATAGATATAGAGGTGATTTAATGCTTAATAAGTTTTCTGAAAAAAGTCAAAAAATAATAACTCTTTCAGAAAGTATAGCCTTTGATTTAGGACATAGTAGTGTAGGAACAAAACATTTATTATTAGCTTTTTTACGATTTAAGGATTGTAAAATAAAAAAAATACTTGATGAATATAACATAACTTATGAATTAGTCAAAGATGAAGTTATTTCTTTATTTGGTAAAAAAAGTAGTAAACCATTTTATATGGATTATAGTGCTTCTTTAAAAAATGTTTTAGAAAATGCAATAACTCTTTCTAAAAAGAAAAGTGAAGAACGTGTTAGTGTAGATCAATTATCATTAGCTTTACTTTCTTTACAAAATAGCTCAGCTATTGAATTATTAAATAAACTAAAAGTAAATGTTAATGAGGTAGTTGATGAATTAACAAAGCAAGTAAAAAGATCAAGTGAACTAGATTCAATATCTGATTTAGTAAATCTTAATCAAAAAGCCTTGAAAAATCCACCAATACTAATCAATAGAGAAAAAGAAATGCAAAATTTAATTGATGTGCTTTTAAGAAAACAAAAACCAAATGCTATAGTAGTAGGGAAATCTGGAGTAGGTAAAACAGCACTTGTTGAATATTTAGCTCATCTAATTAATATAAATAATGTTCCTGAACAATTAAAAAATAAAAACATATACGAATTAGATATTGCATCTATCGTTGCTGGGACAAAATATCGAGGAGAATTTGAAGAAAAATTAAAAAAAATCTTAAAGAAAATAAAAGATGATAGTAATGCCATTATATTTATTGATGAAATTCATAATATAATTGGTGCAGGTGGAGCAGAAGGAGCCATAGATGCATCTAATATTATCAAGCCATATCTTTCAAGAGGAGATATATGCTGTATTGGAGCAACGACCTATGATGAATATATTAAATTAATAGAAAAAGAAAAAGCATTAGAAAGAAGATTCCAATTAGTTTTTCTAGAAGAACCATCATATCAAGATACTATAAAAATTATAAAAGGAATTTCTCCATCTTTTTGTAAATATCATAACCTTGAAATAAGTGATGAAATAATTAATGATTTAGTATATTTAACAAGTCATTATGTTTTTGAAAGAAATTTTCCAGATAAAGCAATAGATGTATTAGATATATCTTGTGTACTTGCTAAAAATAATAAACAAACCAAGGTTGATAAACAAAATATCATAGATACAATTGAAAGTAATTATCATGTATCGATAGAAGTTGAAAATAAAGCCGATACGATTCAAAAGAAATTAAATGAAAAATTATTTGGCCAAGAAAAAGCTATTAATGATTTATGTAAACAAATAAAATATATAGAACTTGGCTTAAATGAAATTAATAGACCATTAGGAGTATTTTTGCTTGTTGGTGCAACTGGAGTTGGTAAGACAGAGTGTGCAAAACAAATAGCAAAATACTATTTTGGCAGTGAGAAAAAATATATTAAGCTTGATATGTCAGAATATAGTGAAAATGTAAGCGTTAGTAAACTTATTGGCTCTCCTCCAGGATATGTAGGCTTTGAAAAACAAAGTTTATTAGTCGATCATATTAGAAATAATCCTCATAGTGTAGTTGTTTTAGATGAAGTAGAAAAAGCCTCAAGAGATGTGCTAGATGTTTTTTTAAATGTATTTGACGAAGGATATTTTTATGATTCAAATAAAAGAAAAATTGACTTTTCCAATTCGATTATTATTATGACATCTAATTTAGGATTTTCCGAAGCAATGTTTCATCAAAATAAAATAGGATATATGGAAAGTAAGTATAATATTGATGATATAAATAAAGTTATTCAAAGACATTTTCGACCAGAATTTATTAATAGAATTGATGAAATAATATATTTTGATTGCCTTGAAAAAGAAGCAATTGAAAAAATAACAAATGCTTACTTAGATCTATATAAAGATAAAATTGAATTTACGGATAATGAAAAAATACAATTATTAAATTCTATTTTAAATGATAATGAAGCCTTAAAATATGGGGCTCGTGGAATAAAAAGAAAAATAAAAAAAGAAATAATAAAAAAAATAGAAGAAAAAATGTATATAAAAAACAATTGAGTTAAGAATATAAATGGTGATGATATGAAATTAAAATGTTCAATAATATTTACGAGTTTATCGATGCTTTTTGGATTTATCCCCTTATCCTTAAAAGCATCATATGATATTAAATATACTATTCAGTCATCATCATTTTTTAAAGTAAATGAAATAAAAGAAGAATTAGTTGACTTTTATTTGAATGATTTATATGATGCAAAGTATGAAAATATCGAAAAAAACATTAAAAAAAAGCTTTCGCTTTTTACATATGAAGCATATTATAAAGATCATATAATATATGTGATTGATCAAAGTGGAATAAGCTTGCAAGGAACATTATATGAAAAATATGATTTAAAACTGATAAAAACTAATTATTTTTTTAAATAATATGTTTACTTGTTAAACTTACTTCTCCACTTTTTAAAACCATTGTTTCTTTTGAAGTAGCAACTATTAAATTGCCTTGATTATTTACTCCCTTTACAATGCCAGTATAATTTACGTTATTTAAAGAAAAAGTGATTTCTTTATTTAATAAAATTAGATTATTAGTATATTCTTCAATAACATTACTATTATTTTCCTTTAAAATAAGATATATTTCGTTAATAATAGAACTAATTAACAAACAATAATTTTTTTTATCCAAAGGAATCGAAATAGCAATGTTTTTTATTTTTTCTGGAAATTTATTATTATTTAAATTAATTCCAATTCCTATAATAATACTGTTTTCAATTTTTTCACATAAAATACCACAAAATTTATAACCATTATAATATAAATCATTAACCCATTTTATTTTTGTTTCAATATTAAATGTTTTCTTTAAAACTCTATGGATAGCTATTCCTACTTTGATAGTTAATAATGTTATATCGTAATTATCAATATTATGTAAAAGCAAAGAAAAATAAGCACCATGGTAACTATAAAATGATTTTCCTAATCGTCCTTGCCCATTACTTTGTTTTTTAGCAACAACTAAGCAATCTGTTTTAATATTTTCTAAATTTCTTTTTAAATATATATTAGTAGAATCTATTTTATGAAAAAATTTTACACTTGTGGGTACATTTAATTTATTTTTTATTTTTTGTTTTTCTAACATTTTAATCACCATAAGCATAATAAAACAAATTAATAAAAAAGTCTATTATAAAAAAAACCTTATATGTATAAAATTAATTTTTACATATGAGGCTTTATTTTAATTATGAACTTTATCTTTCATTACTTTTGGTCTATTTAAGTCAATAAATAATAAAATAATATTTATTAAACCAGAAAGAGCTACCACAATATATATAATTCTTGTCAGTACAGTATTCACTCCACAAATCCATTCAACAAGGTTGAAAGAAAAAATGCCAACAAGTCCCCAGTTAATTGCACCAATAATTGTGAAGATTAAAGATGTTTTTAAAACTATGTTCATATTTACCTCCAATCACTTATAGTCTTACCATTTAAAATAAATTTATTCTAAAGTAGTCATATATTCTTTTATAAAAGCATAATTTATGATGAAAGAGGAAAAGGTGAATTTATGAAAAGAAAATGGATTATGAGAATTATAGCAATTGTAGCAGTGATTGCAATTGCTGCGTTTGGGGTGTTTAAATTTGTTGATAACAAGAAAAACAATATTGAAAAGAAAAGTATGGAATTTTTCGAAACATTAAATAGTTATTATATGGAATCAACTATGGAATTTTACAAAGGTGAAGATAGTAGAACATATAATGTAAAGGTTTCTTATGAAAAGAAAGATAATGTAGACTATTATCGTGTTAGTATGTTTGATAAAGCTACAAACCAAGAACAAATAATTGTCCGAAATAAAGATGGTGTGTATGTGCTTACTCCTTCTTTAAATCAAGTTTATAAGTTTAAAGGTGAATGGCCACTTAATGAACAAAAACCTTATTTATATCAAACAATGATTAAAACTATTCAAGGCACTTGCGAAATAAATAAACTTGAAGATGGATATTTAGTAATTTCAACACCAGAATATAAAAATATGCCTTCTTGGACAAGACAAGAAATGAAACTTACTAAAGATTATAAACCAGTATGGATTCATATATATGATGAT
>CAKPXW010000014.1 GCA_934202505.1 uncultured Bacilli bacterium | reverse complement strand
AGCCTATACTTCCTAAAGTACATTTATTAACGATAAACTTTGGAATCCACCATAAAGTCTTTTTATTTACGAATTTTCCATAAACTTCACCATTGAAAAAGTTTCCCCATCTTCCTACAATCTGACCAATTAATATTGAAGGAACAATTAGGTCAAAATGCAATCCTAATGGGTATCTTGTTTTTATTTTTTTAAAATATATTACACCCCAAATAACTCCAAAAATAACACCACCTTGAATGGCAAGGCCAGAAAGTTCAATCATGCCTGCGGCTTTATTATAGCCAAGCATTGCTAAAAAGTCTAAAGAGCCTGATGCTGTTTTGAATTCATCAATTTGGGAAATTACATACCAAACTCGTGCACCAATTATAGAAATTGGAATTACTGATAAGAAAAAATTATCATAATAGTCCTCTGGCATTTTTCTTCTTTTTAGTTCATAATGTGCTCGCCATAAACAAAGTAAAGCACCAGTTAAAATTAATATTGCATACCATCTAATTTCAAAATTACCTATTCTTAAAAATACACCAAAATCAGAATCTTCTTTAGAACGTAAATAAGGCCAAAAACCTTTTACAGAAGATGCAAGTATATTTATAAAATTCATATTATCACATCCATTCTATTAATTTATTTTACCACAGATAATGCTTTATATAAATATTAAAAATATTTATTTTAAAAATTTGTATCAATTAATGAAAAAGAAATAGTTTCCTATTTCTTATCAAATAACTTTTTTAAATATATTCCTGTATAACTTTTTTTGCATTTAGATACTTCTTCTGGAGTGCCTGTAGTTACTACATTTCCTCCTCGATAGCCACCATCGGGTCCAAGATCTATAATGTAATCAGCTACCTTTATCATATCTAAATTGTGTTCAATCATCAAAACTGTATCACCATTGTCTACAATTCTATTTATTACGCTTATTAGTCTTTTTACATCATCAGTATGTAAACCTGTTGTAGGTTCATCTAATATAAATAATGTTTTTCCCGTAGCTTTTTTACACAATTCAAAAGCAAGTTTTATTCTTTGAGCTTCTCCTCCTGATAAAGTTAGAGCATTTTGACCAAGTTTAATATAACCAAGTCCTACATCTAAAAGGACTTTTAGTTTTTCTTTAATTTTACTATTATTAGTGAAAAAGTCATAAGCTTGTTCAATAGGCATTTCTAGAACATCATATATGCTTTTTTCTTTATATTTAACATTTAATGTTTCTTCATTATATCTTTTTCCATTGCAAAGTTCACAAGGAACATAGACATCTGGTAAAAAGTTCATAGGTACTCTTATTACACCAGCACCTTCACATCTTTCACAACGACCTCCACGAACATTAAAAGAAAATCTTGATTTTGTATAGCCTTTTTCTTTAGCAGTTATTGTTTGTGCAAAGACATCTCTTATTAAATCAAATACTCCTGTGTATGTTGCAGGATTTGAACGAGGAGTTCTTCCAATTGGTTCTTGGGTAACATTAACCATTTTATCAATATTTTCACTACCAATTATTTCTTTACATTTTCCTGGCTTTAATTGCTTTTTATAAAGTTTCTTATATAATCCTTTATAAATTGTATCATTTACTAATGTTGATTTTCCTGATCCAGATACTCCTGTCACAACTGTAAAAGTACCAAGTGGAATATCAACATCAATATTCTTTAAATTATTTTCGCAAGCACCGATAACTTTTATAAATTTGCCATTCCTTTGGCGTCTTTTATTTGGAATATCAATCTTCATTCTTCCACTTAAATAATTTGCCGTTAAGGAATTTGTATTATTAATAATTTCATCATATGTTCCAGCAGCAACTACATTTCCCCCATGAATACCAGCTCCAGGTCCTATATCTACAATATAATCAGCAGCTCTCATTGTATCTTCATCATGTTCTACAACAATTAAAGTATTACCTAAATCACGCATTTTTTTCATTGTTGCGATCAATTGATCATTATCTTTTTGATGTAAACCAATTGATGGTTCATCTAATACATATAAAACTCCTGTAAGTTTACTTCCAATTTGAGTAGCAAGTCTAATTCTTTGAGCTTATCCACCTGATAAAGTAGAAGCCATTCTAGCTAATGTTAAATAATCAAGTCCAACATTTATTAAAAATTGCAATCTATTTTTTATTTCTTCAAGCAATAACTTAGCAATTTCTTTTTGTTTATCTGTAAGATTTATATTACATAAAAAGTCATACAATTCGCTAATTTGCATTTCACAAAGATCAGCAATATTTTTAGAATCAATTAATACTGATAGAGCTTTTTCATTTAGTCTTTTTCCATGGCATTTTGTACAAACAGTTTCCATCATATATGTATAATACCAATCTCTCATCATTTGAGAAGAAGTTTCCATATACATTCTTTCAATATGAGTTTTCGGCCCTTCAATAATTCCAAAACGATTATTTGTATTACCGCTTCTTGAAACTAAAGAATAAGATATTGGTTTATTTGAACCATATAAGGCAATATGTTTTTCTTCTTTAGATAAATCTTTAAATGGCTTATTCATATCTATTTTATAATATTTACATAATAGTTCAAATTCTTGCCATTCAAGATTTTCACTGCCAATTATATTTTTATAATATACAATAGCTCCTTGATTAATTGATAATTCATCATTTGGCACAAGAATATCGATATCAACTTCCATCTTAACACTTAAGCCTTTACATTCTTCGCAAGCGCCTAAAGGAGCATTAAAAGAGAAAAGACGAGGTGATAATTTACCTATAGTAAATCCACATTCTTTACATGCATAATTAGTTGAAAAGTTATACATAACATTATTGACATAAACATCAATAACACCTTGGGAATATTTATTGGCAAGTTCTAATGCCTCAACAATTCTGTCGCTATTTTCATCATTTAATACTAATCTATCTATAACTAAATCAACATTATGTTTTTTATCCATCGATAAGCCTTGTTCAACAAAGTCTTCAATTACACACATTTCTTTATCAACTATTACACGGATAAAGCCACTTTTTAATAATTTATTAAATAAATCTTTTTGGCTTCCTTTTTTATTTTCTACAATAGGAGCTGTAATAACTAATTTACTTCCTTTTTCAAATTCATAGATTTTATTTTTAATTTCTCCAATAGTAAGGCCAATAATTGGAATATGATGTTTTGGACAATATGGCGTTCCAATTCTTGCATATAATAAACGAAAATAATCATATATTTCAGTTACTGTTCCAACAGTAGATCTTGGATTATGAGAAGTTGTTTTTTGATCAATTGAAATCGAAGGTGATAATCCTTCAATTGATTCTACAGCAGGCTTTTTTATTCCACCTAAAAATTGTCTCGCATAAGGAGACAAGGATTCAACATACCTACGTTGTCCTTCAGCGTATATAGTATCGAATGCTAAAGAGGTTTTTCCAGAGCCAGAAAGTCCTGTCATAACGATAAGTGAATTTCTAGGAAGTTCCAAATTAATGTTTTTTAAATTATTTTCAGTTGCCCCTTTAATAATAATTTTATCATTCATTTTATCACCACCAATGCTTTAATAGTATATCATAAATTCAAATGATTTATTAATTTTTTTCAAAAATAAAAAGGAAGAATAATCTTCCTTTTCAAACTTAATTATATTATTACTCAATAATTTCAGTAACGCTACCAGCACCGATAGTATGTCCACCTTCACGAATTGAGAACTTAGTTCCGTTTTCAATTGCAACTGGGTGAATTAATTCTACAGTGAAAGTAACATTGTCACCAGGCATAACCATCTTTACATCATCTGGTAATTCGATAACACCTGTAACATCTGTAGTTCTGAAGTAGAATTGAGGACGATAACTTGAAACGAATGGTTTATGACGTCCGCCTTCTTCTTTAGTTAAGATGTAGCAAGTAGCAACGAATTTGTGATGAGGATGAACTGAACCTGGTTTAGCTAATACTTGTCCACGAACAACTTGGTCTCTGTTAATACCACGTAGTAAAGCACCAACGTTATCACCAGCTTGAGCTAAGTCTAGTAATTTTCTAAACATTTCAAGACCAGTAACAACTGATTTTTGAGTTTCTCTAATACCAACGATATCAACTGGATCGTTTAATTTGATTTCACCACGTTCAACACGGCCAGTAACAACTGTTCCACGACCAGAAATTGTCATAACGTCTTCAATAGGCATTAAGAATGGCTTATCAACATCACGTTGAGGAGTTGGGATGTATGTATCAACTGTATCCATTAATTTTCTAATAGCTGCTTCAGCTTCTGGATCGCCTTCAAGAGCTTTTAAAGCTGAACCACGGATGATTGGAGTAGTATCTCCAGGGAATCCGTATTCATTTAACATATCACGAATTTCCATTTCATCTAATTCAAGTAAGTCTTCATCAACATCTGGTGAATCACATTTATTTAAGAATACGATAATGTAAGGAACACCAACTTGACGAGAAAGTAAGATATGTTCACGAGTTTGTGGCATTGGTCCATCTGTAGCTGCAACAACTAAGATAGCTCCATCCATTTGAGCTGCACCAGTAATCATGTTCTTTACATAGTCAGCGTGCCCTGGACAGTCAACGTGAGCATAGTGTCTATTTGCAGTTTGGTATTCAACGTGAGCTGTATTAATCGTTATACCTCTTGCTTTTTCTTCTGGAGCTTTATCGATTTCATCATATTTAGTGAATGTAGCTCCGCCTTGTTCTGCTAATACTTTTGTGATAGCTGCAGTAAGTGTTGTTTTTCCATGGTCAACGTGGCCGATTGTACCAATATTAACATGTGGCTTACTTCTATCAAATTTTGCTTTTGCCATTTAAAATTTCCTCCGTTTTTTAATACATTATTATTTTATAATTTTTTATATTTAAAATCAATATTTTTATTGACTTTAATATCTATTTTGCAATTAATTTGCGTTGTTCTTTAGAATTTTTTCAGTTACGAAAGCAGGTGCTTCATCATAACGAGCAAATTGCATTGTGAATGCACCACGTCCTTGTGTAATTGAACGTAATGTTGTTGCATAACCAAACATTTCTGCTAGAGGTACATATGCTTTAATAATTTGAGCATTTCCTTTTGCTTCCATGCCGTCAATTTTACCTCTTTTTGCAGAGATATTACCCATAACATCACCCATGTATTCCATTGGTACTGTTACTTCAACTTCCATGATAGGTTCTAGTAATACTGGATTACATTTCTTTGCAGCTTCTTTTAATGCAAGTGAAGCAGCAATCTTATATGCAGCTTCTGAAGAGTCTACATCGTGAGATGAACCATCAAATAAAGTTGCTTTAATATCAATTACTGGATAGTTAGCAATTAAACCGCCATTTAAAGCATCAATTAAACCATCTTTAGTAGGTTTAATATATTCACGTGGAACTGTTCCACCAACTACTGCATCAACGAATTCAAAGCCTTTTCCAGGGTTTGGTTCAAATTTAATCCATACGTGACCATATTGACCTTTACCACCTGATTGACGAATAAACTTACCTTCACATTCAGCAGCTTTTCTAATTGTTTCACGATAAGCAACTTGAGGATTACCTACATTACATTCAACGTGGAATTCTCTTTTTAAACGATCAACAATAATATCAAGGTGTAATTCACCCATACCAGAAATAACTGTTTGTCCAGTTTCTTTATTTGCTTGAGCTTTAAATGTTGGGTCTTCTTCAGCAAGTTTTGCTAAAGCAATTTGTAATTTATCTTGATCATTTTTAGACTTTGGTTCAATAGCTTGAGAAATAACTGGTTCTGGGAAAGATAATGATTCAAGAACAACTGGATATTCTTCTGTTGCAAGAGTATCTCCTGTTGTTGTATCTTTAAGTCCAACAGCTGCAGCAATATCACCGCTATAAACTTCATTAATTTCTCTTCTAGAGTTAGCATGCATTAATAAAATACGAGATAATCTTTCTTTTTTACCTTTTGTAGTATTTAATACATATGAACCAGAAGTTATATGACCAGAATAAACTCTAAAGTATGTTAATTTTCCTACATATGGGTCTGTCGCTACTTTAAATGCTAATGCAGCAAAAGGAGCTTCATCACTTGTTTCAGAAATAACATCTTCACCATTTAATGTACCTTTAGCATGATCAATATCTAAAGGTGATGGAAGATAATCAATAACACCATCTAGTAATAATTGAATACCTTTATTTTTATAAGAAGCACCACAGAATACTGGGAAGAATTCACCAGTTAATACACCTTTACGGATAGCTCTTTTAATTTCTTCTACTGTAAAGTTATTTCCTTCTGGATCTTCAAAATATTTTTCACAAAATTCATCATCAAAAGCAGAAATTGCTTCAAATAATGTACTTCTTAATTCATGTACTTTATCTTTGTAGTCTTCAGGTACTCCATCAAGAATGCTAATATCAAGTCCTTTATCATCATTGTAAGTATAAGTTTTCATTTCAATGATATCAATAATTGACTTGAAGAAATTTTCTCTTCCGATAGGATATTGTACTGCACAAGCATTAGCTTCAAGTTTGCTATGTAATGTAGCAATACACATATCAAAATCAGCACCAATTGCATCTAGTTTATTTGCAAAAACAATTCGTGGAACATTGTATTTGCTACCTTGTCTCCAAACTGTTTCTGTTTGAGCTTCAACACCATTTTTTCCATCAAGTACAGTAATTGCACCATCAAGAACTCTTAATGATCTTTCAACTTCTGCTGTAAAGTCTACGTGCCCTGGAGTATCGATAATATTTAAACGATATCCTTTCCAATGTGCAGTAGTAGCTGCTGAAACAATAGTGATACCTCTTTCTCTTTCTTGAGCCATCCAGTCCATTGTTGCAGTACCATCATGAACTTCTCCAATTTTATGTGAAACACCAGTATAGAATAAGATACGTTCTGTTGTTGTAGTCTTACCGGCATCGATGTGTGCCATAATACCAATGTTTCTTGTATGTTCTAAGCTATATTCACGTCCCATAGTTTTTTACACCCGCAAACAGCTTACCAACGGAAGTGAGCAAATGCTTTATTTGCTTCTGCCATCTTATGTGTGTCTTCTTTCTTCTTAACTGATGCTCCAGTACCATTAGCTGCATCGATAATTTCAGCTGCTAATCTTTCTTCCATTGTCTTTTCACCACGGTTTCTTGAATAGCTAACTAACCATCTTAAACCTAAAGTGATTTTACGTGAATCAGAAACTTCAACTGGAACTTGATAGTTTTGTCCACCAATACGTCTTACTTTTAATTCAACAACTGGAGTAATATTTGAAAGTGCTTTTCCGAAAACTTCTAGTGCATCTTCACCTGTTTTCTTTTCAACTCTTTTGAATGCATCATAAAGAATTGTTTGAGCAGTTCCTTTTTTCCCATCAAGCATAATAGCATTGATTAATTTTGTAACTAGTTTTGAATTGTATACTGGATCTGGTAATACATCTCTTTTTGCAATATTTCCTCTACGTGGCATATACTAGATTCCTTCCTTTCCTATTTAGTAGCTTTTGGCTTTTTAGCTCCATATAAGGAACGGCCTTGCTTTCTATCTTTAACTCCGGCACAATCTCTTGTACCTCTGATGATGTGGTAACGTACACCTGGAAGATCCTTTACACGGCCTCCACGAATCATTACAACTGAGTGTTCTTGTAAGTTATGTCCTTCTCCACCAATGTATGCTGTAACTTCATATCCATTAGATAATCTTACACGGGCATATTTTCTATTAGCTGAGTTTGGTTTTTTAGGGTTCATAATACTTACACGAGTACAAACACCTTTCTTTTGAGGTGAATTAACTTTAATTTCCTTTTTTAATAAAAGGTTCTTACTTTTACCTAAAGCTGGTGCTTTTGATTTAACGACGCCTTTTTGTCTACCTTGTTTAACAAGTTGATTAATTGTTGGCATATTAATGCTCTCCTTTCATTCACACAATACCAGGTGTTCCCACCTGCCTCATAAAATATAGTTTCCATTTGGAAACCTATTTAATGCCTAGATATTTTACAATATTTAATTAGGTAATGTCAATAGTTTTTATTAATTATCTTTTCATATATGATTTTTTTTGTTTTTTTAAAAATTTAAGATATTTATAAAAAAATAAAGGTGCTAATTTTGTTAGCACCTAAATTAATTATTTAATTAACCGATAGTTAATGTAGCAGTTGCAGGATCATATGAGAATGTATAATCAGTTCCAGCACCATCAGTACCTTTAATTGAACACATCCAACCACCTTCAACTACATAAAGATTTTTAGTCCAGTCAGCAGCAGCTTCTGAAATAATATATCCTTTTAATGTAGTATTATCTTTAGTTAAAGTTGTAGCTGTACCTTCTGCATCTGTATAAGTAAAGATTGCTTTATTCCATTGATTTAAATGGAAAGAGCCTTCATAGCAACCAGTAACAACATTCCATGTTCCAGTAACTTCTTGAGCACCAGTTAATGTAAATGAAGTACCTATTTGAGCAACAGTACCACAATTAATTACAAGGTAACCATCTTTTACTGTAACAGTAACTTCTTGTCTAATGAAACTATTATCTTTACTATTGAAATTCTTAGCTGTAGCTGAAGAACCATTTTTGTCAAGTTCAGTATGAGTCATTGTACCATGAGTTAAAGCACTAATAACAGCATCTAAATGTTCTCCATAACCAAATTTGAATCCAGTAAATCCTTCAGGAACTACTAATGATGAACCATCAACACAAGGGTTAGTTGTAGCATATTTTTCGTTGCAATAGAATGTACCAGCTTCAGGAGTTCCATAGCCAACACCAACATTCCATACTAAGTAAGCAATTTTACCATCGCCATCAACGATCATATAGTTAGCCCAAACACCAGCAGCCCAAGTTTTAGCATCAGCATCATAAATTTTTGTACCTGCAGGATATGTAACCATTGCATCATTATTAATAATTGCAGTATCTCCAGCACCTAAAGTGTTATCAGCAACAACTTGAATTGTAACTGAAGCATCTAAAGCTTCATCAGCTTTTGATACAACTGTAATATTTAATACACCAGTTAATGTATCATCTAAATCAAATGTAGTTTCAGTAGTTGTTTGAGCATCAACTAGTTTATCTCCATTTAAATTAGTTACAGTAACTTCATAACTTGATGCATTAGCACCTGCAGTCCATGCAAGTCCTAAATTACCATTATCATTTGTTAAATTAATGTTGCTAACTTGGCCACAAGCTAAGTTTTCAACCCAAATTTGTGGTACACCATTGATTTCTTCATAGTGTACGCGAATATTGTTAACTGAACCTTTTTCAATTGTATTGAAATTATCAGCATTTGTAACATCTAATTTGTCAGCGCCAAAGATAGCAGCCATAATAGCAGACATATTTGCATCATTATTCCATCCAGTAAGAACAAATCCACCTTCTGGTACTAAAGCTTTAAAATCATTAAAGTCTCTATCTTTGTAATCGCCTTGAGTTTCACCATAATTAGCATAGTTATCACCAATCTTGAAAATACCAACAATTGTTCCAGCATCTTCATGAGTTGCACTCTTAATTTCAGGATCATTTGAGTAGAAATTATCAGAAGGTCCACCATAACCAGCTGTTAATCCATAAGAAGCATAAACTACTTTTCCATCAGCATCAACAGCAACAGCAAATCTCCAACCATTATCATTATCAAATGTATGTCTTCCTTCAACACCACTAACAAGTGTGTTTCTTTCATCATCTGTAAATAGACCGATTCCTGAAGGAGAACCATATCCTTTAACATTTAATGATACTAATTTATTTCCATCTTTTACTGAAGGAACATAAGTTCTAATTTGGTTATTTGCTGCATCATAGTAAACTCTAACTCTTGCATCAATAACATCACGTGCATTATATTTATTATCCCAAGCAGTTAGTCTTACACCAGTTAATGCTTCGATAATATCAAATTCACCAGTACCATGAGTAGTAATTGCAAATCCGCCTTCTGGAATTACAATTTCAAACTTATTTGAAGCGCTTGGATCTTCTTGAGTCCATTTGCCATAACCTTCAAGAAGGTTAATTGCAGGGTTATTAGTTGAGAAAGTATTTGTTCCTTCATCATATGTTACAGTGTAATCAGGATGAGCATAATATCCAGTTCCACTAGGTCCACCAAATCCGTTAGCTGGGCAATATACCATGTAAGCAATCTTGCCATCTTTATCAACTACGATAATACCTCTCCATTCAGCATTTAATGCGCCTGTCTTCCAAGCACCATCTTTATGGATTACTGTATCAGCACTTGTCCATACTGCATAAGCATCTCCACCAGCATCAGCGTTATTTACTTTTGGAGTTAAAATAGCACTATTACCCATTTCTGGAGCTAATGAATTCCATGGAGCAAATTGAGTTATTGCTTTAAATGTAGCATCTTCTTCTCCAACTTCAAATGTAGTTGTTGAATCAGTTGAATAATCTACTTCGCCATCAGCAGTTACTTTTACCCATTTAACGAAAATATAACCTTCTTTTGGAGAAGCCTTTAATGTAGCTGTATCTCCTTTTGAATATCCTTTAACAATTGGATCAGTTGTTTCATCACCATCATCATCAATTGTTACATTGTAGTAACGAACGATGTCTTCAGAAGAAGCAACTCTTAATTGAGCATTATTGAATACAGAAATTACTGCAGTAACATCAATTGTATCACCAACTTGTACTGTTTCAGGGAATGTAGCCTTGAATAATGTAATATCTGTTTCACCTAAAGTAATTATAGATGATCCTGAAGCATCAATTGATTTAACTACAGCACCAACTACTTTAACTACTTTTGATTGATTTGCAACGCTAATGAAATCTACAGTTTCAGCTGTAACAACATTAACTTCAGCTGCATCAAGTTTTCCATATTTTTCAACTTTACTAACTGCAGTTGCATTCATTTCGATAAGTCCTTTAAAAGTAGTTAAAGAACCACTTACAACAACTG
The DNA here is from genome assembly GCA_934202505.1 of uncultured Bacilli bacterium. Lineage (GTDB taxonomy): Bacteria > Bacillota_I > Bacilli_A > RFN20 > CAG-631 > CAKPXW01. Next base: position 14,064 of record CAKPXW010000014.1, on the reverse strand, counting down.
TATCGCCAACAGAATATAATCTATTGTTATCTGAATCAAGTAATAAACTCTTATCAGCATTGTAAATTAAAATATCATTTCCTTCATTATCAGAAAGAACAAGTGATTTATCTTCATATACATAAGATACAACACCCTTAATTTTATAACTATCAGCTGCTGTTCCTGCTGCATAAGCTTCAAGAGCTGTCTTTAATGAGTCATATGTAGGAACTGGTTCGCCAAAGTCAGTAACATGAATTGCTGTTGTTTCTTCTTCTTGAGCGCCATCAGCATCTTTAATTTGCTTGTCAGTTCTTTCAGCAACTTTTAAGTTACGATCATTATCAAGTTTTACATAGTACTTATCTAATGATCTTGGTTTTACTGTATTTTCAAGGTATGAATTATTAGATGCATTTTGAATATTATTTAATACTGGAGTTTGGTTAGCACCAAATAATTGTTTCCATAAAGATACAAATGTTTCATCATTATGCCATGCAGTAATTACGAAACCACCTTGTGGAATAACAAAGTCGTATAGTAGCCATGCTTTTTGACCATCAGAAGTTGTATTTGGCCAATCTGCATATTCATCATGTAAAATAAAGTAATCAGTATCGTTTCTATTCTTTGTTGCTTGGTTATGGTAGTATCCATCGCAAGGACTACCCCAACCTTGACCTAAACCATAAGATGCATATACGATATATCCTTCTGCATCTATAGCAAAAGTATAATAACCATATGTATGGTCTCCAAATACTGTACTATCAATTGAACGTCTATCTTCAAGTAGTGCATCTTGTCCTGATTTTCCAACAGGCATAGCTCCGATTGTTCCATCAATTTCGAAATCAGTCCAAACTGTAGTTTTCTTATCATTATAGTTAAAGTCTACAGAATATGAAGTGAATTCTTGTTGAGGTTCTGGAGTAACTGATGGAGATTCTGATTCAGATGGAGATTCTGATTCTGAAGGAGTAGTTGATTCTGATTCAGATGGTTTTACTGATTCTGATTCAGATGGAGTAACTGATTCAGATGGCTTTACTGATTCTGATTCAGATGGCTTTACTGATTCTGATTCAGAAGGTTTTACTGAAGGTTCTTCACTAGGTTTTACAGTCTCAGATTGAGTTGGAGAAGAAGGTTGTGTACTTTCACTGTCCTTGTTCTTACCGCATGATGTAATAACTGCGGCAACACCTAAACTCAATAAAAGACTTTGTAATAGTTTTTTTGAATTCATATAAATTATCCTTTCATTAATATTTTTTGGAATTCGTACTTCCACTATAATTATAGTCACATGGAAGCGCTTTAGTCAATATTTAAAATATTGGTAATACTCTCTAAAGACATTTAATGTAATTATTTGACACAATTTTGAAAAAAAAAGACCTTTTTCATTTAATTAAGAATCATAAAAAAAGTAGACTTATCTAAAGTATAATTTTTTAATATACTTTTAAGCCTACTTAAAAATTATTTTTTTGTTTTATTTTTAGAATTTAGTCATCAAAGTTCATTGATAAAGTTCTTTCTTCTTCGAAAGCATCTTCGATGGCTTCTTCTTCAATAACTTTGTCTTCATCATCTAGTAATGAAACATTTTGAATTGTTTCTACACATGGAATAAGTTTACCAACAATAACATTTTCTTTTAATCCGTGTAAGTGGTCTTCTTTACCTTTAATTGCGGCTTCTGTTAAAACTCTAGTAGTTTCTTGGAATGATGCAGCAGATAAGAATGAACTTGTTTCTAATGATGATTTAGTAATACCTAGAACAAGTGGAGTTGCTACAGCTGGTCTACCATGGCGTAATAAAACTTCTTTATTAGCAGCAGTAAATTCTGATTTCTCAACTCTAGATCCTTGTACAAAGTTTGTATCTCCTCCATCAAGGATTACAAGTTTTCTTAACATTTGACGAATCATTACTTCAATATGCTTATCGCAAATTGGAATACCTTGTAAAGCATATACTCTTTGAACTTCTTTTAAGATATATCTTTCAACATCTACTTGAGCAGAAACTTTTAATAATTCTTTTGGATTAATTGGTCCATCAGTGATTTTTTGTCCATTAGCAACAACATCGCCTTTGGCAACACGTAGTTTTGCACCAATTGGGATTTGATATTCACGAACATCTTTAAGGTTTTTATCAATTTCTCTTTCAACTTTAACCACTGTCTTTTCACCAAATCTTGAATTATCAATGATTTCAGTAACAGTACCAGAAATTTCAGAAATAATTGCTTCGCCTTTTGGAGGACGTGTTTCAAATAATTCTTCAACTCTTGGAAGACCTGTAGTAATATCTGATTCACCGGCAGCACCACCTGTGTGGAATGTACGCATTGTTAACTGAGTACCTGGTTCACCAATTGATTGAGCAGCCATTACACCAACAGCTTCTCCAACTTCAACTGGTTTTCCAACTGCTAAGTTAAGTCCATAACATTTACTACATACGCCACCAACTGTACGACATCCAAATAATGATCTAATCTTTAATGATGTTATACCAGCAGCAATGATCTTTTTAGCAATGTCCCCATTAATAATTGTATTGTTATCAACAATTAATTCACCGGTATTAGGATCATAAACATTGTTTAATGTATAACGTCCAATTAATCTGTTTTCAAATGGAGCAATCTTTGAACCTGTCTTTGTATCAACAATTTCTCTTACTTCATATCCTTCATCAGTATGACAATCTTCTTCTTTAATTAATACATCATGGGCTACATCAACAAGTCTTCTTGTTAAATAACCAGATTCAGAAGTTTTTAAGGCTGTATCTGACATACCTTTTCTTGCACCATGGGTAGCAATGAAGAATTCAGAAACAGTTAAACCTTCACGGAAACAAGTTTTAATTGGAAGTTCAATTGTTTTTTCTGTTGGAGCAGACATTTGAGATAATTTAGCAAGTTCAGATGCAGTAAGTTTACCACCAGTTTGAGATAATTTGGCAATTAAATCTTTTCCAATATCTTTTTGTGATGGTTTTGAAGGCTTAGACATCAAGCCACGCATACCAGCAAGTTGAGTAAAGTTAGATAGAGAACCACGGGCTCCTGAATCTGACATCATAAAGAATGGGTTACGATTGTCTTCTTGTAATTGAACTTTTAGCTTCTTTTCAACCTTGTCTTTTACATCAGACCAAACATCAACAATCTGTTTATGTCTTTCATCATCGGTTAATAAACCTTTCTTATAGAAAGATGTAATCTTCTTAACTAACTTATCGCCTTCAGCAATTAATTCTTGCTTACCTTCAACAACATTAATATCAGCAACAGAAACTGTAACGCCCGATAATGTTGAATATTTAAATCCTTGGTCTTTAATAGCATCAAGTATTACATAAACAGGAATTAATTTATCTTTATATTTTTCATCATTTTCAAGTTTTGAATTCAACTTAAATACATGATCGATAATTTTTTGAATATGTTTTTTAATAAATGGATCATTAAGTGGCATAGCTGCAATAATTTCTTTTATGTTGCTTCCTTTTTTAACAAAGTATTTATCAGGAGTTGCATCATAACTATCATTTGCACTGTTTAAATATGCCATATAACTTGGGAAGATTGAGTTGAAAATAACTTTACCTACTGTTGTGATTAGATAAGAGTCATTTTGTTCAGGAGTAAATCCATCTTTATGCAAAGAAGAAGCAACAATTGCTATTCTGGTTTGTAAATGAATATTTCCTGTTTGATAAGCTAATATTACTCCATCAGGGTTTGCAAAAACTTTTCCTTCGCAATCGCCATATAAACGATATTGTTCAGCATAAATTTCATCACCTTCAGTAGCATATTTTTCAGCCTTTTTATAGAAGTCTTCTTTTCTCCATTCAAGAGTAATGAAGTAGTTTCCTAAAATCATATCTTGAGAAGGAACAACGATTGGTTTTCCATCTTTTGGGCCAAGAATATTTCCACTTGCAAGCATTAAAACTCTTGCTTCAGCAATAGAATCTTTAGAAAGTGGTACGTGTACAGCCATTTGGTCACCATCAAAGTCGGCATTGAATGGAGGACATACAAGTGGATGTAGACGAATAGCTCTTCCATCAACTAACTTTGTTTCAAATGCTTGAATACCAAGTCTATGTAATGTTGGAGCACGGTTTAGTAATACTGGATGATCAGCAATAATTTCATCTAATACATCTAATACTTCTTCACCTTGTTTGTCAATTAATTTATCAGCTTGTTTATGAGAAGAGCAAATCTTCTTTTCCATCATTTTAGCTTCAATAAATGGTTTGAATAATTGAACTGCCATTTCACGTGGGATACCACATTGGTTCATTCTAAGTTCAGGGCCTACAGCAATAACAGAACGACCAGAATAGTCAACTCTCTTACCAAGTAAGTTTTGTCTGAAACGTCCTTGTTTTCCTTTTAAAGTAGAAGATAAAGATTTTAAGTTTCTTCCACCAGCACCTTGAACTGCTTTTGATCTTCTACCATTATCAATTAAAGCATCAACAGCTTCTTGAAGCATACGTTTTTCATTAATTAAAATAACAGCAGGAGCATTAATTTCTTGTAATTTTTTCAAACGAATATTACGAGTTAAAACTCTTCTATATAATTCGTTTAAATCACTAGCAGCAAAACGACCACCATCTAGTTGTAACATAGGTCTTAAATCTGGTGGAATTACTGGAACTACTGTAAGAACCATCCATTCAGGTCTATTTCCTGAAATTCTAAATGATTCAATTACATCTAATCTTTTTAGTAATTTTTGACGCTTTAATTTTTGGCTGCCTGTATCTTTAAGTTCAACCTTGATTTCATCAAACTCTTTTTCGATATCTACAGCTTCAAGTAATTCTTTAACAGCTTCAGCACCAATTCCAAATTTTGCACCAGTATGTTTAGTAATAAAATTAGCAAATAGATAGAAATCAAATACTTTTTCTTTTTCAAGACGTTCAATTAACTCATATGCTCTTGGAGCATCATAAGAAATTGAAGCAGCAATATCTTTTAATTTTGCATTTGCAAATTCAACAGCATTCTTTAACTCTTGTAATTTTTCTTCATCTACTTCGCCAGTTTCAGAGTCAGAAGTAGCATTTTTATAGTCAAAATAAGTTTGTCTTGCAGCATTATATTCATTTTTAGCATCGAAATAGTGAGAAGATTCAACTTCATCATCCCAGTGATTAATAGCAATTAAATCACGAATTACTGAAGTGAATTTTTCTCTTGCTTTTTTTTCAGATAAAACTTCTCCTTTAACAAGAAGTTTGCAATCTCCATTATCAATACATATATGTGAAACGAAGTAAACAACATCTTCTAATTCTTTTGGAGAAATATCTAAAATTAAAGCCATTCTAGAAGGAACACCCTTTAAATACCAAATATGCGTAACAGGAGATGCAAGTGCAATATGTCCCATTCTTTCACGACGAACAGATTTTGTAGTTATTTCTACACCACATTTTTCACAAACAATACCTTGGAATCTAATTTTCTTATATTTCCCGCAATGACATTCATAATCTTTAGCAGGTCCAAAAATTCTTTCACAAAATAATCCATCCATTTCTGGTTTTTGTGAACGGTAGTTAATTGTTTCAGGTTTAGTTACTTCCCCATGAGACCATTCAAGAATTTTCTCAGGAGAAGCAAGTTTAACTCTAATAGAAGATAATTTATTAATATCTATACCCATTAGTTTTCACCTCCGTCATCATTTGACCATGAAAAATCTGAATTGACATCAAAAGCATCATCTTCTGCAACATTTTCAAACTCTTCACGAATATACTTAGGAGTATTACGAGTTTCTTTCATAATATCGCTAGTATCCATTAATTCACCATTATTATCAACAAGCTCAACATCAATTGCTAAAGCTTGTAATTCTTTTTGTAATACTCTAAATGATTCTGGGATTCCAGGATTTGGAATATCTTTGCCTTTGATAATTGCTTCATAAGCTTTACCTCTTCCAATTACATCATCTGACTTAATAGTTAGAATTTCTTGTAAGGTATGAGCAGCACCATAAGCTTCAAGAGCCCAAACTTCCATTTCACCAAATCTTTGACCACCATTTTGAGCTTTACCACCTAAAGGTTGTTGAGTAACTAACGAATAAGGTCCAATAGACCTTGCATGTAATTTATCATCAACCATGTGTGAAAGTTTTAAGAAATACATTATACCAACTGAAATTCTTTCATTAAATCTTTCACCTGTTTGGCCATCAACTAATACATACTTTCCATCTTTTGCCATTTCGGCTTTTTCCATTAATTCGTTTAATTCATCGTTACTTACACCATCAAATGGGTTTGTAGCAATCTTTAATCCACCTAGTTTTTTACATGCCATACCTAAGTGTAATTCAAGAACTTGACCAATATTCATACGAGAAGGAACGCCTAGTGGATTTAAAATAACATCTACTGGTGTACCATCTGGTAAAAATGGCATATCTTCTTCTGGAACAATACGTGAAATAACACCTTTGTTACCATGACGGCCGGCCATCTTATCACCTTCGGAAATCTTACGTTTTTGAGCAATAAATACTCTAACGATTTGATTAATTCCAGGGGCTAAATCAACGCCACCGCTTTTACGATTAAATACTTTAACATCTAAGACAATACCTGCACCACCATGAGGTACACGTAATGAACTATCTTTACCTTCTTTAGTTTTATCACCAAAAATGGCCATTAATAGTTTTTCTTCACTTGATGGTTCAACAACACCACGAGGAGTAATCTTACCTACTAAAATATCTCCTTCTTTTACTTCAGAACCAGGAATTACGATACCAAGTTCATCAAGTTGTGTTTTACTATCTTCACCAACATTTGGAATATCACGAGTAATTTCTTCTGGGCCAAGTTTTGTTTCACGACATTCAAGATCATATTCTTCAATATGAATTGAAGTGTACACATCATCTTTTACAAGCCTTTGTGACATAATAACAGCATCTTCATAGTTGTATCCATGCCATGTAGTGAAAGCAATAATAACATTTTGCCCTAAAGCAAGTTCTCCATTATCCATTGCAGGTCCATCAGCTAAAATATCACCTGGTTTTACTTCTTGTCCTACAACAACAATAGGATTTTGGTTAAAACAAGTACCGGCATTTGAACGAGCAAATTTTGTTAACATATATGTTTTTGTTTCACCAGCTTTATTTTTAAGAAGAATACGTGTTGAATCTACATATGTAATAACACCTTCATCTTTACTAATTAAAGCAACTCCTGAATCGTGAGCAGCTGGATATTCCATACCTGTTCCAACAAAAGGAGCATGAGGTCTAAGTAGTGGTACGGCTTGACGTTGCATGTTAGCACCAAGCATTGCTCTGGCAGCGTCATCGTTTTCAATAAATGGAATTAATCCTGTAGGAATTGAAATAACTTGACGTGGTGCTACATCCACAAGATCTATATCTTCAACATTTGCTGAAATATCATCACCATTAAAACGAGAAACAATAACACTGTCTAAGATTTCGCCATCTTTTCCCATTTTGAAAGAAGCAGTACCAATAATATAGTCTTTTTCTTCATCAGCTGATAAATAAATACAATCTGTATCTAAAACATAATGTTTGCCATCTTTATGGACAACTTTACGATATGGAGTTTCAATAAATCCATATTCATTAATTTTTGCATAACATGAAATATAGTTAATTAAACCAATGTTTGGACCTTCTGGAGATTCAATTGGACAAATTCTACCATAATGTGAATAGTGAACATCACGTACATCAAATGATGCTCTTTCACGAGTAATACCACCTTGTCCTAAGGCAGAAATACGACGTTTATTTGTAAGTTCTGCAATTGGGTTTGTTTGGTCCATAAATTGTGATAATTGAGAAGATGAGAAGAATTCTTTTACTGCTGATGTTAATGGACGGATATTAATTAAGTTAACAGCTGTCATTGACTCAGTTTCTGTAATAGACATTCTTTCCTTTACGCTTCTTTCCATTCTAGAAAAACCAATTCTAAATTGATTTTGTAATAATTCACCAACACATCTAATACGACGGTTCCCTAAATGATCAATATCATCAGTATCTCCTAAATTGTGCATCAATGTTAAAAGATATGAGAATGTAGCGTAAATATCTGGAACTGTAATAAATTTGTTATCAATTTGCAAGTCAGTACCTATAATACGAACTTTTTGAGATTTGCTTTCATCAGTGTATACTTCAACCATATTAACAGTATCAGCTTCACCGAAAGCTTTATTTACTTTAACAGTATATTTATGAGCTCCATTTTCAAAGAATTTCATTGCTTGTAATTCTTTTACTTTTTCTTTGCTCATATATGTATTTTTTTCAAAAACAACTTCACCATTACAATCAACTAAATCTTCTGCAAGAATAGTGTCAATTAAACGATTGTAAACACCAAGTTTTTGTTTTAGTTTATAACGTCCTGATGCTCCAAGATCATATCTTCTTTTATCGAAGAATTTTTGGAACAATAAAGTTGTTGGACCTTGTTCAGTTGCTGGTTCACCTGGTCTTAATTTAGCATGAATTTCTTCTAATGCTTCTCTTGTAGTAAATACTTTGTCTTTATCTAGAGTATTTTCAATTAATGCATTCTTACCAAATAATTGATAAATATCATCTGGAGTTTCAAGGCCTATGGCTTTAAGTAAAACTGTTGCATTTAATTTCTTTGATCTATCAATTCTTACGATAATCATATCCTTGACATCAGTTTCAAATTGAAGCCAAGTACCACGTGAAGGAATTAAATCGCCACCATAAAGTAATTTACCATTTTTTGTATCAACTTTTTTTGAGAAATAAGCTCCAGCAGATCTAACGATTTGAGAAACGATAACTCTTTCAGCACCATTAATAATAAAAGTGCCTGTGTCAGTCATCATTGGGAAATCGCCCATAAATACTTCATTTTGCTTAATTTCTCCAGTTTGATTGTTATTCAAACGTAATGTTGCTTTTAAAGGGCGAGAGTAATTCATATCTCTATTCTTACAATCAACAGTACTATATTTTGGTTCATCAAAATGACAAGAAATGAATTCAAGTGATAATCCTTTTCCATTATCTATTGGAAAAATATCATTAAAAACTTCTTCAAGCCCCTCATCTAAAAACCATTTGAAAGAAGATGTTTGAATTTCAATCAAATTTGGTAGGGATAATGTGCCACCAATCTTCGCAAAATTTCGACGATTAGGAGCGTATTTTTGTTTTTCATATGTTGTTTTAATCACAATATGTTTCCCCCTTATCTATATAAACTAGCAAGCTAGTTAATATCAAATTTAGTTAAATGATTTTATTACAAAGTATCCTTTGTCTTTTTTTACAATTTCAACATTTGTAAATAATGTTTTTAATTTTGTAATTGAAGATTCTGCTCCAAGACTTTTTTTAATTACAATCCATAATTTTCCATTTTCTTGAAGAGCTATTTTACTATCCTCATACATTTTATATATTACTTTTTTGCCTGCTCTAATTGGTGGATTGATAGCTATTAAATCAAATTTTTCATTATTTAATGGTATGCCATCACTAACAAAAGCTATAGCATTTTTTATGTCTAATTTTTTTATATTTTCATTTGTTAAATCCACAGCACGTTTATTAATATCTATTTGTACTAATTCTGTGCATTTTTTTAAATAAGCAAGCGTTAATCCAATTACTCCATAACCACAGCCTACATCTAGTAGTTTTGTAACATTGGGTTCATTTAATAATGTTTTTATAAGCAAAGATGATCCATAATCAACTTGACTATTAGAAAATACGCCGATATCTGTAATAAAATCAATTTTTAAATTGTTTACATAAAATGGAATTATCCGTTTATTGCTATCTAAATTTTCATCAAATTGATAATAATGGCTCATTTTTTTCACTCCTTATTTAATAGGCAAAAACCTGCCCTAGGTTTTTACATCTAAAGCAGGTTATATTTTTTACATTGTAGTTAAAATTATTACTTAATTTCAACTTCTGCGCCAGCATCAACTAATTGTTTCTTGATGTCTTCAGCTACAGCTGGAGAAATGTGTTCTTTAATAGCTGCTGGTAATGCTTCACATAATTTCTTAGAATCTAATAAAGTTGCGCCAGTAATAGCTTGAACAGCTTTGATTACAGGAATCTTTGAGTTTCCAACTGATTTTAAGTATACAGTTACATCTGTTGGAGCTACTGCTTCTTCTTCGTGAGCTGCTGCTACTGGAGCTGCTGCAGCTGCTACTGCTGTAACACCAAAAGCTTCTTCTACAGCCTTTACTAAGTCATTTACTTCAAGAATAGTCATTTCTTTTAAAGCATTGATAATTTCTTCATTTGTTAATTTTGCCATGATTATTTCCTCCTATAATAAATTATTTAATTAGGCATTTTCTTTTGCTGCTATTTCCTTACAAGCAACAGCAAATTTTGTTACTGGTGACATTAAAGCGCCAGCGAACATAGCGATAAGTTGATCTTTGCCAGGTAATGAAGCTAATTTAATCATCTCATCTTTGTTTAGAACTTTGTTTTCAACGATTCCACCTTTAATTACAAGGCTTGGGTTTTTCTTTGAAAACTTAACTAATAGTCCAGGAACGCTTACTTCATCTTCAATGCAAGATACATAAGCATTTGGTCCTACTAAGATGTCATCCATGTTTAGTCCTTGTTTTGCAACGGCTCTAGAAACTAATCCGTTCTTATGAACAGTAATTTTTCCGCCTTGTTTTGCAATAGTTCTACGTAATTCAGTTAGTTTTGCAACTGATAAACCACGATATTCAACTACTACATAACTTTTTGATGCTGCAATTTCTTGACCAATTTCATCAACGACTTTTGCCTTTTCAGCAATGATTTGTTCATTCATTTTGTGCACCTCCTGTTTATTTTTGTTTAAACAATACGCACCATTTATTATAGAAATTCATTTCGAATTTATTTAACTATATCTTAATATACCTCGGCAACGAATTAAGCCACTTGGCAGTTGCTGTCTTGGGCGTATTGGAAGAACCTATTTAATTAGAAATTTGAGAAATCAACTTTAACTCCAGGGCCCATAGTTGTAGATACAACAACATTTTTAATATAAGCGCCTTTTACTGTAGCAGGTTTTGCCTTAACTATAGCATCTTTTAGTGAATTAAAGTTTTCAGTTAATTTATCACTTGTAAATGATACACGGCCGATTGAAACATTGATATTTCCTTGTTTGTCAACACGATATTCAACTTTACCAGCTTTGATTTCTTTTACAGCTTTAGCAATATCTGGATTAACTGTACCTGTCTTAGGGTTTGGCATTAATCCTTTAGGTCCTAAAACACGTCCTAATTTACCAAGTTCGCCCATCATATTTGGTGTAGCAACGATTACATCAAAATCAAACCAGTTTTCAGATTGAATTTTTTGTAATAATTCTTTTCCACCAACAAAATCAGCTCCAGCTTCTTCAGCTTCTTTTACTTTATCTGTAATAGCTAAAACCTTTTTTGATTTTCCAGTACCATTTGGTAATACAATTGCACCACGAATTTGTTGTTCAGCATAACGTGGGTCAACATTTAGGCAATAAGAAACATCTACTGATGAATCAAATTTTGTAACATTTGTTTTTAAAACTAAGTCGATAGCTTCAGATACGCTATATGACTTTGAACTATCAATTAGCTTAGCAGCATCTTGATATTTTTTTCCTCTTTTTGCCATTGACGTGTCCTCCTACTTATCTTCTTCTACTACGATACCCATTGAATGAGCAGTACCTTCAATAATCTTCATAGCTGCTTCAATATCGTTAGCATTTAAATCAGGCATTTTGTATTCAGCAATTTCTTTAATTTGAGCTTTTGTAACTTTACCAACTTTTACTGAATTAGGTGTGCTTGAACCTTTTTGAATTTTAGCAGCTGCTTTTAATTTATTAGCTGCTGGTGATGTTTTTAATACGAAGTCAAAGCTCTTGTCTTCGTAAGCAGTAATAATTACTGGAACAATTTCTCCTGCTCTATCTGCTGTTTTAGCATTGAAATCTGAGCAGAATTTTGGCATCATAATACCAGCTGATGCAAGGGCTGGTCCTGGTTTGGCTTGGCCAGCAGGAATTTGTAGTTTAACTACCTTTGCGACTTTCTTACTCACTGACATATCCTCCTTAAATTTGTGTCCGTGTCGTGGTGATAATGAGTTTCCTCTTCCACTACGACGCAAAGAAATACGCGTGCGAGGCACGTATGCTTAATTAATTTATCACACTATCAAAATAAATGCAACAATTTTTAATATTTTTTCATTTATTTTATAAAGAAAAGTGAGTTCAATAAACTCACTCTTAATATTAACTTATAAAATTAGCATTTTTCGATATCGTTAATTGAAACTTGAATATGGCTTTCTCTACCAAACATAATAAATGTAATGCCAACAAGCCCTTTATCTGCATCAATATCATCAACTGTACAAATTTGATTTGCAAATGGCCCATTAACAATTTTAATAGTATCGCCAATATTGTAATCACTTGTAGAACTATTTTCTGCAAGTCCAACTCTTTTAAGAACAGTTTCTATTTCTTCATTTGATACAGGAAATGGTTTTGCACCTTTTCCTGATGATCCAATAAATCCTGTAACTCCTGGAGTATTTCTTACAACATACCATGCTTCATCTGACATAACCATTTCAATAAAGATATAGCCAGGATACATATTTTTCATTTTATATTTCCCAGTTGGAACACCATCTTCCTTTACTGGTTCTTCATATTCTGCAACAATAATACGGAAAATATTATCTTGCATATTCATTGATTCAATACGACGTTCAATATTATCTTTTACTTTATTTTCATGCCCTGAGTAAGTGTTAACAACATACCAGTTCTTTTCAAAATCGCTCATATTTATCTCCTAACCAAAATAATTTAAGCCACTTAAAATTGCTTGCCAAATTGTAAAACAAGCGCTAAAGAATATAGCAAAAAATGCCGAGAAAACTAATACAGTAACCGTATTTTCAAGCATAGTTTGTTTATTAGGCCAACGAACTCTTTTTGCCTCTCTAACTACACCTTTGAAAAAATGACCAATAGCAATACCTGATTGCTTGCATCCACGCCATAACCATTTAAAAAATGCCATATAATTTCCTCCTTATCTGCTTTCTTTATGAATTGTATTTTTGTTACACTTTGGGCAGAACTTTCTAAGTTCAAGTCTCTCTTTTGAAACTGCTTTTTTCTTAGATGTTGTATAATTACGTGATAAGCATTCACTACATATCAAAATAACTTTTTCTCTCATAATCATTCACATCCTATCTTGATTATTTTACAACAAGAGTAAACAATAGTCAAATATAAAGAATTAGTTTTTTGCTATTTTAATTCTTTTATCTTTAATTATCGTTAAATTGTTTAACTTTAAAATTTTAAATTGCTTATTTTATTTCTAATTTTTCTAATAGTCTTATATTAAAATTTTGCACAATTGTGTAAGCATTCTTTTTGGACATTTTTAATTTAGAAGAAATTTCTTTAATATCATATCCTTCATAGAAAAACATTTTAATGACTTTTTTATGTCTATCTTTTAAAGTAGAATATATTTCATCTATATATTGATTAATATCTTTTTCATATAAATATCTTTCTGGATTGAAATAATTATCTTCACATTCATTTAATGTAGTATTAATTTCAGTAAAATCATCATAAATTGGAAATTGTAAATAAACTTCTAGATTATAACGATTACTAGGAGAAAAATAACTTCTTTTTATATAAGTAGATTCATTTTGCAAAACTCTATAAATATAGTTTATTTCATTTCCTTTTTCACTATCTAATCTATCCTTTACCAATAGTACTTTATATACTAAAGATTGATAAATATCATCTCTATCTAAATATTTACAGGAATTATGAATATCATTAGCAAAATACCAAATCATTAAATTGTATTTTTCTAACATTTCTTCGTTAGATATTTTTTTATTTACTTCTTCCATACTACAC
>CAKPXW010000013.1 GCA_934202505.1 uncultured Bacilli bacterium | reverse complement strand
TTTGTAGATTTTGATTCTTATGTTGCTAAACAAAAAGAACTTGAAAATTTATATCAAGATAAACATTTATGGGCTAAAAAATGCTTAATAAATATTGCTAAATTTGCATACTTTTCTAGTGATAGAACAATTAGCGAGTATAGTGAAGATATTTGGCATTTAACGAAGGTAGAATAAAATGGCTTTTTTCTTTAGAGCATATGTTGATAATAAAGAGACTATAGTTATTGAAAGTGAAGATAGCTATGATTCTTTTAAAATAAACGATGAAACTATATTTGCTTTACAAGTGCAAACACAAGGAAATATTTATAAGTTTATTGCTAAATATCCTTTAGAATATGGTAAAGAATATATTTTAACTGATCATTTAAATAACAAATGTATAGTTAATTATCGCCTAGTTTGTAAAGAAAATTGTTTTGACAATGAATTTTTCTATGAAGGAAATGATTTAGGATCAACCTATAATCCCACATATACAATTTTTAAAACTTGGGCCCCTCTTGCAAGTAAAGTTAAATTAAAATATTTCTTTAATGGATTATGGAACATTGTTGAAATGAAAAGAGAAGATAAAGGCATCTTTTCTATTATAATCAGTGGTGATTTACAAGATTGTTTGTATAACTATCTTGTTACTAATAATGGTGTTGAAGTTGAAGTTCAAGATATTTATGCTTTTTCAGGTAACGCTAATTTTATGCAAAGTAGTGTTATTAATTTAAATAGATTAACACCAATAAATTATAATCCTTCTCTTTTTAAGGTATATAAAAATAATGATTGTATTATTTATGAAACTTCAATTAGAGATTTTACAAGTTTAATAAATGCCAAAAATAAATCAACTTTTAAAGCATTTATTAATCAAGAATTGAAAAGTCTAAATAATAATCCTATTGGCTTTGAATATTTAATAAATCTTGGAATTACTCATATTCAATTAATGCCAATAACTGATTTTTCTACAACTGATGATTTAAATTATAAAAACACTTATAACTGGGGTTATGATCCTAGAGCATTTAATATTTTAAAAGGTGCATATAGTACAAATCCAAATGACCCTTATGCAAGAATGAATGAGTTTATTGAATTAGTAAATGCTTGTCATAAACATAATTTAAGAGTTTGTGTTGATATGGTATTTAATCATACTTATTCAAAAGATAGCATCTACAATAAACTTGTTCCTAATTACTTTTATTTATTAGATGAAAATGGAAATTATAGCAATGGATCTTTTTGTGGAAATGATTTAGATTGTAATAGAAAAATGGTAAAAAAATACATTGTTGATATGTCTACAAGATTAGTATCTTTATATCATATTGATGGAATACGTCTTGATTTAATGGGAATTTTAACTATCGATACAGTAAATGAAATATATAATCAATGTAAAAAAATTAATCCTGATTTTATTTTATATGGTGAAGGGTGGAATATGCCATCACTATTAAGAAATGAAGAAAAAGCTACTATTTTAAATCATAGTAGCCTTCCAAATATAGCTTTTTTTAATGATTCTTTTCGCGATACTATGCGTGGCAAATCAACTCCATTTGAAGCAAAAGGATATATTAATGGTAATAGTTACAATACTTATCATGCCATTAGAGCTATGCGTGGATGTATAGAAACAGGTTGCTATTTTGGAAGTACTCTCCAGTCTATTAATTACATTGATTGTCATGATAATATGCTTCTTGTAGATAAACTTAATTTTTCTAATCCTACTGATTCTATAGAAATCAAAAATAAAATAATTCTTTTATCTTTAGCTGCAATTGCATTTTCTTTAGGAATTCCATTTTTTCATTCAGGAATGGAATTTAATAGAAGTAAAAAAAATGTTGATAATTCATATAATAAAGATGATACCATTAATGGTATTGATTGGACACTTGTTGATAAATACCCTCAAAACATTAAAGCATTTAAAGATTTTTTAAATATTAGGAAGGAATTTCCATGTTTTCATTTATTTGATAAAAAGACCATTTTGAATTGTGTTGATGGCTTAATAGTAGATGATAAAATAATGTCTTTGACTTATGCTTATAATGGAAATGTTTTAGTTTTAATTTTTAACCCTAATAATTATAAAACAAACATTGATCTTGATGATGAATATCATCTATATGCCAATGAGTATGGAAAGGTTAATAGTGACTTAACATTTAGTAAAATAACTATCAAACCTTTTAGTTTTAATTTATTAATAAAATAGGAGGTTTTTATGAGTAAACTAACTAAATACGATAAAAATATGGTCTCTTCTAATGTAGAAAGTGACACAATGAATTATTATGATCCTTTAAAAAATGATGTTTTCATTATTGAAGGACTTCCTTGGGTAAAGGAAAATGCAAATTATTTTCGCTTGCCTAAAAAATATATTCATAATGTATCTGAAGCAGTAGAATGGCTATCTAAAATGCCTTCTGGAGGACAAATTAAATTTAAAACTAATTCAACGAAAATTTCTTTACGTATTAAAAACTTTGGTGATTATCAAATGTGCCATATGACAGCTTGTGGTCAACAAGGAGCTGATATTTATTATAAAAATAATAAAACATATAAATTTTTCTCTGTAACTAAGTTTGAAGAACCATCTGATAATTTTGAAAGTGTTATTTTTTATCAAGACGATAAAAAATACCATGAATTTATTATTAATCTTCCTTTATATGAAGGAATAGAAAATATTTTAATTGGTATTGATAAAGATGCTACAATTTTAAAAGCTACTCCTCACAAAAATAAAGGTAAAATAGTTGTGTATGGAACTTCAATCACTCAAGGTGGCTGTGCTAGTCGACCAGGAATGGCTTTTACTAATATTCTAAGTAGAAAGTTAGATATAGAATTTGTAAATTTAGGATTTTCTGGTTCTGGAATGGGAGAACCTATTATTGGTGACATACTTTCAGATATTGATGGTGTAAGAATGTTTATTTTAGATTATGAAGCAAATGGAGGTTGTACTTCTAGTTTACAAGATAATATGAATACAATAATTGATAAAATTAGGGTAAAGCATCCTCTTATTCCAATAATTGTTAAAACAAAATCACCTCAAGCAACAGAAATATTTACTAAAAAAGATCTTAATCATCGCCAGAAGTTATATTTATTTCAAAAAGAATTAGTAAATAAGCGTCAAGAATTCGGTGATAAAAATATTTATTTTGTTGATGGAAGAAAAGATTTTGGAAATAAGGATATTGATGAAATGACTGTTGATGGATTACATCCAACAGATTTAGGATTTTATATGATGGCAAAATATTTATATCCTATCATTAGAAAGATATTAAAAAATGAAAATAACTAATATTTCTTTTAATAGCAATAATTATATTTTAAAAATTGATAACAAAGATTATCAAATTGATGATTTTTATTATAAAGTTTTATATCCTTATATTGGTAAACAAATAGATAATGCAACTCTATATACTATTAATTGCTTTAGCATAGCAAACGAAAAATTAAAAAAATTATATAAAAAGATTTATTCACATACAATTTCAACAAAAGAATTCTATACTTCTTTAATGGATGTTTGTGATTATAGTGAAAGGAAAGAAATAATCCACACATTTAAAAATGAAGGATATTTAGATGATGAAAAAGTTATAAACTATTATTTAAATAAATATCAAGGAGATAAAGGCGTTATTTATTTTAAAAAGAAAATGCATGAAATAGGTATTGATGCTAAATTAATTGATAAGTATAGTTATGAGTATCAAGAAAACATCGATTATGCTACTTCTATTGCTAATAAGATAATTAATTCTAAGCAAACATCTACTAATTTAACTAAACAAGCAATATTTGCTAGTTTAGCAAATAAAGGATTTTCTAGTAAAATAATTAACGATGTATTATTGAAAGTACATTTTAAAGATGATTTTCAAACTTTAAAAAAAGACTATGATAAAATTAAAGGAAAATATCAAACGCAAAAAATTATATCAAAATTGTTAAATAAGGGCTATAATATATCCAGTATTAAAAAAGTTGTTAAGGAGGATTTTGATTATGAAGATAGCTGATGTAAAAGATTTTATAGATCGTCAATGTAAAATTGATGTGGCTATTGTTATTTCTGCCACAGAGGGAAAAACATCTAAAGGCAGTAAATACTTATCTTTAGTTTTACAAGATAAAACTGGCACAATAGATGCTAAAAAATGGGAAATAAATAATGGCGATGAACAATTATTATCTCCTAAAAGTGTGGTAACTGTTGAAGGATATCCTTTAATATTCAATGGTTCTCAATTACAATTTAGAATTACTGATGTGGAACCTGTTAGTAATTATGATGAAAATGATTTAATTATTAATGCTCCAATTGATCGTGATTACTATCTAAACAAATTTAATGAATTTATGGAAGACATTAAAAATGAAGATATTAAGATAATTGTAAAAGAAGTTGTTCATAATCATTACCATGAATTATATACTCATCCTGCAGCAAAAACTAATCACCATGAATATGCTGGTGGTTTATTACACCATGAAGTTAGTATGTTATTAATTGCTAAAGCTCTTTGTGAATTGTATCCAACAATTTCTAAAGACTTACTATATGGTGGAATAATTTTACATGACCTTGGTAAAATTGAAGAACTATCTGGCCCTATTGCAACTGAATATACTTTAAAAGGAAAATTATTAGGTCATATTTCTATTATTCAAACTGATATTGTTGAAGCTGCTAAAAAACACAACATAAATAGTGAAGTAGTAACTTTATTACAACATATGGTATTATCTCATCATGGCAAACTTGAATATGGTTCTCCTGTTTTACCTTTGATTTTAGAAGCTGAAGTAATGTATCAAATTGATAATATGGATAGTAAAATCGTTATGATTAATAAAGCTTTAAAAGATGTAGAAGTTGGTGGAACTTCAAATCGTATTATGGGCTTAGATGGTAGAAGTTTTTATAAACATAAAGAAATATAAGTTTTAAAAAAAATAGTGCTAACAAGCACTATTTTTGTTTGATATTATTTTTAATATCTTCTGTAATTTTGTTACTATCAATCTTGCCAATAGAATTATATTCTACTTTCAATTTGTTATCATTTTCATCAACTGGAATTAAATGAATATGAGCATGCATTACACTTTGACCTGCACATTCATTGATATTACTTACTACATTAATTCCTTTTCCATAAGTTCTTAAAATTGAATTTCCAATCAATTGAATTGCTTTTGTTATTGATTTATTAGTTTTTTCATCTGTAACTAAAATGTTTTCATAATGTCTTTTAGTAATAATTAATGTATGTCCTAAAGAAACTGGATTTGCATCTAAAATAGCAATAACATTATCATCTTCATATATCTTGTTTGTTGGAATATCATTATGAACTATATCACAAAATACACACATATTCTTTCTCCTTTAATAAAAGGATGCCATTAAGCATCCTTTTTTAATTAATTATTTATCTGTATCAAAGTAATCTGGATATTGACCTTTAATGTAGTCATAAACGTCTTCATCATTAATTTCAAGTCCATATTTCTCTAATAATTCAACAACTGCTTCAGTCTTCATAGAAGATGAAACAATTGAAGAAACTGATGCTTGACATAAATCAATAATTTCTTGGTTATCAAGTGTTGAATGTTTAATAGCTTTTCCATTTGCATCTGTTTCAGCTTTATAAACATTATTGCTTAATACATAAGTATAATAATAACCTTCTCTATAAGCTGCTGCTTGATAGTCTGGAACTGATTTATATTTACTATTTCTATCATAAATAGCACCATTTGTTTCATATAAACCATACCAGTTATATACTTTACAAATATAGTAATAATCACCATCTAGATAAACTGGAGAAGACATATTATCTTTTTGAGGTAATAAGTAATTTTCACCATTTACATTATATAGATTAGTCATTAATTCTTTAGCTGTAGTTCCTCTTAAAGCAGTAATTGCTGAAGGAAGATAATTAGAATAATTAGATTTTGTATAAGTATCTTTTTCTGTATAATATTTTGTTCTTTGAGCAGTAATCTTAGATTGTTTTGCTCCTTCTTTAATTGATCTTAATCCAGAGTTTGAATATGTTGTAACATATCCAGAAGCTTCTGTTTTCTTAGTTTCTGTGTAGCTATAATATTCATCATTTTTGAAATCATAGTTTCTTGCCATAGCAACTTCATGATCAATATTGAATAATTTACGAGCAATTAATACTTCTTCAACTTCTTTAAAGAATGTACTATCACATTTAGTTGTAGAATTCCAAGTCCATTTTGGAGTTGCACTAGTAAGTAATGCTTCAACTGCAGCTGTAGTCTTTGTAACTTCTTTTAATTCACGATTATAGAATTTTGTATAAATAGTTTCAACATCTTCTGTATTTGCTATTACATAATATTTAACAGCATTAGCTGTAGTATCTAATACTAATAAATCATTATCAGAATTAAATGTTACAAATGAATAATCAGATTTAAATGAAAAATCAGATTTAGCATTTTCTTGTGTAGAAATTGCTTTTACATCACGGATTAAAGATTCTGTCCAAGCACTATTTTCAACAGTTGTATAGTTATCAATTTTTAATGATTCAAAAGTAAATGCATATTGATTAGCGAATTGCTTTTGATATGTTGATGAACCTAATACATAGTCTTCATAGAAATATTGTTCATATAAGGTAGGTAATACTTCATCTTCAATATATTTATCATAATTATATTGTAATGCAGTTAATAATGATTCATCACTAATCCATTCTGAAGTATTATTATTAGAAGTTAACTTATCATAATCATAAGTATCTTCAATGTGTTCTCTATAAGCATCAGCATCAAATTTACCTGTTTTAGAATCAGTGTAAGTTGTTCCTTCTACAACATCTTTAAAGAAATCATTTACATCTTCTTTTAAAGCAGCAAGTGTTCTATATTGCTTTACATTAAATACTTCAGCACCTGTTGAATCTTTTACTGTTGGTTGGAAACTATTATTTTTAATTTGATCAGCATATTCGTAACCAATTAATTTTTCAAGTAATACTTCTAAAGCTTTGCTTCCACCATTAGCTTCTTTTAAGTCTAAATAAAACTTTTGAAGATTTAAATTTGAATAATCTCCCTTATCATCAATTTTAACAACTGGATCTGAACCATTGTTTACAAATGAATTTTTACTACCGCAACTAGCAAGAACTGTTGAAGCAGCTAATGTTAATAATAAACCTAATTTTTTATTTTTCATAATTGCCACCTCCATTAGTCCTTTCTATTTACAAATAGCCAATTGTCCATTGACTTATCAACTTCAGCTTCACGATCAAGTTTAGAGCCATAAGCTTCTACTGCCGATTTTACTGATGAAGCAAATGTTGTATCTGTAGATTTAATTGAATCTTTTACATAATCTTTAATTAAATCATATAATTCATTGCCTTCATCATAAAATTTAATAGTCATTTTTTGAATATCATCTGAACGAAGACTATTATCAGAATATACTAATGCATCAAATAAATAATATTCAGCATTAGATACATAAGAAGAAATATCGCTTAATAATGAATCACTATTAGATTGTAATGTTGTTTTATTTAAATAAGCACCATTTTGTCCAATATATGTATTTTCATATTTTTCCTTATAGTTTGCACTTGAATCTGAAGAATCAAATAAAGTGAAATAAGTTTCATTTTGTTTGTCTGTATTTGCATATGAATTATATACATTAGCCATAAAATGAATACCAGTTGATGCAAGTACAAAGTAAATAGGATTTCCATTACCATCTGCAAGAACTGTTGTATCAACGCCATTTACTTTAACAATAGTTTTATTCTTTTCAATACTTGAATAAGCACCATCAAGAATAATATATTGAGGCTTATGAGAATTTAATGTTACATTGAAGATTTGGTTTCTTGCAAGTTCATATTCTTCATAATATTTAGCATTAATATTACCATTATCATCAAATTTAGAAACATTCATTTCATATGTTTGTTCAGCAACTGTTGGAATATCAACGCCAGCTTTTTCAGTAGCTTTTACATATTTTGCAGAAGCACTATATGATGTTGGAACTACATATCTTGTAAGTCCTGTTTCAACAAATGTTTTTTCTTCAAGGAAATCTTTATAATTTGATTCGTTTACACCTGTTGCATCAGCATATGTGTAGTAGTTATATGCACCAGCCATATAAGGTTGAACTTTATCGTTTAAAGTTAATATAGTTGAAAGATTAACTCCACCAATTCCGCTTGTTGCAAATTGTTTATAGAAACTTGAATCTTCCCAATCAGTTTTAATTTCAGCTAATTTTGCAGTTTTTTCTGCTTCTGTTAGGTTATCATCAAGTTCTTCAACTAAATGTAAATCCCTTGCTATTTCAAAACGTTGTTCATCTGTAGTTTCACTATTTCCAAATACTTCTAAAGCATAAGGAGCAAATCTAAATTCTGAAACATAGTTTTGTGCTTGATTAAATGGCATAATACCACCATTATCTTTTGAAGAAGTATCATCAGTTAAATCTGCAATTGATGCAAATGTATCGCCATCGATGAATCTATTTAAAATATTTAATAATTTACGAGCATTGTCTACACTCATTGTTCCATCTTTGTAATTAACATCAGCTGTATTTGCAGCAACTAAGATGTGTTTTACTTGAAATGGAGTATAAGCATTCAAATATTGACGTAAGAAATAGTTATATCTTCTTTCTCTATTTGAACTTTCTGTCCAGTTTGGATCTTCAATGAAATCTTCTAAGATTTCAGTTTTCATATCTTGATAAACATATAAATCTTTTAATTCATCAAGAGTTTCTACGCCTGCTGAAGCAAGAGCTGTTTCTAAATACTTATCATAATCAGTTTTATTTTCTTTTGCCTTTGCTTTTGCATCTTTTTTGAATTCATCAACCTTTTCAGCAGCAGCTTCTTCAATTGACTTTTTCTCATCAGCAGAAATTGTTTTTTCACCATAAGCAGTGAAAACTTGTCTTGAAACTTCATTGTACAATTTAGTTCTAGCTGTTGAACTATCTTGTAAATCAGCTAATAAGTCATCTGCAGTGTAATATTCAACTTTTCCGTCATCTTTTTTGATTGACCAGATAATTGATTGTCCTGCTTTGTCACCGCTTTCGACTTTTTTGTATGTAACATCGTTGCCACAACTTGAGGCGATTAAAGTAGTAGCTAATAACAAAGTCACATTTGTTAATTTCTTTTTCATAAATGAAAAGCCTCCTTTTTAACATTGCGACATCTATTATATATTAGTTTGTTCACATTTTCAAGAAATAAATTAATTTTATATATTTTTAATATATATGTTATAACCCATTTTTTTAGATTCATTTATCAAAAAATTCAAAAACATACGCTTTTATCGAAAAAAAGTTAAAAAAATGTTGTACAAACCCAAAAAAGGTGTTATATTAGACTTGAATTTAAAAAGAAAGGGAGTATTTTTATGCTTAAACAAAAAGAGTGGATTGATGTTTTAGTTAGTAAATTAAATTGTACAAAGAAAGATGCTAAAGCTTACTATGATTGTGTATTTGATAGCATTAGAGAACAAGTTTCTCCTGAAAACCCAGTTAAAATTTCTGGTTTTGGTGTTTTCAAAATTAGAAAAACAGCTGCTAAAGAACAAGTTAATTTAGTAACTGGAGAAACAGTAATTGTCCCTGAACACAATGTTGTTGTTTTTAAACCATATTTCGAAATAGAACCTAAGCCAGAAGCAATTGAAGTAGAAGTTGATTCTGCTACACCAGTTGAAACAACTGAATCAACAGTTGCTGTTGAAACTGAAACAGAAGACGAAGATGTTGTTGAAGAGGTTGAAGAAGAAGAAGAAACAGTAGTTGAAGAGCCTAAAGAAGAAACTACTGAACCAGTAGAAGAAGTTAAAGAAGAAGTTGTTACTGATTCTGATAATATTGTTTGGGTATACGAAGGTAAAGAATGTTCAACAAGCAATATGAAACAAGTATTAAGACAAAAGACAACATTAAGTGATGATGATATTGATGCAGCTATCGATGTAGTAAGAAAGAATGTTGTTGGATTTGGTAAAGTTGAAGTTAAAGAAGAAAACGAAACTTTTGACTTTGTAATTGCAAAATAATAATTATATTACTATTAGCACTCTATTATGGGGTGCTTTTTTTATTGTTTACGAATTTATCTTTGTCACTTTTTTTAATTCAATCATAGTATATTGTAGAAAAGGAGGTTTAATATGAACAATCAATGTGGATGTGGCTGCCAAAATGTTACTACTACTCCATGCACTACTCAAAGTGGATTCAATAGTGCTTTTGTGTTAATTCTTGTTTTATTCATTCTTCTTGTAATTATTGGTTCTATCTATCTTTACTAGATTAATATATAAATTTTTTTAATAGGAGGTGACAAAGAATGTTCGGTGGAAACTGCAATGGTGGAAATGGATTCTCTCTATTCCTTGTATTATTTATTTTACTTGTAATTATCGGCGCTTGGTGGGCTGTTTAATAAAATAAAAAAGGACTTATGTCCTTTTAAAATGTTAGGAGGTTATTATGAACAATTCAAATATGAAATCTTGCTATTGCCCATGTAATGTTACTCCAATTGTTTGCCCTGAACGTGTAGTTTGCAGACATTGCACATATTGCTATGCTCAACCAGTAATCATACCTGTTAGAACACATACTATTAATCATTATGTTCCACAGTATGTTTATCAAACAACTTACTCTTCATCTGAGGAAAACATTTGTCATGGTCAACAAACTAATCAAGTTTCTTAAGTTTTAAAATCTCATCAAAAGATGGATCAACATAAATCGTCTTTTGCTGATTAATAATTACTTTTCCGGGTTTGCCGCCCGGAATTTTTTTTACATTTTTTACTAAAGTATAATTTACGGCTACAGTACTTGACTTTGCAAAAGATGAATAATAAGCAGCAAGATTGGCGGCCACTTTAATAATATCATAGGAAACATTATCACTAGAAACAACAACATGTGCTCCTGGGCCTTGTTGAACATGGAAAAATGAATGATTTTTTGCAGCAATTTTAAATGTTAAATATTCATTTTGTAAATTATTTTGTCCAACATATATTTTAATGTCTTTGTATAAATAACATAAAGGATGATATACCTTTTCTTTTGCTTTACTTTTTTTATTAGTCTTATATGTTTTCTTTTGTGCCTTTAAAAATCCTTGTAAGGAAAGTTCCTCTTGAATTTCTTGAGCAACCTGATAAGAAGCATTAGAAAGAGCATAATTTATACTATTAAAATATTCAAGTAAATTATTACAAATATCAATTTGCTCTTGAATTTTTATGACTGCAGTTTTACTTTTTTGATATTTCTTATAATAATTATTTGCATTTTTAAAAATATCAAGGGAAGGATCAACTTTTATTTTTACTTTTTGATTTTCAACTTCATCAAAAACCTCGATTTCATTGCCAAATTTCTTTTCATTTTGACAATATGTAAGCAATAAATCCCCATAATTTTTATAGATTATTGCATCTTTGTTTACTTGCAATTCTTGTTTTAATTTATCTATTTTCTTTTCATTCTTTTTTATTTCATTTTTGGCAAGATGTTGCATTTTAAAAGTATATTGACGATGTCTTTCATCCTGCAATGAATTTTTAAAAAATATTTCTAATCCTTCATTCCATCGATATTTCTTAACCTCTCCCAAAAGGTATGTAAAAGGAATAAAATGAAAGTCTTTTTTATTATCTTTACTTGTAATAAATATTTCATTACTTTTTTTGATTCTATCAACAATTTCTTCATATGAAACATTTAAAAAATTCATTTCATTTTCTATGTCATAAGGTATATTTGTTACTTTAGGTTTGTCAGGCATTGTATATTTTACATTAGGTTGTATTGTCCTTAAGTTACTATATTCAAGTGGTATCTTTTTTAAAGAATCTATGATTTTATCATCATTTCCAGTAAGAATAATATTTGAAGCTCTTCCTATTAATTCAATGCACACTTTTTTTGTATTTACATTATAGTAATCATCTTTATTTTCAACTTCCATAATAACGATTCTATCTTCGTTTACTTGATTAAAAGAGATTACCTTTCCATTTTCTAAATGTTTTCTAAAAACCATTAAAAGATTACTTGTTTGATGATTGCTTTCAATCTTTTCAACAGCTAAATTAATATAAGACATATTAGGATGAGTAGAAATTATTAAATTATGATTTTGATTATTATTTCTAATTATAAATAAAAATTCTTCATTTGATATTTGATTAATTTTAGTAATTTTTCCATAAACTATTTCATTTCCAATTAGTTTTATTATTTTTTCAAATGCAAGATAATCTAATGCCATTTTATAATCACCCTTTTTCATTATATCTATCTTTTTATTGAAAAACAATTAAATAAAATGATATAATTACAAAAATAAAGTAATTACTTTATTTGCTACAAGGAGGAATTATTCATGAAAGGGAAGTTAATAATTTTAAGTGGCCCTAGTGGTGTCGGTAAAGGGACTGTTAGAGAGACACTAATGAATGATTTAGATTTACACCTCGCATATTCTATTTCAATGACTACAAGAAGTCCAAGAAATGGTGAAATAGATGGTGTCCATTATTTCTTTGTTTCTAAAGAAAGATTTGAAAAAGCCATTGAAGACGATGAATTGTTAGAATATGCTTCATTTGTAGGAAATTATTATGGAACTCCAAGAAATTTTGTTAACAAGCTATTAAATGATGGATATAATGTATTACTTGAAATTGAAGTACAAGGCGCTGAACAAGTAATGAAAAAATGTCCTGATGCAATAACAATATTTATGATGCCACCTAGTTTTGAAGAACTAGAAAAGAGAATTCGTGGTAGACGAAGTGAACCCGAGCAAATTGTACAGCAAAGATTAGAAAAAGCTAGAAATGAAATGAAACTTGTTAATAACTATAAATTTGTAGTTACTAATGATATTGTAGAAAATGCTAGCAAAAAAATTGCTGATATAATTAAAAGTGAGATGAATCGCTAAGCTACCTAAAAGTAGCTTTTTTTATTTTAAACTAATAAAAGAAAGGAGGATTTTATGAAAATAGTTAAAGTTCTTATTGAATATAGTATTTCCACGTTAAATCGTCCTTTTTCTTATGTAATTGATGATAATATAAATATTCAAGTTGGTTATCGTGTCAATGTTAATTTCCATAATAAAAATGTTGTTGGCTATGTTATTGAAATTACTAATACTAATCTTGATTATATTTCTTTATGTAATAAAGATAACATACGTTATAAAAAAATTAATTATGTGATTGATGACAAAGCAATTATTAATGATGAATTATTTGAAATTGCTAAAAAGATGGAATATGAATATATAACTCCTCTAATTGGTTGTTTGCAAACAATTCTTCCACCATCATATAAACCATCATCAAGTAGTATTGGTAAAGTAAAAGAAAAAACCATAATCAAAGTTATGCCTAATTTAAATAATGATTTTTCTTTTACAAAAAGGCAAAAAGAAATATATGATTTAATTGTTAAAAATAATGGCATTTTATTAAAGGAGTTACCATCTCATATTGTAACTAAACTTTTAGAATCAAAGGCTATTTATTATAAAAAAGAAATTGTAAATGAAGATTATTTCAAAGATTACTCTCCTACTATTGATGAACATATATTAAACGATGAACAGCAAAAATGTTATGATGAATTTTTAAAAAGTAATGATAATATTTTTTTACTTGAAGGAGTTACTGGATCTGGAAAAACAGAAGTTTATATTAAACTTGTGAAATATTATTTATCGTTAAATAAAACTGCTATTATCTTAGTTCCAGAAATTTCTCTTACACCAATGATTATAAAACGTTTTAAATATCATTTTTCAAATATTGCCGTTTTACATGGATCATTATCTATTAAAGAAAAGCAAAAGCAATATGATTTAATTAAAGATGGAAAAGCCAATGTAGTTATAGGTGCAAGAAGTGCTATTTTTGCTCCACTTAAAAATATTGGAATTATTATTTTAGATGAAGAGCAATCAAATAGCTATAAGCAAGACAAAGCACCAGCTTATCATGCAAGAGAAATTGCTATTATGCGTAGTAAATATCATCATTGTAAAGTACTTCTTGGGAGTGCTACTCCAAGTTTTGAAAGTAAAGCTAGAGCACAAAAAAATGTTTATCATTTACTTTCTTTATCTAAAAGAGCAAATAGTAAACCACTTCCTAAAGTTGATATTGTAAATATGCGTGAAGAAACCTCTGACTTTTCAAATTTAATTTCTTATTCTTTAGATTATGAAATTAAAAGACGTTTAGATAAAAAAGAAAAAATAATATTACTTCATAACCGTAGAGGTTATTCTCCTTATGTTTCTTGTAGAAAATGTGGCTATATATTTAAATGTCCAAATTGTGAGCTTTCAATGAGTTACCATAAAAATGGAGATAAATTTAAATGTCACTATTGTAATTTTGAAATGAAATTTGATCACAAATGTCCTAAATGTGATAGTAATGATTTTCTCTTCATGGGAAGTGGAACACAAAAAATAGAAGAAGTCATTGAAAAATTTTATCCTCAAGCTAAAGTATTAAGAATGGACAATGACACAACTAGTGTAAAAAATGGGCACTTAGCTATTTTAGAAAAATTTGAAAATGAAGATTATAATCTTTTACTTGGAACACAAATGGTTGCTAAAGGTCTTGATTTTCATGATGTAACTTTAGTTGGAGTTATTAATGCTGATTTGACTTTAGCTGTTGCTGATTTTAGAAGTAATGAAAGTACCTATGAACTTTTATCACAAGTAGCTGGAAGAGCTGGAAGAGGTAATAAACCTGGCCAAGTAATTATCCAAACTTATCAACCTGATCATTATGTAATTCAATATGCCTCTTTACATGAATATGATAAATTTTATAAAAAAGAAATGGACTTTCGCTATAAGATGAATTATCCGCCATTTTCTTATCTTTCTTCAATAACTATTTTGTCAGAAAAATCAGATCAAGTATGTATTTTAGCTGATAAAATATTCTATCATTTAAAACAATATAAAGAATTTGAATTATTAGGTCCAGCATTACCTTATGTTTTCAAAGAAAATAACAAAATTAAGATGCGAATTCTTTTAAAAAGTAAAAATAGAAATTTGAATATTGAAAAATTAAATGAAGTTAATACCTTATTTGCCAAAGAAATTTTAGAAAGGAAATGTAGTATCATATACGATATTGATACTTATCAATTATTATAATTATGGAAAAGAAAAAATATTTTAAAAGCACACCTAACTATACAAAAAAAGATGGGCATAATAAAAACTATAAAAAAAAGGAATCTTTTAAAAAAGACACTTTAAAAGGAAAAGATAAAGAAAATCTTAAACAATTAAATGTACGTTATTATATTTACCAATGTCTATATAACATTTATATAAAGAAAGCTTTCGTAAATATTGAAGTTGACCATATTATTAGAAAAAAGGATTTATCTATTCAAGATAAAAATCTTTTAACAAAAGTTGTATATGGTACTTTACAAAAAGATTATTTATTAAATTGGGAGATTAAAAATTTAAGCGATAAAAGGCCAAAAGATGAAGCAAAGATTATTCTTTTAATGTCCTTATATCAATTACATTTTTTAGATAAAGTGCCTCCTTTTGCTATTATTAATGAAGCTGTTGAAGTTGCCAAAAAAGTTCAAGGTGAATTTGTTGCTAAATATGTAAATGCTATCTTAAGAGAATCAACAAGACAAAATTTAACTTTAAAAGAAGAAGATTGTAAAAATCATTATGAATATTTAAGCATCTTATATAATACTCCTGTTTTCGTAATTAAAATGTGGGAAAGACATTATGGAATGGATAAAACCATGCAAATTTTAATTGCCAATAGTAAAGAAGCACCTTTAGCTGTAAGATGTAATGTAGATAAACAATTAATTCTTAAAAATCCTAATTTTATCGAAGGAAAACTTGCTAAAAATTCTTTAATATATGTAGGTAATGATTTATTAAATGAAGTAGAATTTAAAAATAAAGAAATTTCTATTCAAGATGAATCTTCTCAATATGTCGTTGATATGCTATCACCTAAAGAAAATGATAAAATAATTGATATGTGTGCAGCTCCTGGAAGTAAAAGTGCTTATATTTCAAAATTAATTGGAAATGGAAAATTACTATCAATTGATATTTATCCTCATCGTGTGGAATTAATGGAAAAGTATTTTAAAGAACTAGGTCTTAATAATGTTACTTGCGTATGTTATGACTCTACTTTACTTTATAAAAAAGAAAAACTTCTTCATTCCTTCGACAAAGTTTTATTAGATGCTCCATGTTCAGGACTTGGAGTAATAAGAAGAAAGCCTGACATTGTTTTTGATTTATCAAGTGATAAATTAGATGAACTTGTTGCCTTACAAGAAAAATTATTAGATCAAGCTTATTTATTAGTTAAAGATGATGGAGAAATTCTTTATAGTACTTGTTCAATTAATAAAAAAGAAAATGATTCCCAAATAACTACTTTTTTAGCTAAACACCCTGATATGAAAAGAGTATTTGAAAAACAAATTTTTCCTGATGAATATGATTCCGATGGTTTCTATATTGCAAAGTTGGTGAAAAAATAATGAAAAGCATTTATGGATTTACTCTAAAAGATTTAGAAAATGAAGTATTAAATTTAGGTTTTAAAAAATATAATGGAGAACAAGTTTTAAGATGGTTATATCAAAATCGTGTCTATAGTTTTGATGAAATGACTAATTTAAAACTTGAAGTAAGAGAAAAACTTAAAGAAAACTATTCTATTTCGTTACCAACTATTATAAAAAAACAAGTATCTAATGATGGGACTATAAAATTTTTACTACAACTTGAGGATGGAAATAAAATAGAAACTGTCTTGATGCGTTATTCTTATGGAAATGCTGTTTGTGTTTCTTCACAAGTAGGTTGTAATATGGGATGTAGTTTTTGTGCTTCTGGTTTACTTAAAAAAGTTCGTGATTTGACTGCTGATGAAATAGTAAAAGAAGTAATGGTGGTTCAACAAGAACTTGATAAAACTAATGAAAGAGTATCTCATGTTGTTATTATGGGTATAGGTGAACCTTTTGATAATTATAACAATGTTATGAAATTTATTTATATAATAAATGAAGCTAAAGGACTTGCTATAGGGGCAAGACATATTAGTGTATCAACTTCTGGACTCGTTCCTATGATTTATAAACTCACTGAAGAAAAACTCCAAATAAATTTAGCTGTTTCTTTACATGCTCCTAATGATGAAATAAGAAATAAAATTATGAAAGTTAATCATGCTTATAATATGGAAACATTAAGAGAAGCCTTAATTTATTATTGCAATAAAACTAATAGACGTCTTACTTTTGAATATATTTTACTAAAAGATATAAATGATACTCCTGAATGTGCTAAAGAATTAGCTAAGTATTTAAAAGAGACTTGTTCTTATGTAAATTTGATACCTTATAATGCTGTTGATGAAAGTGGCTATCAAAGAAGTGAAGAAAAAAATATAAATATTTTTTATAACCTATTAAAAAAATATGGAATTAATGCTACAATAAGAAGAGAATTTGGTAAAGATATTGAAGCCGCTTGTGGTCAACTAAGAGCAAAAAGTGAGGTAAAAAGAAATGGAAATTAAGGCACGAAGTGACATTGGTTCAGTAAGACAAACTAATGAAGATTCATATTTATATTTAATAAAAGATGACTTGAATTTCATTGCTTTTGTTTGTGATGGAATGGGAGGACATTTAGGTGGTTCTTTTGCTTCCAAAGCAACAATTGATGTAATAAAAGAAACATATGATGAATTAGATTTAACTAACGAAAATTTAAATGTTGGCGTTTGGCTTTTTGAAACATTACAAAAAGCTAATACTTTAATTTATAAAAAAACTTTAGAAGATGATTCTTTACGTGGAATGGGAACTACAGTTACTGGAGTAATAATGTTTAATGGAACTATTTATTATGCCCATGTTGGCGATTCAAGAATTTATACTTATAGTAAAGATGATATTCAGCAAATTACTACTGATCATACTTATGTAAACTCTTTACTTTTAAATGGCTTAATCACTTATAAACAAGCTTTAAAGCATCCAAAAAGACATGTCTTGACTAATTCTTTAGGAATTAAAAGAGATGTTAGTGTTGATATAGGTAGAATCCCACTTCATGATGGTGAAAATATTTTAATTTGTACAGATGGGCTTCACAATATGCTTGATAAGAAAAAAATGTTAAAAATACTTTCTCAATCAATTTCTACAGAACAAAAAGTTGATGAATTAATTGCTAAAGCTTTACAAGTTGGTGGAACAGATAATATTACTCTTATTTTATTGGAGAATTAGTTAATGTTAGTAGAACCTTCTATAATTAATAATCGTTATAAAAGAAGTATATCCTTAGGACGTGGAGGAAATGCCGAAGTATTTCTAGCTTTTGATCCTATAACAAATCGTCAAGTTGCTATTAAATGTATTAACTGTGAAGTCACTAATGAAGAAGACTTGAATTATCAAAAATACCTTCAAGAAATTAATACTATGGCATCATTATTACAAAAGAATATTGTCCAAATTTATGATACTGGTATTTATGAAGGAGTCATTACAAATAAAAAAACTAAAGAACAAAAAGTAGGTAAAAAGCCTTATGTAGTTATGGAATATGTTAAAGGTCAAAGTTTACGTTCTAAAATTAATCAAGAAGGTTTTTTAATTGTTGATGAAGTTAATGATTATATGATGCAAATATTAGATGGCTTAGAAGTTGCTCATAAAAATGGCATTGTACATCGTGATATTAAACCTGAGAATATGCTTGTACGTCCTGACGGAACTCTTGTTATTCTAGACTTTGGTACAGCATTTCATCTTGATCATCAATTTAATTTATATGAAGATAAAGACTATATTACTGGAACAATTCAATACATGGCTCCTGAATATGTAGAAGGAACACAAATAAATGTTTTAATCGATATTTATGCTTTAGGCATATCTCTTTTTGAAATGTTTACTGGTAAACTTCCTTTTACTCATCCTAATAATGATCAAAAAGAAATTTTTAAGATGCATAGACATCAACCATTACCTAATATTACTAATATCAACCCAAATTGTCCAAAAGACTATGAAAAAATAATCATTAAAGCTTGCGCAAAAAATCCAGATGATCGTTATCAAAATGTTTACGAGTTAAGAAAAGATTTAATAGAAGCTTATAAACATTACAAAAATCCTATAGACAACAAAAAAGAAGGCTTTTTTTCGAAGATATTTAATAAAAGGAAAAAGTAAATATGCAGGGATTTATTATAAAAACTATTTCTAATGATTATTATGTTTATTCTAATAATACTATTTATGCTTGTAAAGCAAGAGGACAATTTAAAAATAATAATATCACTCCACTTTGTGGCGATGATGTTATTTTTGAATATGACTCTATAGCCAAGTATGGTTTAATAACAACCATTCTACCAAGAAAAAATAGTCTTGTTCGTCCAAGTGTTGCCAATGTTGATTTAGCATTGATTGTTATGTCAACTATTGAACCTAGTTTTGATAGTTACTTAGTTGATAAACTAATTGTTTGTGCTACACTTGAAGGAATAGAACCAATTTTAATAGTTAATAAATGTGAATTTTTAACAGATAGTTTAAAATGTTTATTAGAAAATTATAAAAAAGCAGGATATATCGTAATTGAATCATCTGCTAAAAATATGATAAATATAGAGAAAATACACGAAGTAATTGCAAATAAAAAAGTCGTTTTATGTGGTCAATCTGCTGTTGGTAAATCTTCGATTATCAATGCTCTTCATGGAAATGACATAAAAAATGTTGGCTCTTATAGCGAAAAACTTGGAAGAGGAAGGCATGAAACAAGAGAAGTGGAATTTTTAAAAATCAATGATTGCTTTATTGCTGATACACCTGGATTTTCACGTCTTGATATAAAAGAAGATTTAACTTGTGTGGCACGAGCATTTAAAGATTTTAATCTACTTGCTAATAAATGTAAATATAATACTTGTTTACATAAAGATGAACCAAATTGTGCTGTTAAAGAAGCTGTAAATAATGGTACAATAGATAAAAGAAGATATGATAATTATCTTCATTTACTAAGTGAAATAAAGGACGGAAAAAAAGTATGGCGAAAAAAATAATTAGAATTGCTCCTTCTCTTCTTGCATGTAATTTTACTTGCATTGATAAAGAGATGAAAAGAGTAATAAGTTCCAAAGCTGATTGGATTCATTTAGATATTATGGATGGTCAATTTGTTCCCAATATTTCTTTTGGGCTTCCTATTTGTGAAGCCATTGGTGAATATCCTATATTTAAAGATGTTCATTTAATGATTGTTGATCCTTTAAAATATATTATGAATTTTGTTGATGCTGGCGCAGATTTAATTACTTTTCATATCGAGGCAATAAAATATAAAAAAGATGTTCGCAGTTTAATTAACTTAATACATGAATATAATAGAGCTGCTGGAATTGCTATAAATCCTGATACTCCTATTGATAGAATACTTCCTTTTCTAAAAGATATTGATGTTATTCTTGTTATGTCTGTAAATCCTGGATTTGGTGGTCAAAAATTCAATCCAATTGCTATAGATAAAATAAAAGCATTAAGACAATATATTGATGAAAATATGCTTGAATGTTTTATAGAAGTTGATGGTGGAATTAATGATGAAACAGCCACTATTGTAAAAGAAGCTGGTGCAGATATATTAGTTTCTGGTAGTTATTTATTTAAAGATAATATGAAAGAAAGAATTAAACTTTTAAAAAAATAAAGTGATTAATGAAAAAAGCAATAAAGTCTATACATTATTAGATTTTATTGCTTTTTTATTATTTTATTTCAATATTTCTTTCATCATAATTTTGAGTTTTAAACTTATATTCTTTGTAAGTTGTAAGTAAAGCATTATTTCTGTAACAATGGTCAAATACTAATTTTTCTATTTTTCCATTCGTATTTAAAGTTACTTTTATTGGCTTATCATCATAAATCTTAATATTTTTAAAAAGTATATTTTTAATTACTGCTTTGCTTTCATTTATTGGAGCAATGGCAATTGGATATAAAGAGGAATTATATATTTCCATATCTTCAAATAATATATTAGAAACTAATCCATCATTAGCAGGGTATACAACTACTGATCCTAAATCATCCATCCAAGTAGCACTTGCAAATCCAATTGCACAGTTTTTAAAAGTAACATCACTTATATCTCTAACAGATTCAGCAATTATCCCAAATCCTCGAGCTTTATCAGGCCAAGCGTTATTATTAATAAATTGAATATTTTCAATTAATTTATCATAATTTCCATACATTGATTTAACTTCAAATAAATCATCTCCCGAGCGGGCAAAACAATTAGAAACTATGCAATCTTTTGAATCTGTAAGACAAATACCATCACTATTTTGTCGATAGCCAAATAATAATACTCTATCTACTAATATACTTGAAGATCTTGTAAATAATACTGTCCATTCAGGTGAATTATTCAAAGTAATATCTTTAATTGCAATGTTTGTTGACATATCAAAACAAATGCCAAGTCGTGCATGAAAATTTAATCTTGATAAATCTATCATTCCTTTTCCCATTATTTGCACATTATTTACATTTTCTCCATGAAATAAAGCATTATAGCGAGGCATATTGCACCAATCAGATTCTATTATTGGTTTTTCTTTATCATCTGGCATTGTTGCATAAATATATGCTCCTTCTTCTAAATAAAGAATAGTATTACTTTTAAAGTTAATTGAATATTTTAAATTATGTACCCCTTTTTTAAAATAAATAGCTTCATATTCCCTAGTAAAAGAAATAATTTCTTCATGATTTCCTGGTTGAATTACTTGTAGTGTATAAAAGCTTGGCAATGAAAACTTGCTTTTTTCTCTAATAAAAATTGTTAAAGCTTTTTCTTTGTTGTTATCAATCACTAATGTATAGTTACCCGTTTTTTCAATATTAAATAATAGTTTAAGTTTATTTTTTCCATAAAAATAGCAATTAACATTAGAACTTAATGGCAATATTTTAGTATTAGTTGCCTCTTTATCTAAAGTAACAATACAAGTAAGTGGAAATGCATTTTCTATAATATCAAGTTGAGCAAAACTATGTCCACCAAGTGAAGAACGTACCATATAACATGGAACATTACTATTATTAACTTCTAAATTAAAATAGTTTGATTTAATAGTTCCAAATTCTTTAGATTCATTATCATGGGTTCCATCTTCTTTATTTACTTGATTTATAAATTCCATTGGATTATTTACTTCCATTACATTATCAAAACATATTGGATATATTTTATCAATCATAACATCCTCCTTGCTTTCATTGCTTGAACTCAATGTAGTTTCACTTGTATTTTCATCTATAATACTATTTTCACTTAATATGAAATTTGATGGTTCATTTGTAATAAAAGTGCAACTGTTCATTGAAAAAATCATTATAAAAATAATAAATTCATATCTTAGAATTTTTTTCATTTTATTTTACTGTAACAAAATTAAAATCATTTGCCTCAATATTTTCAAGTATAGGCTTAATTTCATTAATATTAGTTAATTGTTTATCTTTAAATTTAACATTTTCAAAAACTATATTTTGAAGTGAATTTTTATCTGTAGTATTATTTCTAAATTTAATAATGCCATTGCCACTTTGAGGATATTTAAAATCACAATTTTTAAAAGTAACATTAGTTATTTTGTTATTAAAACCTTTTGCCCCCATAGTCTCATCATTTTCTCCAGTAGACAAGCGAACAGCAATAACTGATGAATAAAATAAATCACAATCAATAAAATTAACATTATCTACGCTACCTGCTTCTCCAGCAGTAATTACGTAACTTGCCATTTTTTCTGACCAGTCATTTAATTGATATAATAAACTACAATTTTTATATGTTACATTAGATATATTACTATATGTTTCTTGGATTATTCCAAAACCTCGGCAATTATCAGGCCAAGCTATACAATCTTCAAAAGTAATATCTTTGCTTTCTTTACCTGAATATGTTTTAACTTCAAATAGGTCATCTCCTGAACGTGCAAAGCAATTTTTTACTACTACATTTTCACTACTACATATTGCATAACCATCTGAATTTGTTCGATAGCCAAATATTATTACATCTTCAATTTTTATATTATCACAATAAGTAGTTGTAAGTGTCCAAGTTGGACTATTAATTAAGGTTACTCCATTTATTTCTACATTTTTACAATTTCTTAAATAAATACCTCGTGCTCCATGCCAATAAGTAGGGGACATATCTAGTACTCCATGTCCCATAATTTTGATATTTTCGGCAGAATTGGCGCCAATAAATGCTAGTGATTCACTTCCATTTTCAGGATTTTTTCCAAGTAAAAAAGCCCCTTGATGTAAATATAAAATAGTATTTGATTTTAAAGTAAGTGGATCTATAAAGTGTAACCCTGGCTTATATTCAATTAAAGTGTAACCATACGGTACTTCAATATATTCAGGCTTTCTTACATATATTGTATATGCTTTATCAGGATTAAATTCATTACCTGGAATTATAGTATAGTATCCATAATCATTTATAGAAAAGTTAATTGTATTTTCTTTTATTGTTGGTTCTATATTATATTTTAAAGGTAACAAAGTTGCTTTATCAACATTTTCATAAAAATTCAAGGTAATATCTAAGCCTTTTTCTATTTCATCTTGTGAAACATCTAAAAAGCAAACAGAATGTGGATCTCTTTCTGCGGTTTGAATCATATAAGTATATTGTTCTTGACCATTTACAAAAGTATAAAAATAAGATGATTTAGCAATTCCTTTTGCCCCATATCCTTGATGATTTTGCTTTGATTCATTGGCAAAATTTATAGTTTCTTGTTCATCTAATTCATGAATATAATCAGTTAAATAAATTGATTCTAGATAATTTTCTTTAATCTCACTTTTATATGCTATATCTTCATTACTATTAACTGGAGTGTTAGAACAACCTAATAAATTTAAAGATAAGCATGTCATTATAAGATACTTTTTATTCATTTAAATTTCTCCTTTTTTTATAAAATATGGTAATACCTCTAAAGGCGTTTTTACAATAACTTTTCCTTCATATATTTGATGATCATAACCATATTCCCATTTACCTTGAGGTAATGTTATTTCTTTTTCAAATTGATTTTTTTTCAAAATAGGTGAAACAAAAATAGAATCGCCTAACATAAATTGGTTTAAATCATCAATAGAATCATTAAAATAAATCATTGGTTTAATAATTGGTGTTCCATTTTCAGCACATTTTTTTATAGCCTTTTCTAAAACATCATTAAAAGATTTTCTAATTTTATTCATAGAAAGAATTATATTTTTTATATTTTCATCTTTCCAAATAGCTCTGGAAAATTGCCAAGAAGGCATTAAAGTTGCCGCTTGAATATATCTAATTACTAATTCTTTATCAACTTGTTTATTAGATTCAATATCATCAATTTGGCCACCACCAACCATATCAGGGCAATTATATGGATAGCCAAAAATAGACATTACTAAGGCCTTTTTTACAATTCCATCAAAACCATTATTTTTATCTTCCCAACAATGATATCTATCTGCTATTCTTTGCATAACAGGTAGACCACCACATTTACATGTTGATCTTATTTCTGACACATCAAAATTTGCTGCATATTTTCCATATAATTCGGCAATATCACAAGCTGTTTTAATAGATTTATCATAACAAATTAAATTATCTTTATAAATACGAGAATCTCCACCATCAAGTTTAAAACCTTTTACCCCTAACTGTTTTAAAGCATCAAGTTTTTCATTTAGCCAAACTACAGCATGAGGATTACTTAAATCAATACATGCGGAATATCCTTCCCACCATTTGCAAATAAATACTTCATTATTAGCATCTTTTATT
>CAKPXW010000012.1 GCA_934202505.1 uncultured Bacilli bacterium | reverse complement strand
ATATATGATAGCTATTTAGATATTCTTGAAAAAGAAAATGAATTAAAAGATGGTTTAAATAATTTATCAGAAGGTGTTGATGCTCTATCAGCTGGAATGAAAGAATTATCTGATGGTCTTGGAGCATTAACAGCAAATAATGAAGCCTTATTAGAAGGGGCAACCCTTACATTTAATACATTTTTAGCGCAAGCAAATGACAAGTTATCAACCTCCTCTTTAAGTTTACCTCAGCTTACGATTGATAATTATCAAACTGTATTAGATCAGGCAATTGCCTCTTTGAGTAAGGAAAATGTTGAAACTCAAGTAAAGGCTGGAATTAAACAACAAGTTACTTTAGGCTATAAAAAATCAATAACTGAAGCTATTCTTTCAAGCCTTGGAATGCCATATACTTATGAGCAATATGTTCAAGCATGTGAAAATGGTTTAGTAAGCGAAGAAAATCAACAAGCCATAGAAGCTGCAGTAAATGCTAAACTAAATGAACAAGACATTCAAAATGCAATTGATTTAAAAGCAAATCAAACTTATGAATCAAGTGAAGGACAAGCAATTTTAAATGCTAAACTTCAAGAAGCAAATCAAGGAAAAGCAAGCTTAGAAGAATTAAAAGCTTCATTAGATTCTTATAATGAATTTTATACTGGATTAAAAACTTATCTTGCTGGAGTTGAAAATTGCAAAAATGGAGCATTAACAATTTATAATAACATTTCAACTTTAGTTGAAGGCGTAGATACATTAAAAGAAAGTATCTTAAATGTTTTAAATAAAGTTGATGGAGTATCTAATAGTTTAACAAAAGATGACTTTGATAAAGTTCAATCACTTATTGATTTGTATAAAGAAAATCAAGATTTCCATAACAATTTAGAAAAGACAATTGAACTTACTAAAAATTATAAAAATTACTCAGGAACTCTTGAAAATCAAGATGGACAAGTAAAATTTATTTATAGAAGCGAACCAATTAAATAATTATTATAGACTATAAAGAAACATTTAAAATTGTTTCAATATAGTCTTTTATTTTTAAAAATATTAAGGAATGACTTTATGTAAAGTAGAGTCATTTTTTGTTGAATTTTAAATAGTTAATCTTTCTCAAATAAAGTGAAAATATAAATCTCAAATAATATGCAAATATTAAAGTTCATTAAATAAATCTTTTTTCAATTATTAAGTAAATATTTGCAAGGTAAATAAAAATGCTATATTATAAATATAGGTGAAGAAAATGAAAGATATTATTGAGACTAATTTAGATTTTCTAAAGCAAGAAACAACACAAGAGATAAACAATACAATAAAAGAATTATTAAATAATAAAGCAATGGGAAAAGAAGATATTATAAACAATTGTCTTACTATTGCGTTTTTACTTTTTGAACAAAAAAAATATCAAAAAGCATACTTGGTTTTTGATGAAATATACAAAAAATATAATAAAGAACTTTTTCAATCAGAAGATCTTATTGCAAGTTATGATACGATAATCGAAAATTATGTAAGTACAATTTATAATACAAATAATGATTTTTCTAAAATTATTAAAATATTAACTAAATATGAAACATATAAAGTTGTAGATTTTGATAATAGTTTTGTTGAAAATATAATTAGGCATATCTTAAACGATAAAAGGCCGAATATTCAATTGCTTGAATTTTATCTTGAAAAGCTTGACGAGTCTCAATTAAAAAAATTAATAGATGATTATAAAAGTAAAAATCTATTAATTTATGCTAATTATTTTAAGAAATGTTATTACTATGATGATGATTCATGGATTAATGTGGCTAAAAAAGTATTAACTTTACAAGAAAACAATAATTATGCAAAAAAAGAAATTGCTTTACTTTTGGCTAATAAATTATATGAATTAAATATTGACGAAAGTTATGATTATCTAAAAAAAGCTTATGATTATAGTGAAACTACAAAATTGCTATTAACTTTAACAAATTATGATGATAAATATAATATTGTAGAAAAGGAACACAATAATTATCATGATTTATCTTTGCACACTATATTTTTTGATTTTCCAAAGAGTTTTGAATTATTAAAAAATCATGATTTAGATTGGAATGTTAATCATTTAAATAATGTGCTAGTACTATTGATGATTCTACTTGATAATAATTTAGAAATTTCTCCCTTTATTAAAAAAGTTTTAGATATTGTTAAATTCAATGATGATTGTAAAATAGAATTAAGAAAAGAATTAAATCCAAGTATATATGTATCATTATCCAAATGGAAATCAAAAGCTTCTTTAGATGATAAAGATAAAGAAGAAATATACCTACAAATAAAAGAAACTATTAAATATCGATTAAATCGAATTATTGAATTAAAATATGAAAAATTTTATAAAGAAATAGTATATTTTTTATATGCTTTTGATTGTTTATCATTTTCTTTAAATAAAAGTAAAGAAAATGATTTTATAGATTTTTATTATGAAAATTATAGTGGTGATGAAATCTTTACTCAATATATTGAAAAATTAAAATGGTTAAATGAAAAATAGTGCAGAAGCACTATTTTTTAACCTAAGGCTATATCTAATACCATCATAATTACAAATCCTAAAGCAAAACCTATTGTAGGAAGATTTGAGTGATTTCCTTCATTAGATTCAGGAATTAATTCTTCAACTACTACATATATCATTGCCCCTGCTGCAAATGAAAGAGTAAATGGTAAAAGGAAGGTAACAAAACTTGTTAATAATATGGCTATAATAGAAGCAATAGGTTCAACAACTCCTGATAGAAAGCCATAGAAAAA
The DNA here is from genome assembly GCA_934202505.1 of uncultured Bacilli bacterium. GTDB lineage: Bacteria > Bacillota_I > Bacilli_A > RFN20 > CAG-631 > CAKPXW01. The sequence goes on along the minus strand of CAKPXW010000012.1, from coordinate 23,597 downwards.
AGATTTAAGCTTAGATAATCCTGTCTCTTTTAAAGGCATTGAAATAATTGCCCCTTCGGGAAAATTTTGAATAGCAATTCCTAAAGAAAGAGCAATTATTGCTTGGACATTTATTGATTTATTTAAAGCCCCTGCAATGACAACCCCAACTGCTAATCCTTCAGGAATATTGTGGATAGTTACAGCAAGTAACATTTTAAAGGTTTTATTAATTTTAGAACTTTTAATTCCTTCTTCTTGATTGTTTGCATGAATATGAGGAGTAAGATAGTCTAGAATTAGTAAGAAAATAATTCCAATTGTAAAACCAATTGCTGGAATCAGCCAAGCTTTATAATCGCTTGTATCATAAGAATTAATTGCTGGTTGTAATAAAGAAAAAATAGAAGCAGCAACCATCACTCCAGAAGCAAAGCCTAATAAAAATTTTTGAACACGAGGATTTATATTATTCTTTAAAAAGAATACCATAGCACTACCAATAGTTGTACCAAGTACAGGTAATATTAGGGCTATTATTATATAGTGATTCATATATTTCTCCTTTAAGTTAGTTGTAACTAACTCAAAAATATTATAATCCTTTTTATAAAAAAAACAAGAGGAATTATTTTCCTTGTTTAAGACTTAAATTAAATTCCTCTTCTTGTTTTTCCCAATACACTTTATCTTCTTGGGTTATTTTTCTAATAACTTTACATGGACTACCAGCGGCAATAACATTCGATGGTATATCTTTTGTAACTGTAGAATTGGAACCAATTACAACATTATCTCCAATAGTTACCCCAGGATTAATAACTGTATTTCCACCAATCCAAACATCATTACCAATTTTTACTTCATAGCCATACTCAAGTTCTTTATTTCTAACATCTTTATCAATAGGATGTCCAGCAGTAAATATTGATACACGAGGAGCTAAAAAGACATTGTCCCCAATAGTTATTTTATTTACATCTAGAAAAACACAATCATAATTAGCAAAAAAGTGATCGCCTATAGAAATATTGCAACCATAATCACAATAAAATGGTTTGTTAATTGTTATATTATTTCCTACATGCTGAAATATTTTTCTTACTAATTCTTCTCTTGTTTTAAAATCACCAAAACTTGTAGAATTAAATTTATCTAAAAATTCATTTTTGTTTTTAGCCATTTGTTCTCTTTCTTTATCTTCTATTAAACAAGTATAAAGCTTACCACTAAGCATACGTTTTACTTGACTCATATAAATACTTCCTAGTTTTTAAGATTAGAAATAATAGAGTTATCTAGTAAGTTTTTAAGTAAAATAGTACCATCTTCTAATATTTCTATAAATCCATGAATATCATCCTTGGGTAAGGAAATAGAACCAGGACTTGCAATTATTTTATTACCTTGCTTTTCAAGATTTACTTTATGATAATGACCATATAGATATAAGTTATAATTTCCAGTAGGAATATTATCTTTGCTATTATGATGACCATGATTTGCATAAATTGTTAAGTTTCCAAAAGTAAATTCTACAAAATCATTTATTGGAAAATTAGATATCATTTGATCTACTTCAGCATCACAATTTCCCTTAACAACAATTAATTTATCACTTAAAGAATTTAATAAATTAGCACAATCTTTTGGACTATATTCTTCAGGAAGATTATTTCTTGGGCCATGATAATATAAATCACCAAGAATTAAAATTTTTTCATACTCATTATGCGTAGATAAAGTCATATTTAAATATTTATAAGAACCATGAATGTCTGAAATTACTAATATTTTTTTCATTTCTTATTTTCCCTCCCTAATTGGTGATAAAAAATTATAATATATTTTTTTATAAAAAAAAAGAAGATGATTTAAACATCTTCTCTAATTAGTAGTATTTTCTACTTTTTTCTTTTTAAAATAGAACTTTTTTTCTTGACCTTTAAATAGTCTTACAATATTTCCTTTATGGCGATATGTCATAAATAATACAGAAACTATACAAATTATTTCTGTTGCCCACATAATAGTAGAATCACTTGAAAACTTAGAAAGATTAAATAAGGCAAGAGAAATAGGACAAGATATTCCAGATAAAATAGAACCTAATGACATAAAATGTGTGGAAAGTAATATTACAAGCATTACTGCAAAAGCAATTAAGCCAGCACGATAATCCATAAAGAAGATAGCTGATGCGCCAACTAGAAATCCTTTTCCACCTTTAAATTTATAATAAATTGGATAACAATGACCAATCATTGCCATTAAACCTGTAAAAGCTACCCCAAGTTGATAATGGCCATAAAGATGTTTAAATAATAAACCAAATACACCAACAAGTAAGGCTGATTTACCAAGATCTAAAATTAAAACTAACCAACCAACATTACCAAATTCTCTTTTAAAATTGGTAAATCCTGGATTTCCACTACCACAAGTTCTAATATCTTTATGGTAAATAGCTTTAGACATAACAATAGCAGGGTTAATACCACTTACTAAATATGCTACAATAGCAGCAATAATAAATAAACAATACTCAGGCATTTTTCTTTTCTCCCATCTTTATTGATTCAAATAAACTTCTAAGTCGAATTTTTACAGTCCCCATATTTGATATTTCATCAATTTTGATTTGCGTATATATTTTATGACCACTTTCAATAATTGATCTGGTTTCATCAGAAGTAATAGCATCAACACCACAACCAAATGATACAAGTTGGACAAGATTAATATTAATATCATGTCGATTTGCTACATATTTAGCAGCAAGATATAATCTTGAATGGTATGTCCATTGATTCATAACTTTTACATCAATTTTTTCCATTAAAGGACTTATACTATCTTCACTAATAATTACAGCACCAAGTTTACAAATTAAAGTATTAATGCCATGATTAATTTCACTATCAATATGATAAGGTCTTCCTGCAAGAACTATAACAGGAAGATTTTCTTTTTTGGCAATATCAATATACTCTAATCCTTTTTTAGTGACATCATCTTTATAAGCATATAATGCATCATAGGCTTTATTAGTAGCATTAATAATATCTTTTTTCGTTATTTTAAAATATTTATTTAAAATGACATTAATATGTTTAATAAATTCTTTTTTATCATGCAAACTAATAAATTCATTAATAAATATAGTTCCTTCTAATCTTTTAACATTATGAGCTAAAACTTGTGGGTAGTAAGCTACAACTGGACAATTATAATGGTTTTGACTTTTCTTTTCATCTAAATTATAACTCATATCTGGATAGAAAATAGCATCAACATGTTTATCTAATAGATTTTCTATATGACCATGAATTAATTTAGCAGGATAGCAAATAGTATCGGAAGGAATAGAATATTGTCCAGCAAGATAAGTCTTTCTAGTTGACATATCAGATATTACTACATTAAAGTCAAGACTTTTAAAGAAATTATACCAAAATGGTAATAATTCATACATATTAAGTCCTAAAGGAATACCTATAGTTTTTTTGCTTTTATCGATAGTTGTATCACAATAACTCAATATCTTTTTTAATTTGTAATCGTATAAATCATAATGAACATTATTACCTTTTATATTAAGAGGCTTATCGCATCTATTACCAGCGATATATTTATTTCCATTTCCAAAATCATTTAATGTAAGTTTACATTTGTTGCTACATCCATTACAAGTAAAGGCTGTAACTTTATGTGTAAATTCTTTTAATTGATTTAAATTTATAATTGTTGAATTATCTTTAGCATTACTTATTGCATATAAGCAACAACCATATGCTCCCATTAATGGCGAGAAATTTGGCCTAATAACATTTTGGTTTATTTCTTGTTCAAAAGCTCTTAAAACAGAATTATTTAAAAATGTTCCTCCTTGAACAACAATATTTTTTCCAAGAGAAGCAGCGTTAACACAACGTATAACTTTATAAAGTGCGTTTTTTACGACACTTATTGAAAGTCCAGCAGCAATATTTTCAATTGAGGCTCCATCTTTTTGGGCTTGTTTTACACTAGAATTCATAAAAACTGTACAGCGTGAGCCTAAATCAACAGGAGCTGATGCAAATAATCCAAGATTTGCAAATTCTTCAACTGTATAGCCTAAAGCTTGCGCAAATGTTTGTAAAAAAGAACCACAACCAGAAGAACAAGCTTCATTTAAATATATATTATCTATTGCACCATTAGCAATTTTAAAACACTTAATGTCTTGTCCGCCAATATCTAAAATAAAATCAACATCTTCTTTAAAACTTTTAGCTGCAAGGTAATGAGCAATTGTTTCAACAATACCAAAATCTAAATGGAAAGCATTTTTAACAATATCTTCACCATAACCAGTAACGGCACTACTTACTATTTGAACATTAGGATATTTTTCATATAAATCAGTTAAATATTTTTTAACAATAGGAATAGGATTACCATTATTACTACTATAATATGGATTAAAAATATTGCCATCTTTATCAGATAAAAGTAATTTTATCGTAGTTGAACCAGCATCGATACCAAGATACATTTTATCACTTGGTTTATCAAGAAGGTTCATACCTTTTCCTGTGCTTTCGTGTCTTTTTATAAAACTTTCATATTCAGCAGTGTTATTAAATAAAGGTTTACAAGTGTTGTAACTTCCTTTTAAAGTGCAATCACTTATTTTATTAATTAGCTTATCAATATTAATTGTTTTATTACTATTTGCTAAAGCTGATCCTAAAGATACATAATATAAAGAATTTTCTAGACAAATTCCTTTAATTTTTAATACATCATCAAAACTTTTTCTTAATTCATCAAAAAATGTTAAAGGTCCACCTAGATATAATACATTTCCTTTAATTGTTCGACCTTGAGCAAGTCCTGCAATGGTTTGGTTAACAACAGCATAAAAAATTGAACAAGCTATATCTTCTTTATTTGCACCTTGATTTAATAAAGGTTGCACATCACTTTTAGCAAATACACCACATCTTGAAGCTATAGGGTAGATTTTATTCTTTTTACTAGCAAGACTATTCATTTCAATAGGATCAACATTTAAAATACAAGCCATTTGATCAATAAATGCTCCAGTTCCTCCAGCACATGTTCCATTCATTCGCATTTCAAATCCATCAGTAAAAAAGATTATTTTTGCATCTTCTCCTCCAAGTTCGATTACACAATCGCATGTTGGAAAATACTTTTGAATAGATACTTTGGTAGCATATACTTCTTGTACAAAAGGAATATCTATTAAAGAAGCAAATCCCATTCCAGCCGATCCTGAAATAGCAAGACTCATTTCTTTATCAGGAAAATTATCTCTTATTTCTTTTAATAGCTCGCAACACATTTCTTTAATTTTTGCTAGATGTCGCTTATAAGTTTTAAAAAGAATATTATCATTTTCATCAATAACTACACATTTTATGGTAGTTGATCCTATATCTAAACCTATTCTTTTCATTTTTTATCACCTGCGATTGCTAACATTAATTTTATACGATTTTCTTGATTTACTTTACAAGCACCAGCATCATAATCTATTGGGAATATATTGGCTGTTGGATACAATTCACGAAGTCTTCTTATCGTACCTTTAGCAACAATATGATTTGGCAAACATCCAAATGGTTGAGCACAAATAATATTATCATATCCCGCTTCAATTAAGGCAGCAACTTCTCCAGGAAGCAACCAACCTTCACCCATTTTTACACCCCTATCAATTATTTTATCAGCTCTTTCTTTTAACTTGTCAAAGCACATTAAAGAAGTAAATTCTGGATATTTTTCAATAGCATGTTCAATTTCTTTTTCCCATTTACTAGCTAATTTTTCGGCAAAATTACCGATTATTTTCTTGCTTTTTTTACCACCATAATAACGATAGTCAACATCATTATTGGCAAAACAATATTGAAAAAATCCTAATACTCCTGGCACCATATATTCTACATTTTGTGTATCTAAAAAGTTTTCTAGCCCGTTATTACCAAAAGAGGAATATTTAACATAAATTTCTCCAACAATTCCAACTTTCTTTAAAGTTTTCTTTTGACGTGGAATGTTATGAAAAGATAGTGCCATTTCAGCTAATATTTTTTTCATTGAACTACTTGTTAATGCTTGATTTTTTCTAAACATATTAATAAGTTTTTCTACCCAATTTTGTACAAGTTTTTCCGTATCACCTTTATTTATTTCATAAGGTTTGCATTGATTTTTTAATAATAAGAGCATATCACCATAAATAAGGGCTCTTAAAGCTTTTATTGCCATAGGTATAGTAATTTTAAAACCACTATATTTTTCAAATCTATTAAAACTTATAGAAATAACAGGAATGTTACCCATTCCCATTTTTTCTAAAGCTTTACGTAAAAGAAAGATATAATTAGATGCTCTACATCCTCCTCCTGTTTGAAATTGGATTAAAGCACTTTTATTTGGATCAAAATCTCCACATGTTAAAGCATATAATTGTTGCCCCAACATACAAATTGCAGGATAACACATATCGTTGTGCAAATATTTTAGGCCAGTATCAATTACTTGTTTGCCATCATAATTAACCACAACGACATGATAGCCATACATATTAAAAAGTTCTTTGATTAATGCCATATGCGTAGGAAAAATATCTGGCGCAATAATGGTATATTCTTTTTTCATTTCTTTTGTAAAATCAATTGGCATTATGTTCTCCTTTTTTAAATTATAAATAAAAATTCATAAACGTCTTGTTTTCCATCAATTTCAAAAATCTCTTTACGAGAATATTTTTCTTTTATATGTTTTCTTAATGCTTCTTTTTCTTGATTTGATACATTATTACCATAAATAGCAATTAAGACTTCTTTAGAAGCAAAATTTAATTTATCTAACAAATCATAAGCAACTAATAATTTGTCTTTATTAGCAGATAGCATTATTTTATCAGTAAAACCAATAAAGTCACCTTTATTTATAGTGACACCATTAAGTGAAGCATCTCTAATTGATAATGTTATTTGCCCTGTTGTAACTTCATCCATTGCTTCATTCATTTGTTGAATAATTGTATCAACATTGTTAGATGAATAGTCTAAAAGAGATAAAATAGAGTAACCATCTCCGATATTTTTACTATTTATAACATGAATGTTACTATCTTCATATAGATTAGCTGCTTGTTTAGCAGCAAGAATGACATTAGAATTATCAGGTAAAACAAAAATGTTATCAGCATTTACTTTATCAAAGGCTTCAATAAAATCTTTAGCCGAAGGGTTATTTGTTTGACCACCATTTATTACATAATCTGCTCCAAGATCTTTAAAAGTATTAATAATACCATCACCAGAAGCTACAGCTACAATAGCATATTTTTTTCTACCTGTTTTAACTACTTTTTTAGTTGTGATATCTTCAAAACGATTTTGAATAGTTGTCTCATTATGTTGTAAGGTCATATTTTCAATTTTTAAAGTTAAAAATTCACCATACTTTTGACAATGCTCTAAAACATAACCAGGATTAAAAGTATGAACATGAACCTTAACAATTGTACCATTTAAAAAGGCAACGATTGAATCACCAACACTACTTAAAAAAGAAATTAATTCATTTATATCAAATTTATCAACATCAATTTTGCATCTTTGTAATTGTAATAAAAATTCAGTACAATAACCAAATTTCATTACACTGTTTTCATTAAACTTACTTAAATCAATAGTAGAGGTCTTATTTTCATTTGTTTTAATGAAAGAATTATCAACTTCAATTCCTTTTAAAGATTGACAAACACCATCAAAAATATATAAAAGACCAGCACCACCAGAATCTATAACACCAGCTTCTTTTAAGACATTTAAAAGTTCAGGTGTTCTTTTTAAAGATTCTTTCATTTCAGTTTCTAAATCGTTGAAGAAAGAATTAATAGTGCTATTTTCATTTAATCTATTGAAAGCATATTCAACAGATTCTCTAGCAACAGTAAGTATTGTTCCTTCTGTTGGATTAATAACTGCATTATAAGCAGTTTTAACACCACATTTAAAAGCTTCTCCTACTTGAAAAGGAGTAGCATTATCTATATTTTCAAAACCTTTAGCAATACCTGCAAAGAATTGAGATAAGATAACACCAGAATTTCCTCTTGCAGAAAGAAGCATACCATTTGCTACTTTTTTACTAACTTTGGCTAAAGAATGTTCTACATTATTTTTACAGGCATTAACTCCACCAAACATAGTAAGCGACATATTCTCTCCTGTATCGCCATCAGGAATTGGGAAAACATTTAAATCATTTACAATGGTGCTATTGTTTTTTAAATTACTAGCACCATTGTTTATTAAGTTAGCAAATAGTTTTCCATCTAATACCTTTACATCCATAAAACTACTTATTTAATGTAAATGTATTTTTGGTTCCAAACGCCCAAACCCCAATTGTATTTGGACCTACACAAGAGCCAACAATTGAATTAATATAAGAAACATAAATTTCTTTGCAAGGAATTTCTTTTTCAATTAATTCTTTTAAATAATTGGCATCTTCAGTGCAGTCTGCATGTGAAATCATAATAATTTGATTTTCAGGGTCAACAATGTTAGCTTTTAATAATTTTACAATTTCTTGAATAGAAGCATCTCTTCCTTTAACTTTTCCACATGGAACTTGTCTCCCTTCAATATCATTTGTAATAATAATTTTAACACCTAAACGATCACCTAAGAATGTTTGATCAGCTTGAATTCTACCAGATTGAGTTAAAAAGCTTAAAGTATCAAGAGTAATGAATTCTCTAACATAAGATTTATCAACTTCAATTTTTTCAAAAATTTCTTTAGCTGAAAGGCCTTCGTTACGATACATAGCAGCTCTAATTGCTACTAAAGCTTCACCAGCACTAGCATTTAAAGAGTCAACACAATATATTTCTCTATTAGGATATTTTTCTAATAATTTTTTAGCAACATTCTTTGCAGTATTTACTGAACCAGATTGATGGACACAACAAGCAAGGTAAACAATATCATTTCCTTTATCTAACCATTCAGTAAATTTCTTTTCAAAAGTTTCAACTGGAACTTGAGTAGTTAATACTCTTTCTCCTGTTCTTAAAATGTCATATATTTCTTTTGGTGGGAAATATTCCCAATCAAGACTTGCAGGTACTTCTTTACCTTTAAATACATTATTCATTTGGACATATTCAATGCCAAATCTTTCTCTCATGTCTTTTCTAATATCAGCGCATGAATCCGTTACAATAATTACATTATTCATAATAAATCCTCCATTTTTTTCTATTCTATATATAGAATAGAAACATACAAAATTATAAACAAAAAATAAATAAATAGCAAGTGTATTTATTTTGTAAAAAAAATGGGATATATGAATATATTCATATTATCCCATAATTTATTAATCAAGTTGTTGTTTAATAAGATTATCTTTGTTATAGCCATTTAAAAAATCTTTAACATTCATTTTAGATTTACCTTCAAGTTGAACTTGTAAAAGTTCAAGGTAACCATCTAAACATTTAACATATAAATGATTTTTATTTTCGATTTTTAAAGTTCCAATAGGCAAAGAGTCATTTAAATTTGTATAATCACTTTTATAAATTTTAAATTGTTTACCATTTAAAAAGCAATAAGCACCAGGAATATCGGCAAGGCCATTAATTTTATTATGAACATCTTTACAAGTATTAAAAAATGATATTTTTTCTTCTTCTCTTTTAATATTAAAAGCATAAGTTACTTTACTTTCATCTTGTAATGTTCCTATAGCTGTTTTATTTATAATTGCAGGTAAAGTCTCTAGTAGTAAATTTTTTCCTATAATAGCCATTTTATCAAATAAAATTGAAGAAGTCATATTTTTATCAATTAAAATTTCTTTGCTTGAATAAACCATTCCAGCATCCATTTTATCGACCATTTGCATAATGCAAACGCCAGTTTTAGTGTCACCATTCATAATGGCTCTTTGAATAGGTGCGCCTCCTCTATAAGATGGAAGTAAAGAACCATGAACATTAATATTATTAATAGTTGCAAGATTTAAAACTTCTTGTGGAAGAATTTGACCATAGGCTGTAGTAATTAGTAAATCTGGCTTTAATTCTTTTAAAAATTCAAAATCATTTCTAAGTTTTATAGGTTGAAAAACAGGAATATCATACTTTAAAGCTATTTCTTTTACAGGAGTAGGTGTCAAAATTTTTTTTCTACCAATTTCTTTGTCTGGTTGAGAAACAACACCTACAACATTATAATTTGCTTCGATAAGTCCTTGCAAAATTGTAGCAGCAATTGCTGGAGTGCCTAAAAACACAATTCTTACATCTTTCATTATTCATCACCAAAATTTATTGTATAAAACCTCATAATTTTATGCAACAATTTTTTTGACGATTTTATAAAGACCATTTAATGTTCCATTAATTCCTTTAGAAATAGCGATGCTTATTTTTTCATTTAATCGAGAAATATTGTTTCCTTCGTTTAAAAATAAATCATCATTTACAGAATTGTCTACTTCGTATTCACTTTCTTTTTCAATAACAACTTTGGAATTTCCTTTCATGCCAGTTAAAATTCCAATAAACATAATAATGATAAAAAAAAGTAATAAAAATTCTCCAATTTTCTTTTTCAATTCATTTCACCATAAATATAATAAAAAATATTTATTAAATAAAATGTCGAAAATTATAATTTAGAAAAATTTTCATGAATATATTGATTTATAGAAGATGAAATAATTGTAGCTAAATGTTCAATATTTTCATCAATTTCTTTTGGCGTTAAAATTAAAGAGTAATTTGAGTCTTTAGGTATTTTAATATTACTTAATTCTTTAATAATATTACTAGCTTCCATAACGGTTGCAACACCTACTGTTATAATTTTAGTGTGTAAATTTTTCTCACTAATTTCTTTTCTATAATTACCAACACCTGAGCCGGGTGTGATACCAACATTAGAAAGTTGTATAACTTTATTTATTCTAATTAAAGAAGAAGTAGCAAGAGAATCTACTATTATGATTAAATTTGGTTTAAATAAATTATTTACAGCTAAGATTAAATCAGCACTTTCAAGACCAGTTTGTCCCATTACTTTTGGAGTAAAAACGCAAACTCTTTTAATACTTTTATTAATGTTTTCTTTATTGATAAATAGGTGGTTTGTAACCATTATTTTATCAGCAACTATTGGACCTAAAGCATCGGCAATTATTTTATCATTTCCAAGACCAACTATTAAAACTTTATCATTACTTTTAATTTTATATAAAGAATTAAAGGCGTCTATTAATGCTTTAGAAACTTTTTCTCTAATAGAATCATCAAATAAATTATTAAATTCCACAGAAATATAACGCCCTTTTTCTTTCAAAAAAGAATTTTTTTCTTTTAAAATATCAATGATATTCATTGTAATATTTTTACTTTTTTTACTAATAAGCTTATATTCATCTTTAGCTTTTTTATCTAATAGTTCATCTGCAAAATCTGTATGTGTATTCAATATTTATCACCTTTTCTAGTTTACCACTATAAATGCTATTTATACTTGTAATTTTTTGTGATATTATTATTAGGACTTAGGAGTAAGATATTATGAAAAAAATTATTAACATTTCTCTAGATGAAAGACCTTGTACTTATGACTTCCCAAACATGATTGGAAAAATGGCAGAAGATATTAATCTTGTAACTATTCCAAGAGAATATTTAGGCCAAAAGAAAATACCAGGTGATATTGCTGCAATTCAAAAATTTATTTTAGAAGAAGGTAAAGATGCATCTTATGCAATTATAGCAATAGACACTTTATTATATGGTGGAATCGTTCCATCACGTTTACATTACAAAAAAGAAGAAGAACTTATGTCTATTCTAGATGTGTTAAAACAATTAAAAAAGGAAAATAAAAATATTAAAATATTTGCTTTCCATTTAATTATGCGCTGTCCAAGTTATAGTAGTAATGATGAAGAACCAGATTTTTATGAATTATGTGGACAAGAAATTCATAATTTGGGATATTATGATCATTTAAAAGAAGTTAGAAAATTAAATGATGAAGAACAAAAAGAATATGATAGATGCAAAGAATTTATAACTAAAAATGATTATCAAAAATATGTTGATGACTACTTAAGCAGAAGAAAAATAAATACAAATATGAATCAACATGTTATTGACTTAGTAAATGAAAATATTATTGACTTTTTAGTTATTCCTCAAGATGATTCAGCACCATATGGACTTACAGCTATTGATCAAATGAAAGTTAGATCACATATCAATAAATGTCATCTTGAAAGTAAAGTGCTTATGTATCCAGATGCAGATGCAGTATCAAATGTTTTACTTGCAAGAGCAATAAATGAAATTAACAATGTTAAACCAAAAGTATTTGTACGTTATTCAACTTGTAATGAAGGAAATATTATTCCTCGTTATGAAGATAGACCTGTAAGTGAATCTATTAAATATCAAATACTTGCATCTGGTGGAATGGAAATAGATGATTATAGTCTTTCTGATATGGTACTTATGGTAAATCTTCCATTAAAAGATATGTTAGAAGCAAGACATTTATATGATAGTTTAAAAGATGATAAGTTTCCTGGAGAAAAGGATTTAAATTATACTGTTGGAAGAAATTTAGTAGAATTTGTAGAATACATAAAATATTTAGTTTCCATAAAAAAATGTGTAGGAATTGCTGATATTGCTTATGCTAATGGGTCAGATACTATTTTAGTAAATATGTTACATAGTCAACATTTACTATTTAAAGTAAATAGTTATGCTGGATGGAATACAGCTGCTAACACTCTTGGAACATGTATTCCTTTGATGATGGTAAATCATTTATATGGAATGTCTAATAAATTTTTAAACTTTATGGGACTTAGATATCTTGAAGATTGTGGATATCAAAGCAATGTAAGATTTGATGCTTTTGATTATTTTAAAGAGCAAGGATTTGATTGGAAAGAAATTGATGGCAAAGAAGATGGAAAAGTTGCTACTTATATAAAAAACAATTTAATAAAATGGGCAAAAGAAAATCTAGATGACGAGGAATATAAAGTAGAATTAGTAAAACATTACCAACCTTGGAATCGATTCTTTGAAACAGGAATTGAAGTAGAAGTTAAACAAAAATAGTGATTTGTATAATAAAAAAGGCTTTAAGCCTTTTTATTTATATTTAAGCATATTTTTATTGATAAATTTGTAATAATTGTATAAACTATGAGTATATAAATTTTATTTATAAAATTTAAGGTAAATATTATGAAGAAAAAAACTTATATCTATACTGACGAATTAAATGACGATTTTGCTGCAAGCAAAGACAAGATTTCACCTAAAACTATTGATCATCAATATAAATATAATCATTCAAGTGTTGTTTGGAAAACTACAAGCTTTTTGCTTTATCATTTTATAGCAACACCACTTGTATATATGTATATGAAAATAGTTTTTAAAGTTAAAATAAAAAATAAAAAAGCATTAAAAAAGATAAAAAGTGGCTATATTTTATATGGTAATCATACACAAGGAGTTGCTGATGCTTTCAACCCCACATTATTATCTTTCCCCAAAAAAGCCAATATAATAGTTTCTCCTGATGCTGTTTCCATACCAATTATTAGACATTTAGTTGATATGTTAGGAGGAATGCCATTATCTTCAACTTTTAAAGGGAGTAAAAATTTATTTGAAGAAATGAAAAATAGACTTGCTAAGAATCAAGCAATAACTATTTATCCTGAAGCACATATTTGGCCATATTATAATAAAATACGTCCATTTAAAAATAGTTCTTTCACTTACCCATTTATGTTTAATGTTCCAGCTGTAGGCTTTGTTATTACTTATAAACAAAGAAAAATATTTAAAAAACTGCACCCTTATATTACAATAACTATTGGCAATCCTATTTATCCTAATAAATGTAAAAACAAACAAGAAATGCGAGATAAAATTTATAATTTCATGGTTGAGGTTGTGGAAAAAGAAGAAAGTTATTCGTATAAAAAATATGTTAATGGAAAGGAATTAGAAAATGATAATAACAATTGTATGTGATGTTCTTGGAAAAGAAAATAATGGTACTACTATTGCTGCTATGAATTTAATTAGATATTTAAAAGAAAAAGGACATACAGTAAAGGTATTATGTCCTGACAATGAAAGGAAAAATGAAAAGGACTTTTATATTGTTCCCTTAATAAATTTTGGTGTTTTTAACCATTATGTAGAAGAAAATGGTGTGTTTTTAGCAAAAGCAGATAAAAGTATCATAAAAGAAGCGATAAAAGATTCAGATATTGTGCATGTAATGCTACCATTTTCTCTTGGCAAAAAAAGTTGTAAAATTGCTAAAGAAATTGGACTTCCTGTGACAGCAGGGTTTCATCAATTATCAGAAAATTTAACTGCCCATGTTTATCTTGAAAATGGAAAAATTATAAATAGACTTACATATTCTGTATTAAATGAATTATATAAACATGCAGATGCAATTCATTTTCCAACAAAATATTTAAAAGAATTATATGAAAAAATGTTTGGACCATGTAATGGATATGTAATTTCTAATGGTGTTAATGATTGCTTTGTTCCTTTAGAAAATATTTCAAAAACAGATAAAATTAGAATCATTTATACAGGAAGATATTCTAGAGAAAAAAATCATAAAGTATTAATTGATGCAATTATGCTTTCAAAATATAAAGATAAAATAGAACTTGTATTAGCAGGTGCAGGGCCTTTAGAAAATAAAATTAAAGAAGAAGTTACAAAATTACCTATTAAACCAATTATGAAATCTTTTTCTCATGAAGAAATGGTTGAAATATTAAATAGTTGTTATTTATATGTTCATTGTGCAACAATTGAAGCCGAAGGCATTGGTTGCCTAGAAGCTATGGCTTGTGGAATTGTTCCTATTATCTCTAACTCCAATAGATGTGCCACGCAAACTTATGCTATTGATGAAAAATGTAAATTTGATTATGATAACCCACAAGATTTAGCAAATAAAATCGATTGGTTTATTGATAATCCTAAAGTAAGAGATGAATATTCTAAAAAATATATTGAATATGCTAAAGAAAATTTAAATCAAGAAAAATGTATGATGAAAATGGAAAAAATGTTTATCGATACTCTTGAAAAATATAACAAAAAATAAAAAAAGTCATTTGACTTTTTTATTTTTTCCATAATCCTTGAGGATATATTTCATCATCTTGCATTTTATTTAAAGAGTCATATACATATTGTTTATCTTCTTTATAAGTTACACCATACCAAATTGAAGTAGTTGATAAAATATTTACTTTAATAATATTTTTTTCTATTAAAGAAGAAACAACAGAAGGAATTAAATATTCACAATCATTTAAATTATTTATGTTTTCCTTAAAAAATGTAGAAAAGCCATTTTCAATATGTTGCATAATATCTTTTGTAAAAGCAAACATATTCATAGAAACTAAACTTTCACCATCTATAGAAAAAGGTTTAATATTCTTATCAAGAGGAGTAGCAATTAATTGATTTGTATCTTTCTTTTCAATAGATGATTCAATCATTTCTTGAAGGCAAGAATGATTATCAAATTTCAATACACCACGTTTTACAGAACCATTTTCTGTAATAGTATTTATAACTTTATAAGCAACATTAGCATAATTGTTTTTAGAGTCATTTGGAAGGTTATTTAAAAATTTTGCTGCTACTTTAAAAGCATCTTTTCCATAATAATCATCAGCATTTATAATAATAAACTTTTCACTTACAAGATCTTTTGCACAATAAATTGCATGAGCGGTGCCAAGAGGTTTAATTCTACTTTCAGGAACCGTATAATTATTAGGAACATTATTTAATTTTTGAAAAGCATAATATGTTTTTATTTTATTTTCAATACGTGCTCCTATAGTTTTTTTAAATATTTCTAAATTTTCCTCTTTAATTATAAAAATTACTCTATCAAAACCAGCTTCAATAGCATCATATATCGAATAATCAATAATAAAATTACCATATTTATCAATAGGCTCAATTTGTTTCAAACCACCAAATCTACTTCCCATCCCAGCAGCTAATATTACTAAATCCATAAGAAAGTCCTCCAACGCTTTTTAAACATAGCATATTTATAGAAAAAAGTCCAATTTCTTATATATTTGCTTTATAAATATTTTATTAAGTGATAAAATTATATATGTTTGAGAGGGCAAAGATATGATTTATAAAAGCAAAAATGAAAATGATACTTATTTATTAGCAGCTAAACTTGCCTATTTGTTAAAAGGTGGAGATATTGTCTTATTAAATGGAGATTTAGGAGCCGGGAAGACTACTTTTGTAAAGGGAATAGCAAAAGCTTTAAATGTCAAAGAAGTTGTTACTAGCCCAACTTTCACTTTGTTAAAAACATATAAATCAGATCGTTATGAAATAGTTCATATTGATGCTTATCGTTTGGAAAATTCGACCTTTGAAGAAATGGACGATTACTTAAATGATGAAAATGTTTTATTCATTGAATGGTCAAGTTATTTAAAAAATCAAGATGATATTCAAGAAAACTTAACAATTAATATTCAATATGTTAGCAAGAATCAAAGAATTTTCACATTAATAGCTAATGGAAAAAAATATGAATTGATTCTTCAGGAGCTTTTAAAAAATGTATAGTTTGTTTTTAGACACATCAACTAAATATTTATGTATAGGAATAGCTAAAGATAACAAAATTATTTATAAATATCAACAAGAAGCAATAAAGAAACAATCAGAATTAGCCATTCCTTATCTTTCAAAATGCTTGACTTTAAATAATTTAACACCAAATGATATTAATGAAATTGTAGTAACTATCGGGCCAGGTTCTTTTACTGGTATTAGAATTGGTCTTACAATTGCTAAAGTTCTTGCTTCAATAAGAAAAATACCTTTAAAGGCTATTTCTTCTTTAAATGCATATGCTAGTGTTGGAAAGAAAATTGTTTTATTAGATGCAAGAAGCAATCGAAGTTATGTAGGTATATATGATAATAATAAACCAATTATTCAAGAATGTGTTCTTGAATTAAAAGATGTTTTAGAATTAATAAAAAAATATCCAGATTATGATGTTGTTTTAGATGCTTTCTTGGTAGGGAAAACTAGTGAAGATATTGATGTTATTGATAATATGAATCGCATATCTATGCAAGTAGAACCAGTAAAAAATGTTGACACATTAGTTCCTATTTATTTAAAGGATCGTTAATATGGTAGTTCAAATAAAGCAACTTACAAAAGAAATGCTTCCTGAACTTTTAATAATAGAAAACGAATCTTTTACCAAGCCTTGGAAAGAAACAGATTTTATTTATGAACTTGATAGTAACCCGTTTGCTTATTATCTAGTAATGCAAATTAAAGAAACAAAAGAAATAATAGGATATATTGGATTTTATATTAAATTTGAATATGCAGAAATCTCAAAAATCGCCATATTAAAAAAATATCGTGGATTAAAGTTATCCAAACTTTTAATGGCAGATATGGAAAAAAGAGTAATGATGGCAAATTGTGAAAGCATTTCTTTGGAAGTTAGAATTAGCAATGAAAAAGCAATTAATCTTTATAAATCGTTTAATTATAAGATAATAACTACAAGAAAACATTATTATGAAAATGGTGAGGATGCTTATTTGATGATAAAGGAGATAAAATAATATGTATATATTAGCAATTGAAAGCAGTTGCGATGACACAGGCGTTGCAATATTAAAAGATAAAGAAATACTTAGCAATGTTATTTCATCACAAATAGAATTTCATAACAAATATGGTGGAGTAATGCCAGAACTTGCCTCTAGACTTCATGCTGAAAAAATAACTTGCGTAATAAATGAAGCATTATTAAAGGCAAATATTTCTCTTGATCAAATAGATTATGTAGCTTTTACAGTAGGACCAGGTCTTATTGGCTCTTTGCATGTTGGAATGCAAGCAGCTAAAACAATAGCGCTAACGATAAATAAACCAATAGTTCCAATACATCATTTAGCAGGACATATCTATGCTAATAGATTTAAAAAAGATTTTAAATTTCCTTTACTTGCTTTAGTAGTATCAGGTGGTAATACAGAACTTGTTTATATGGAAGACGAACTAAAGTTTAAAATAATAGGACAAACATTAGATGATGCTATTGGTGAAGCTTATGATAAAGTATCTAGATTATTAGGAACTGGTTATCCAGGAGGACCAATTATCGATAAGCTTGCTAAAAATGGGCAAAAAATTTATAAATTGCCAATGCCAAAAAATGATGATTCACTTGATTTTTCTTATTCAGGATTAAAGTCTTCTGTCATTAATTTAATTCATAATATGGATCAAAGAAATGAAACTTATAAAAAAGAAGATATCGCAGCCTCTTTTCAAGATGTAGCTACAAATATATTAATTAAAAAAGTAAAAAAAGCTTTAACAATCTATCCTGGAATAAAAACTTTTGTTGCGGCAGGCGGAGTTGCTGCTAATAGTGAACTTCGAGAAAAATTAGAACAATTATTAAGTAAATATAAAAACATCGACTTAATATTACCAGTTCTTTCTTTATGTGGAGATAATGCGGCAATGATTGGAATGTGTGCTTATTATAAAATCATTACCAATAGCTATAATAATGATTTATCAATTGGAGCAATAGCTCAATATCCTTTAGAAGATTTTTCGTTGTAATTACATAATTTGACAAAAAGCGCCTTTATGACTACCTATACTATAAATGGAGGTAGAAATAATGAAGCGCTTTTTTACTATTGTCGTAATAATGTTGTCAGTTATATTCCAAGTTAAAGAAAAAAATAATGTTTTATTTGCTAAAGATAATGATATTTCTTTTTCTATAGCAACAGGTAAAACATCTTCATTACTTGTAACATCAAAAGGAAATGTTTATGCTTGGGGATTATGGGGAGAAAATCAAGATGTTTCTAATTCAAAAAAATATATGGGACCTACAGATATTAGTTTTTCTTTTCCATTAAAAGAAGATGATAAAATAATATCTGTTGCTAGTGGAGAACAACACAGTTTGTTTTTATCAAAAAAGGGAAAAGTATTTGCTTTTGGTAGTAATGATCATCAGCAATTAATTTATTCTAATAATGGCTTATTTAAAGCAAGTCCTATTGATTTAAGTGATGAGTTTAATTTAAGTGAAGATGAAAAAATCATAAAACTTGCATGTGGCTCAAATTTTTCCTTAGCTCTCACTAATAAAAACCAATTATATTCTTTTGGAAATAATGAATATGGACAACTAGGAAATGGAGGCTTGCAAGAAAGAAGAGCTTTAAATATTACTAATAATATTACATTCCAAGATGGAGATTATATAAAAGATGTTGTTTGTGGAGGAACACATTCTTTAATACTTACAAATAATGGACATGTTTATGGTATGGGTAACAATAATCATTTTCAACTTGGAAATGAAGATAATTACAATGTTCCTATCAAAATATTTTCAGGCATTGAAAATATCGTGGATATTGCTTGTGGTAAATATAGTTCATATGTATTGACAGCAGAGCATCAATTATTTGCTATTGGTAGTAATTCCCATGGACAAATTGCTGATAGTAAAGCTATTATTTCTAGTGGAAATGATTATCAAACTCCATATAATATGACAAATAATTTTGCTTTAGAAAACGAAGAACATATAAGCAAAATATATGCAGGATATTATTTTTGTATAGTGAAAACTAATCATGATAATTATTTTTCTTTTGGTGAAAATAGCAATGGACAATTAGGAAATGGAACAACAATTTCTACATCTTGTCCTAGTAAAATAGATTTAGATATTGAAGAAGATATTGTAAATAATTTTTCTCTTTCTGAAAATCATTGTTTAGTAAGTACAAATAAAGGGAAAATTTATACATGGGGTAGTAATAGTTATGGACAACTTGCCCAAGATTTTGGTAAGAATGTTAATCAATTAACCATTTATGATATAACATATTTATTTCCACCAATAGTTGAACTTTCTATGTTTAGTAGTACAATTTCTTCTAAAATATATGTTATCGATGTAAAAGCTTATTATCTTGATGAAAGTGAAATAAAAAATATTTTTTATACAATAAATGATGATGCTTATAATGGAGATAATTGGGAAGTTTTAAATACTAGTAAGGTAATCATTGATAAAGGTGAAGGAAATGTTTATTTACACTTAAAAATAAGTAGTGAAAAAGAAGATTATTTATATACTTCAGGTCCATTTTATTTAGATCATATAAATCCAACTATTCAAGTTTTAGCAAATAATACACCATTAGAAGGAAAATATATTAATAATGATGTCAAAATTATAGCTGAAGATAATGTTGAAGGAGTAATAATAAAATATTATAAAGATGATGTGTTTTACCAAGTAGAAAGCCAAGTCATTTTAAATGAAGATGGCAAATACAAGGTTTATAGTGAAGATGTAGCAGGAAATGTTTCTTCAGAAGTTGAATTTGTTATAGATAAGACCTTCCCTTCCATCTTATCAATAAATAATTTTTCATTAACTTCTACATCTTTCACTACCAATGAAAAAATTGTAACAATACAAGCAAGCGAAAGTATTGCTTGTTACAATCTTAAATATCAAAATGACAAAGAGGGTAATTTAATAGGATTAAATAATAATGAGAAAGAATTTTCCTTTAATTTAAAAAAAGGGACAAATACAATAATGGTTTATGATCTTGCTGGAAATGTTTCAGAAACCTATCAAATAAATTATGCTCCGAAGTTTTTCCAAGATAGTCAATTGATGCTTATTGTATTTGGGTCAATAACTTTAGGTTTTATCTTAATTGTGTTATTTACTTATTTAATCAAAAATAAATCTAATTTTTTTAAATAATTCTTGATAATAATAAATAGTATAGTAATCAAATAAGGCAAAACTAAAAGTATATAAAGGAATAAGTACTAAAAATAACCCTAATTTTCCAAGTAATAAATAGACAATAAATAATATTAAACTATGTACAATGGCAATAGATAAATAAATCATTGATAGATAAAGCAAGTTTTTTGAATGAAAATACATTTTAAATGGAACTTTTTTAAAGTAAATAAAATAAGTGGTAATGATATTTTCAAATAATAAAAATAAACTATAAATAATGATTACAATTATTCTTATTATTTGCCATGTGTTTATTAGAAAAACAAATATAGATCCAAATATAAAAGAGACTAATAAACGGAAAAGAAATGCAATCGGACTTATAAATTCCTTTTGCATATTGCTATCTTTTCTTAGTAAAAATTTACATAAACTTAACGATAAATTGATAGTAAGGAGAAAAGATAATACACCAATATATAAACTTATTGATAAATCTTTATTGATAATTACGATTTGATCACCTAAGATTAAATTTATATCCTCTTTAAATTTATTTAGGTGATCTTTTTTTATTAAAGAAAAAAGTGATTCATTATCTAAAACATTTAAAATATAATTTTTTAAATTATTAATAGTATCTTTGTCAAAATTGTTTAAAAGATATAATATTTGTTTAAAAAAGGCAATAGAACAAATGATTAAAAAAAAGTAAATGATTCCCATTGCGACAAGTAAATATTTAATATTTAAAAAATAGGACACTATTATTTTCTTAATCATAACTATATTATGTGTAATTTGACAAAAAATATAATAATTGATAAAATTGCACAATAAAAGGTTGGTGGAAACATGAAAAAATTTATTATTCTAACAGATTCTAACTCGGGAATTCATCAAAATGAAGCAGAAAGTCTTGGCATTAAAGTTATTCCTATGCCTTTCTATATTAATAAAAAAGAATTTTTTGAAGATATTTCATTAGATCATAAAATGTTTTATTCATTTTTAAATGATGGAGTAGAAGTATCCACATCTCAACCATCCATTAGTTATTTAACAGATTTATTTGATAATTTGTTAAAAGAATATGAACAGATTTTATATATACCAATGAGTAGTGGATTAAGTGGTACATATTCTACTGCCATGGTACTTGCTAATGATTATAATGGTAAAGTTGTAGTCGTTGATAATAAAAGAATAGCTCCAACATTAAAAGAAAGTGTTTACGAAGCAATCGCTTTACAAAAACAAGAAAAAACGCCATTAGAAATCAAGCAATATTTAGAAGATAGTAAATATAAAAACTCTATATATATTATGGTTCCTAATGTTTCTTATTTAAAAAAAGGTGGACGATTAACGCCTACAGCAGCTTTACTTGCCTCAATGTTAAGAATTAAACCTGTTTTATATTCAAATGGAGATAAATTTGAAAAATTTGCAACGCCAATTACAATAAGACAAGCTAAAGTTAAAATGATAGAACAAGCAAAAAAAGACTTAGAAAGTTTGTTTAAAAAAGAATATGAAAATAATGAAATGGCCCTTTGTGTATGTTATAGTGAAAATCAAGAAGAGGCTTTAGAATTTAAAAAAGAAGTGGAGGAAAACATAAAAGGACTAAATGTAACAATTTTGATCCTTTATCATTAAGTGTTGCTTGCCACATTGGACCTGGGGCTTTAGCAATCGCTTTATGTGTAAAAAAATATAAATAATATGAAAGTATTAATGTTAAATGGGTCTCCTAGAAGTGATGGCAATACAACTATTGCTTTAAAAGAAATAGAAAAAGTATTTTTAGAAAATAATATTGAAGTTGAAACAATCCAAGTAGGCAATAAGACTATTAGAGGGTGTATGGCTTGTAATTATTGCTATAAAAATAAAAAGTGCGCCATAAATGATATTGTAAATGATATCTCACTAAAATTTGAAGAAGCAGATGGATTAATAATAGCCTCTCCTGTATATTATGCTTCAGCAAATGGTACTTTAATTTCTTTACTAGATAGATTGTTCTATTCTTCCTCTTTTGATAAAAGAGATAAAGTTGGAGCTAGTGTAGTTGTAGCAAGAAGAGGCGGTTGCTCAGCAACATTTGATGAATTAAACAAATATTTTACTATCTCAGGAATGCCTATTGCTTCAAGTCAATATTGGAATAGTGTTCACGGAAGGAAAGTAGGAGAAGCTATAGATGATTTAGAAGGATTACAAACAATGAGAACTTTAGCAAGAAATATGACTTTTTTAATGAAAAGCATTAAACTTGGTAAAGAACAATTTGGACTTCCTGAGCAAGAAAAAAGAATTTCAACAAACTTTATTAAATAGAAAATAAAAATGATACCTTGATTGATATCATTTTTTTAAATTATTAAATTTTATAAATTGTTTTAATAGTATAATTTTCACTATTTGTGTTAGGCCAATCAGTTAATGAATAATCAATCATTCCAGTTTTATAAGAATTTAATTCTTTTAGTACTTTTAAAGAATTTTCATCAACTATTTTACCAAAACCAGCATATTCATTATCTAAATGATTACAATTATTTACACATAGGAAGAATTGGCTAGAAGCCGAATCTTTTACATTTGTTCTTGCCATAGAAATAACACCAAGTTCATGAT
>CAKPXW010000011.1 GCA_934202505.1 uncultured Bacilli bacterium | reverse complement strand
ATATAGCATCTAATATATGTCTATGTTCAAGCAAAGCTTTTTTTCTTCGTTCACTATCTTCTATAGAGATAGTTCTAAATTTATGTAAATAACTATTTAAATTAGAAATCATAGCAGGAAGTATTTTCATTTTACTTAAATTATAAAGTT
Source organism: uncultured Bacilli bacterium (assembly GCA_934202505.1). Classification (GTDB taxonomy): domain Bacteria; phylum Bacillota_I; class Bacilli_A; order RFN20; family CAG-631; genus CAKPXW01. The sequence goes on along the minus strand of CAKPXW010000011.1, from coordinate 26,972 downwards.
CTGTATTAAACTTTGTAAATAAACGTATAACTTCACTAATATTTCCTTCATCATTAGCTTTCTCAGTTTCATCTAATATTGAGGATATATTTTCTACATCAGCTTCTGTAATATATTTCATAGCTTCTGTAGCAACTAATAGTTCAAGTGAATTTCTAATTTTATATATTTCAATAACATCATCTTTAGTTACTCTATTTACAACAACACCAGTTCTAGGTATATATTTTACTAACCCCTCACTTTCTAAAAGTTTAAGAGACTCTCTTACTGGAGTTCTACTTATATTTAATCTATCAGAGTACTCCTTTTCGATAAATCTTTCTCCAGCAGGAACACATCCTTCTATCAATGTTTTTCTTAAACTCTCATAAACAACTTCTTTAAGAGGTCTATTTTGAGACAAATCTGTATTTTTAACAAACTCATCCATGTAATTTTTCATTTTTATTGTTCCTCCAAAATATACTTCATTTTTAAATATAATCTTAAATAATTTTTTAATACCTTTCTTAAATAATCAGTACATACAATATTTCCTAAATACATAGTAATGTTAAACTACTCGATTAAGAAGGTAAAACGATTACATAGAATACTAAAAAATATATAAAATATTTTATTAACAATATCATACAATAAATTCCAAAAAATGACAATAGGATGTATGCTAAAAAATATAATTGTATACAATTTTTGTAAAATGTATATAAAAAAGAACACTAAAAAGACTTGGTATACAATGAGATGACATATATAATAAGATGTGTGGAAAAAAGAAGAAATAACAAGAAAAAAGAAATATCTTAATACGTGTTATTTAAATAAATTTTAGATAGGAGAGTGATAAGTAAAATGAGTAAGTTAAAAATAACTGAAACAGCACTAAGAGATGGACATCAATCTTTAATGGCTACAAGGTTAAAAACTGAAGAAATGATTCCTATTTTAGAAACAATGGATAAAGTAGGATACCATGCTATGGAGGTATGGGGTGGAGCTACATTTGACTCTTGTATAAGATTTTTAAATGAAGATCCATGGGAAAGATTAAGACTTATAAGAAAGCATGTTAAAAATACAAAGTTACAAATGCTTTTAAGGGGGCAAAACTTACTTGGATATAGAAACTATGCTGATGATACTGTTGAAAAGTTCATAGAGTTATCTATAAAAAATGGTATAGATATAATAAGAGTATTTGATGCATTAAATGATGTAAGAAACTTAGAAGCTTCAATGAAAGCAATAAAAAAATACAATGGACATTGTCAATGTGCAATATCATTTACAACAAGTCCAGTACATACTATTGAGTACTATGTTGAACTAGTTAAGACAATGGAGTCTATGGGGGCAGATTCTATATGTATAAAGGATATGGCAGGTGTTTTAACTCCATACAATGCTTATGAATTAGTTAAACGTATAAAGGAAGTAACTAAGTTACCAATTGAACTACATACTCATTGTACAGGTGGTATAGCTGAAATGTTATACATGAAAGCTGTTGAAGCAGGTGTTGATATAATAGACACTGCAATATCACCACTTAGTGGAGGAACAAGTCAGCCACCAACTGAATCTTTAGCAATAACATTTGCTCAAATGGACAGAAATCCAGAATTAAACATGGATGCACTACTTGAAGTTGCAGAATACTTCAAGCCAATAAGAGATAAATACATGGCAGAAGGTATACTTGATGCAAAAGTATTATTAACAGATCCTCAAACTTTAAAATACCAAGTTCCAGGGGGAATGTTATCAAATCTTTTATCTCAAATGAAACAACAAAATGCTGAAGATAGATATGAAGAAGTATTAAATGAAGTACCAAGAGTTAGAAAAGATTTAGGATATCCACCACTTGTTACACCTTTAAGTCAAATGGTTGGAACACAAGCTTTATTTAATGTATTAACAGGAGAAAGATATAAGTTAGTTCCTAAAGAAATAAAAGATTATGTAAAAGGTTTATACGGAAAGGCTCCAGCTAAAATAGATGAAGAAATCAAAAAGAAAATAATTGGAGACGAAGAAACTATAACTGTAAGACCTGCAGACTTAATAGCACCAGAATTTGAAGCTATGAAAAAGCAATTTGAGTATGAGCAAAGAGTTAATTCTACTTCTAAAGTTTTAGCTTCTTTACTATATTGTCCATATAATTTAATATTACAAATGACACTATCATCTTGCAATAAGTTTTGCAATTGTTGATAACGGTTTTTTATTGTTTCTAAACGGTCTTGCATTATTCTATCCATAAAAATCCCTCCTATAAGTCTTCTATATTATATACTAAATTTAGTTTTAAGTCTTTAGCAATTTTTAAAGCATATTGTAAAGCTTCATCATCAAGTTGTTTTTCACTATGAGCATCTAAGCCTATTACAAATTTTAAATCATATTCTTTTAAGATTTTAAAAAAGGCTTTAAATGGATAAGCTGGCACTAATTCATTTTGAAATTCAATTCTTTTTCTACTTCTAATACCGGAGCAAGATAATTCAGCATATACATTTTTCCCTTGTAATAGCTTTCCTATTTTATGAGCCATTTCTATTGTTTTTTCATCCCATTTGCCATAGCCTTTTAAAAAGCAATCAGGATGGCAAATATATTTAAATAAATTGCTATCTAAAGCTTTCTTTAAAAGATTAAAATAAATTTCAAAATAATTAACATCATCATACGGATGAATAAAACTTATTAAATCAGCTCTTGTAGTTCCGTTTTCTTTTAAAAATCCATGATTACCAAATATTAAGTAATCAACATCACCAGCTTCTTTAAACTTTTTATATAATGGTATATATTTATCAATATATTCACATTCAAGAGCAATTTTTATATCAATTTGATCTTTATACTTTTCTTTAAGTTTTCTGATTGAAGAAAAATATTCATAATTTTTTTCAACATCTGGAAACATAAAATGATCTGAAAAACCAAGTGTTTGATAGCCTGCTTTGATGGCTTCGATAACATAATCTTCATCTTTACCTGTTGCATGTCCACAACGAGCAGTATGGGTGTGATAATTATTTAAAATATGATAAGGTAAATAAATATAATTATATATTTTATTTAGGCGATTAATTACATAAGTTGCATATTTTTTGGAAACTCTATTATCAACATCATATAATAAACCATCAATTGATGCATTATAAGCTCCATGCATATCTAAATCTCTATCCCCAATTACTAAACATTCTTTTTTATCTAAGTTATATTTTTCTATCATTTGATTTAAACAAGTTGGATCTGGCTTATTAGCCTTTATTATAAAATCTTTAAAATATTTTTTAATATCAAACATTTCAAGATAATCAAAAGTTAATTCATCACGATTAGTATAAATAAAACTTTGATATCCATTATCTTGAATTGTTTTCAATAACTTTTTTATTGGTAAAAATAAAGTTGCTTTAGGCTCTTCATTAATATTATCTGTAGTTTTTACAAAAAGTTCTATTTCTTGTTTACTTAATTTAAAATAATCAAAGGCAGTTGCATAAGATATTTTTAATTGATCATATGCTTCTTTATAAGAATAATCTTTATTTCTTGTTTGTTTTAAAGTTTTAACAAGACAAGTTGCAGTGTGAGGATAAGTATCTGCAAGCATCCCATCAAAATCAAAGAAAAAATATTTATACATACTATTCTCCTTTACTAATAAATTACTTTTTTTAAATATAAACCTTGTGGCATTGCTTTATAACCACATCTTAATTTTTCTTGATCAAGTAAAGATGTGATATATGATATATCTTTTTTAGAAGAAGAAACAACAAGTAAAGCTCCTACCATCATTCTTACTTGATGTTTTAAAAAGCCACTACCTTCTATTTCAATATTAATTACGTTTTGATTCTTTTTAATATTGATTGAATAGATATTTTTCTTAAAATCTAATATTTCTTCTTTATTATTAGTTGTAAAGCCATAAAAATCATGTTCGCCTAAAAATAATGTGGCAGCTTTTTTTAATAGTTCGATATCAATTTTGTCTTTATAATAAGCAAAATAGCGATTTTTAAAGACATTTTCATTTTTACTATTTATAATTTTATACACATAAACTTTTCTATGAGTTGAAAATCTAGCATGAAATTTTTCACTTACTAATTCTACATTTTTAATTCTTATTCCTTGTGGTAAATAAGTATTTAAAGCTTTTTTTAAATTCTTTGGAGGTATTTTTACTCCACTATCAAAATGAAAGACTTGAGCAATAGCATGTACTTTTTTATCCGTTCTACCGCTTCCATATATTGTTATATCCTCTTTAAAAACTTGATTAATGGCTTTTTGAATGGTTTCTTGAATTGTATTAGAATTATGCTTTTGCAATTGATATCCATCAAAGTCATAGCCATCATAAGCCACAATACATTTATATCTCATTTTGTAAACCAACCTTTTATTATATTAAATAAGTTTTTGATATTATTTAAGATAAATACATCAAATCCATTATCCTTAAAATAAATTTTTAAGAAAACAATAGCAGCAAATAAAAATGTTGTAAGCAAAATAGTTATAGTATCTTTTCTATGCCAAAGAAGATTTCTATATCTTGTTCTTTTTCCAAGTGGATTATAATTTCTAGCCTCCATAGCATTTGCAAGATCATTACTTCTTGAAAAAGCACTTATAAACAAGGGAATAATTAATGAACTAATTGCCACAACTTTTTCTTTAAACTTTCCGTTTTTAAAATCTACACCTCTTGAAGCTTGAGCCTTCATAATTCTATAAGTCTCATCAAGAATTGTTGGAATAAATCTTAAAGCAATGGATATCGTCATAGAAAAAATATGAACATTAATATGAAAAACTTTCAAAAATGAAAATAAGTCTTCAATTGCTATAGTAATTTCTAAAGGCTTAGTAGTAGCCGTAAAAATAGTAGAAAATGAAATAAGTAATATAAGTCTTAAGACAATTTTTGCCCATTGTATGATTGCTGATGAATAAATATTAATTTTCCAAAATGATAATAATAATGTGCCATCTTTATAAACAAATAAATTGACAATAAATAAAAATAGCATCATAAACCACATAGGTTTTAAAGAATTAAAAATCATTGAAAACTTTAATTTAGCTAATTTAAAAATAATAAAGGCTAACAAAATTAAAAACAAATATCCTGTCCAAGAATTGTTTACAAAAATCATTATCATGAATATAAACAATAAAATGAACTTATTACGGGGATCTAGTGAGTGTATTTTACTATTTGTGTTTACATATCTTCCTAAAGTCATCTGCCACTCACCTCCTGATACGCATTTACAAAATCATCTATTGATTTTATTTCATATTTTTTAATATCAGGGTATTTTTGACTTACAAGTAAGGTGAGTTTTACTACATCAGGAACATCTAATTTTAATGACTCTATTAAATTAGAATTAGAAAATAATTTTAAAGGTATTTCATCAGCAAGTAATTTAGCATCTTTAAAAGCTAAAACACGAGAAGCATATTGTAAAACATGATTCATTTGATGAGTTACTAAAATTATTGTTTTACCTTGTTCATTTAATTTTTTAAATAAATCCATCATTTCATTTGCCGATTTTGGATCAAGTCCTGCTGTTGGTTCATCAAGTATTAAAACATCAGGATTAAAAGCAAGAATTCCTGCAATGGCAACTTTTCTTTTTTCTCCTCCTGATAATTCAAAAGGAGATTTGTCTAAAAATGATTCATTTAAGCCTACTAGATTAAGCATATTTATAGCTAACTTTTTAAAATCATCACATTTTATATTAAAATTCTTAGGGCCGAATAAAATATCTTTTTCAATATTTTCTTCAAATAATTGATATTCTGGAAATTGAAAAACAATTCCAATTTTTTTTCTAAGTTCTTTAATATTTTTTATTTTCCCTTTATTTTTAATTACAAAATCATCAATATGTACTTCTCCTTGACTTGGAATAATAAGAGCATTTAAATTTTGAATAAAGGTTGATTTTCCAGAACCTGTTTGTCCTATAATAGCTATAAATTCTTTGTCATTAATTATAGTATTTATATCATCTAAAGAAAAATAATCATTTCCATCATATTTATAGAATAAATTTTTAACTTCTATTTTCATAATTTATTCACCAAATCTTCTATAGAAAAAGATTTTTCAATAGAAATTCCTTTACTTGCTAGTTTTTCTTGTACTTGTATTACAAAAGGAGGTACAAGGTTATTTTTCTCAAGTAGTTCTCCATCATATAATATTTGTGATGGCGTTCCACTTTTTATTACTTTCCCATCATTTAAAACTATTATTTCATCTGCATACAATGCTTCATCAATGTGATGAGTAATTGATAAAATTGACATATTTGGATTTTCTTTTTTTAAAGACAAGATTAAATCCATTATTTCTTTTTTTCCCATGGGATCTAACATAGATGTTGCTTCATCAAGTACTAGTATTTCTGGCTTTAATGCTAAAGTGCCAGCGATTGCTACTCTTTGTTTTTGTCCACCAGATAATGAACTTGGCTCTTGTTTTAAATAATCTATCATATTAACTTTAGTAGCATATTCTTTAATAATATTTAACATATCTTTGGGATCTATACATTTATTTTCAAGGCCAAAAGCAATATCATCTTCAACCGTAGAGCCAATAAATTGATTATCAGGATTTTGGAAGACAATAGCAACTTTGCTTCTAATTTTATCAATATTTTCTTCTTTAAGTTCTATTCCATCTACAAAAACACTTCCATTTTTTGCTTCAAGTAATCCTATGATTAATTGAGCAATGGTAGACTTACCCGATCCATTATGCCCAAGTAAAACAGTATAATTTCCTTTTTTTATGTTTAAAGAAAAATTTTCTATAAGAGGTGTATCATCGCTATATGAAAAATTAACATTTTTAAACTCAATAATATTTTCTTCCATCATTTTCACCTCCATTTAACACTTTATTTTACCACATCTATTTATATTTATAAATAGAAAGTGGCAAATTGGCTTATGAAAATTAAAAAAATAAGAGTAACTAATTAGTTACTCTTTAAATTATTTAAGCTTTTAAGAACGCTTTATAAGCAAGATATGCTTCATAAACATCTGCTTTAGATACTACTTCCATTGGAGCATGCATATTTAAAACAGCAATTCCAGCATCAACAACATTCATATTATAATTTGCTAAAATATAAGCAATTGTTCCGCCACCACCTTGGTCAACTTTTCCAAGTTCAGCTGTTTGATAATATAAAGCATTCCCATCCATAACATTTCTAATCCAAGCAAAATATTCAGGATTTGCATCATTTGAACCTGATTTACCTCTCGCACCAGTATATTTGTTAAATACAATACCTCTATTTAAGTAAGCACTATTTTTTGGGTCGTTTACTTCAGCAAACAATGGATCAAATCCAGCAGATACATCACTGCTTAACATTTTAGAATTTTCCATAGTTTCTCTTACAGCTAAGAAAGAGTCTACTCCAGTTAATTTTAATAATTTTGCAATTACATTTTCAAAAGCTAATGAATGGGCTCCAGTTGCTCCTACGCTTCCTATTTCTTCTTTATCAACTAAGCAACAACAAGAAGTATATTCACAAGTACTAGAATCAAGGATTGCAATTAATGAAGTATATGCACAAACTCTATCATCATGTCCATAGCCAGCTATCATACTTCTATCTAGCCCATAATCACGAGCTTTTCCTGCTGGAACAACTTCTATTTCACTTGATAAGAAATCTTCTTCATCAAAGTCATATTTCTCTTTTAATAATTTTAATACATTAGCTTTAACTGCTTCTTTTTCGCTTCCTTTTAATGGAATTGAACCAACCGTAACATCAAGATTTTCACCTTCAATTACTTTAGCTGCATTTTTTTCCATTTGTGTTGCTGAAAGATGGATTAAAAGGTCAGAAATACCAACTACAGGATCTGAAGCATCTTCGCCAATATTTACTTCAATTACAGAGCCATCTTTTTTACAAACTAAGCCATGTAAAGCTAGAGGAATTGTAACCCATTGATATTTTTTAATTCCCCCATAGTAATGTGTATCTAAAAGTGCAAATTCATTTTTTTCATATAATGGATTTTGTTTTATATCAAGTCGTGGTGAATCTATATGAGCTCCTAAAATTCTAATACCATCAGTTAAAGGCTTATTTCCAATTATAAATAGCATTACATTTTTATCTTTATTTACAACATAAACTTTATCACCTGCTACTAATGTTTTTTTGCTTGTTAAATTAACAAATCCTTTTTCTTTAGCAAGTCTTATAGCTTCTTTTGTAGCAAGTCTTTCAGTTTTACATTTGCTTAAAAATTCTTTATATCCTTCAGCAAATGTGTTAATTTCATTTATTTTTTCTTCTTTAATATTTTCGTATATATTTTTACTATACATAGTAAAACCCTCCTTTTTATTAGATAATTATAACTTTTTTTATAAAAAAATTAAACAATTTTTTTATAAAAAAAATAAAAGGTCTAATTGTGAGCATTTAGACCTTTATTTTAAATTATTATTTAACTAAAGAAACAACAACGATAGGAGCATTGTCTCCACGTCTATTTCCAAGTTTTAATACTCTTACATAACCACCATTACGATTAGCATAGCGTTTTGCTAAATCATCAAATAGTTTTTGTAAAGCAGTTTGATTTTCATTAACATTTACATTTCTTAAAACAGCAGCAGCTTGTCTACGAGAATGTAAATCTCCTCTTTTACCTAAAGTAATCATTTTTGAAGCTAGTGAAACTAAACTTTTAGCTGTTACTGGAGTAACTTTTACTTCTTCGTGTACAATTAAGTCAGTAACTAATGTACGAAGTTGTGAGTCACGTTTCTCAGTAGTATAAGGGCTTTTAAATTTTACACCAGCCTTGCCGCGAATTTTATTACGTGCCATAATTCTTCTACCTTTCTATTTATTCACTAATTTTAAATGATAGACCTAAAGCTTTTAGTTTTTCACGAACTTCTTTAAGTGATTTTTTACCTAAATTACGTACTTTCATCATATCATCTTCTGTTTTTAAAGTTAATTCTTGTACTGTAGCAATATTTGCTCTCTTTAAACAATTGTAAGAACGAACACTTAAATCTAATTCTTCAATTGACATTTCTTGATACTTGTCATGTTCTTCAACTTGTTCTTCATCCATAATATTTTCAAATGGAATAAGATTTTCAATTTCTGAAAATAATTCTAAGTGATCAATAAGAATTTTTGAAGCAATAGATACTGCTTGTTGAGGAGTAAATGCTCCATTAGTTGTAACATCAAGAACTAATTTATCATAATTATTATCATGTCCTACACGAGTTGGAGTTACTTCGTATCCAACTTTCTTTATAGGAGTATAGTTTGAATCAGTAGGGATAGTACCGAATGATTGTTTACTAGATTTGTTCTTTTCTGCCAATGAATACCCACGGCCTGTTTTAACATAAATTACAGCATTTAATGTTCCACCTTCAGCTACTGTGCAAATATATGCATCTTTATTTAAGACTTCAACCCCACTTGGGCAAACGAAGTCTGCAGCTGTTACAACATGTGGTCCAACAACATGTAACTTAATTTCTCCTTCAAGATCAGTAGCATAACTTGCTGATTTAAAGTTTACTTGTTTTAAATTAAGTATTAATGATGTTACATCTTCTGTTACTCCACCAATTGCTGAAAATTCATGACGTACACCTTCAATTTCAATAGCATACATTGCAGTGCCAGGAAGAGAAGATAATAATACTCTTCGAATTGCATTACCAAGTGTTATACCAAATCCTCTTTCAAGTGGTTCGATAACAAACTTTGCATGATTTTCTTCAACATTAACATCTTCGATTGTAAATTCTGGTTTTTTAAATTTTTCCATTTATATATTTATCCCCCTAGTAATTTTTTTATTTAATTGTAAATGCGTCAAAGTAATTATCCTCTTGGACGCTTTGGAGGACGACAGCCATTGTGTGGAATTGGCGTTACGTCAGTAATCATAGTAATTTCAAGTCCAGCAGTTTGAAGTGATCTAACTGCAGCTTCACGACCAGGACCTGGTCCTTTAACATCAACATTTACAAACTTCATACCATGAACCATTGCAGCTTTTGCAGCAGCTTCTCCAGCCATTTGTGCAGCAAATGGAGTTGATTTCTTTGAGCCTTTAAAGCCAAGTGCTCCAGCTGATGACCAAGAAATAACATTTCCTGCTTCGTCAGCAATTGTTACGATAGTGTTGTTGAATGTTGAGTGAATATGTGCAACACCTTTAGCAACGTTTTTTCTTTCTCTACGTTTTGTACGTACTACTTTCTTTTGTGCCATAATTTCACCCCTTATTAACCTTTACTTGCTACTTTCTTATTAGCAATAGTCTTTCTTGGACCCTTGCAAGTTCTAGCATTTGTTTTTGTTCTTTGACCACGGCATGGTAATCCTTTTTTATGACGGATACCACGATAGCAGCCAATTTCCATTAATGATTTAATATTCATTGCTACTTCACGACGAAGATCTCCTTCTACTTTGTAGTAAGAAACTCCTTCACGGATAGCAGATAATTGTTGTTCAGTTAAGTCTTTTACACGGATATCTTCACTAATATTAGCATCTTTTAAAATTTTAGCTGCTCTACTTGGTCCAATACCGTAAATGTAAGTTAAAGAGATTACAACTCTTTTTTCATTTGGAATATCTACTCCAGCGATACGTGCCATTTGTTTTTAATCCTCCTTAGTTTCCTTGTCTTTGTTTGTGTTTTGGATTTTCACAAATAACCATTAAGCGGCCTTTACGACGAATGATTTTGCACTTATTGCAAATTGGTTTAACAGAAGGTCTTACCTTCATAATTATGCCCTCCTTGGTTTTTTTTATTTTTTTTATTTTTTTTATTTTTTTTATAACATCTTATTTGTGTCTAAATGTTATGCGCCCACGTGTTAAATCGTATGGTGAAAGCTCTAAAGTAACCTTATCGCCAGGTAAAATGCGAATGTAATTCATACGGATTTTACCAGAAACGTGAGCAAGGACTACCATATCATTATCTATAAGCTTAGCCCTAAACATTGCGTTAGGAAGTGCTTCAACAATGATAGCTTCTACCTCGATTACATCTTGTTTAGCCAAATTGTTTCTCCCCCTATAATGTTGTTAAAATTTGATATCCATCTTTAGTAATAGCAATTGTATGTTCATAATGAGCAGCTAAAGAGCCATCTAGAGTTTTTACTCCCCATTCATCATCTAATACATATACATCTGCTTTTCCAAGATGAACCATTGGTTCAACAGCAATAACCATGCCTTCTTTTAATTTTGGTCCATGGTCGGCAATTCCATAGTTCGGTACATAAGGTTCTTCATGTATACTAGTTCCCACTCCATGACCTGTATAGTCATGAGGAGATGTGCAATTATGAGAAGCTACATACTCTTGTATGGCTGCTGAAATATCACCTACTCGATTTCCATCTTTTGCTTTTGCAAGTCCTGCAAATAAAGCATCATGAGTTACTTGCATTAAATATTCTGCTTCCTTTGAAACATTACCGACTTTATAAGTCCAAGCTGAATCGCCATGGTAACCTTTATAACAAGCACCAATATCTAAAGAAATAATATCTCCTTCTTTTAATTTGGTATTATCAGGAATTCCATGAATAACCATATCATTTATAGATGTGCATATTGCACCAGGAAAACCACCATACCCTTTAAAACTTGGAGTTGCTTCACAAGAACGAATAAATTTTTCAGCCAATTTGTCTAATTCTTTCGTAGTAATGCCAGGCTTTATGAACTGTGCTAAATATTGATGAGTTTTAGCAACTATTCTTCCAGCTTCTCTTAGAAGTTCAATTTCATGTGCTGTTCTTCTAGTTATCATTTAACATTACTCTCCTAATTTATTAACGATTTCTTTAAATACATCGTTAATTTCTTGATCTCCGTTTATAGGTAACAAAATGCCTTTTTCTTTATAATAATTAATTAAAGGTTTTGTTTGATTTTCATAAGCTTGTAAGCGAACGGAAACACTTTCTTCATTATCATCTTTTCGAATATAAAGTGTGTCATTACATATATCACAAACTCCATCAACTTTTGGAGCATTGTAAATTATATGAAAAGAAGCTCCACAATTTTTACAAACTCTTCTTCCTGTTAAACGAGGAAGTAATTTTTTTAGTTCTACTTCGATATCAATTACATAATCAAGCTTAATATTTAATTCTTTAACGATTTCATCCAAGCACTTTGCTTGAGGCAAAGTGCGAGGGAAACCATCAAGAATAAATCCATTTTTAACATCTTCTTGAGCTAGTCTTTCTTTTACAAGACCAACGGTTACTTCATCAGGAACTAATTGTCCTTTTGAAATATAGTCGCTTGCTAATAATCCCATTTTAGTTTTATTAGCAATTGCACTTCGAAACATATCACCTGTTGAAATATGCACTAATCCATATTTTTCAACAATTTTAATAGCTTGTGTTCCTTTTCCAGCTCCTGGAGCTCCAAATAGAATTATATTCATTTTTTGCTCCTTAAAAATCAAAGTCAAATGAACGATAATTACGTTCAGCAATATAACCACTTAATTGAGATGTTGTTTCAATTGCAACACCAACAACGATAATTAAACTTGTACCACCAAATGCTGTATTCGCAAGTTTTGTGAAAATCATTGGAATCACATAAGGAAGTGCAGCAACTAAGGCAAGTGTTATTGCGCCAGTAAATGTTACACGATTTAAAACACTTGATAAGTAGTTTCTAGTTTCTTTACCAGATCTAATACCTGGAATATAAGAACCTTGTTTTGTTAAATTTTCTGTAAGTTTATCACAATCAATTTGAATATGAGCATACATAAATGAGAATAAGATAATTAAAGCAATATAAATCATTAAAGCAATAGGCCAACCATTTTCAACATGAGAAATTGTAAAGATGTTTTTCAAAGTAGTATAAGCACTTGAAGAACTATCTATAAATCCTAGAATTGTTACTGGAGCAGATAATACTGCTTGAGCAAAGATTACTGGAATAACTCCTCCTGGATTAACCTTAATTGGTAAGAAGTTCATATTACCACTAGCTTGAGACATTGTAGCTCTTGATTGTTGAATTGGAATTTTTCGAACAGATAATTCAATAAATATAACAAATAAAATTACAACAGCAGTATAACCAACATAAGCGATAAATTGTAATAATCCATTAAATTGTTCAGCTGAAGTTGTATATTGACCAACTAAAATTTGATATACACTGCTATAGTGAGATGGGATTGATTTAATAATACCAGCAAAGATAATCATTGATACACCATTGCCAATACCTTTTGCAGTAATTTGGTCAGATAGCCACATAACAAACATCGTACCAGCAAGTAAAATTGCGATTACATATGTATAGTTAACCCATAATGGGGCATCTGGGAAAATTGCAGAGAAGTCAGCTCCTTGATTGTCAAGTGTAAGAATAATTCCATATCCTTGAACTGCGCCAAGTAGAAGTCCTAAATAACGAGTAATATCATTAATTTTTCTTCTTCCTGCTTCTCCCTCTTCAGACAATTCTTGAAGTTTTGGTAAAACACCCATTTGTAGTAATTGAACAATAATAGATGCAGTAATGTATGGTGATACACCAAGAGCAAAGATTGAAAATGAATCCAATGCTCCTCCACCTAATATATTCATAATACCTAAAATATCGTTTTCTTGTAAGGCACTATTTATTGATGAAGTATCAACACCAGGAACTGCAATCAAAAGTCCTAAAACATAAACAAGTAGAATTGCTAATGTAAAGAATATTCTGCCACGGACATCCTTGTCCTTAAAAGCATCAATAAATCTATTAAACATTATGCAATCACCTCAACTTTGCCTCCTGCTTCTTCAATTGCTTGTTGAGCAGATTTTGAGAATTTTTTAGCTTGAACTGTTAATTTTTTATTAATCTTAGTTCCGCCTAGAACTTTTACTCCGCATAATTCTTTAGAAATTAAACCTGCATCTTTTAATGCAGCTGATGTAACAACTGCACCATCTTCAAATTTTTCAGCAATTGTAGCTAAATTAACAATTGCATATTCTTTTCTTGTATAGTTAGTAAAGCCAATCTTTGGTAAAGCTCTATATAAAGGTAATTGACCACCTTCAAAACCTGGACGAGTTCCTGCTCCATTATGTTTTGATTGACCATTCATTCCTCTACCACATTGTTTTCCTTTACCAGATCCAATGCCACGACCAACTCTTAATTCTCTTGGTCTTGAACCAACAGTAGATTTTAATTCATTAAGTTTCATATTTTGTTCCTCCTTAATGATTAATGTTTTATTTCATTAACTGCTTTTCCTCTTAAAGCAGCAACTTGTTCAACAGTTTTTAGATTTTCAATTGCATTTACAGTAGCTCTTACCATATTAATTGCAGTTTTAGATCCATATACTTTTGAATAAATATTTTTTACACCTGCAAGTTCAAGAACAACACGTACTGGACCTCCAGCAACGATTCCTGTTCCTTCTGGAGCTGGTTTTAAGAAAACCTTACATGCACCATGTCTTCCAACAATTTCATGAGGAATTGTGTTACCTTTTACCATTGGTACACTAATTAAAGTCTTTCTAGCTCTTTCGCTTGCTTTTTTGATTCCATCTGGTACTTCTTTAGCTTTACCAGTGCCCATTCCAACGTGACCTTTTTTATCACCAGCAACGATAATTGAAGCGAAACGTAATTTACGTCCACCTTTTACAGTTTTACATACCTTATTTACATAAACTGTTCTATCTTCAATATCATCTTTCTTTTTGTCTTTTAAGGGACGTCTATTTTTATTGAATGGTTTTTTTCCACGAGGGCCATCATTTCTTTTTCCTGTTTCTTTTACTTCAGGGGCTTGTTCAGTAGATGCTACTTCTTCAGTTTTTACTTCTGCTTTTAATTCTTCTGCCATGATAATCCTCCTAGAATTTTAGACCGTTTTCTCTAGCTGCATCAGCAAGTGCAGCGATACGGCCTGTATAAATATATCCGCCTCTATCGAATACAACTGTTTCGATTTTAGCAGCTTTACATTTTTTTGCAATGTCAGCACCAACTAATTTAGCTGCTTCAATATTACCTGCATTAGTAATATGTAATTCAACTGAAGAAGATGCTACTAATGTTTTCTTATTAACATCATCAATTACTTGAACAGAAATGTGCTTGTTTGAGCGAAATACACTTAGACGAGGACATTCTGGAGTACCTGAAATTTGTTTACGAATTCTTTGATGACGTTTAACTCTATTTACGTTTTTGCAAACTTTATTAATCATAATTTCACTTATTCCTTTCTACCAGCTAATTATTTGCCAGCTTTCTTAACTTCCTTACGTCTAATAACTTCATCACTATAGCGAAGTCCTTTGCCCTTATATGGTTCTGGTCCTCTCTTAGCACGAATTTCAGCTGCACATTGACCAACTAATTCTTTACTAATACCTGAAACATGAATTTCAAGTTGATTTGGAACTGTATAAGTAATTCCTTCTGGTGGAACCATTGTAATAGTGTGCGAATATCCAAGATATAGTACTACACTACCATTTTTAAGTTCTGCTCTATAACCAGCACCTTCCATTTTTAATACTTTTTCATAGCCATCTACAACACCTTTAACCATATTAGCTACAACTGCTCTTGTTGTACCATGCATTTGTTTAGTATGTTTTTCATTATTTAATGGAACGAAAGTTAACTTATTGTCTTCAAGTTTAATTTCAATGCAATTTTCAAGTGTTTTTTCAAGTTGACCTTTAGGTCCTTTAACAGTAACATGTGCACCATTAACTGTTACTTCGACATTAGCAGGAATGTCAATATGTTTATTTCCAATACGTGACATACTCTACCTCCTACCATACATAAGCAAGAACTTCTCCGCCAATATTCTTAGCACGAGCTTGCTTGTCTGTCATAATACCTTGAGATGTTGAAATTAAAGCAATACCTAAGCCATTTAATACACGTGGAAGATTTTCAGCATCTACATGTACTCTTAAACCTGGTTTAGAGATTCTCTTTAATCCTGTAATTACTCTTTCACCATTTGCACCATATTTTAGGGTAAGAGTTAATACTTTCTTAACATCGCCTTCAACTTTTAAGTCAGAAATGAAACCTTCATTTAATAAAACTGTCGCAATTGTTTGTTTCATCTTTGAAGATGGCATTGATACTGTTTCATATTTTAATTGATTAGCGTTACGGATACGAGTTAACATATCTGCAATTGGATCTGTAATAGCCATATTTACCCTCCTTACCAACTTGCTTTCTTCATGCCTGGGATTTGTCCCTTATAAGCAAGTTCACGAATGCAAATTCTACATAAATTAAATTTTCTAATTACTGAATGAGGACGTCCACAACGTTCACATCTAGTATAAGCTCTTGTTGAGAACTTTGGAGTTCTTTGTTGCTTAGCAATCATTGATTTTTTAGCCATTGTGTATTCCTCCTACTTTTCAAAAGGCATTCCGAATAATTTTAATAATTCTTTGCCTTCTTCATCTGTTTTTGCAGTTGTAACAATAACAATATCCATTCCTCTTACTTTAACTACTTTATCATAATTAATTTCAGGGAAAATTAATTGTTCTTTGATACCTAAAGTGTAATTACCACGGCCATCAAATGCTTTAGCACTAACACCATGGAAGTCTCTTACACGTGGTAAAGCAATGTTTACAAGTTTATTTAAAAACTCATACATTCTATCGCCACGTAAAGTAACTTTACAGCCAATTTCTTGACCTTCTCTTACTTTAAATACAGCAATAGATTTCTTTGCTTTTGTAACAACAGGCTTTTGACCTGTAATTGTTTTTAAATCTTCAACAGCAGCTTCAATTAATTTGCTGTTAGTTGTAGCATCACCAACACCCATATTAACAACTATTTTTTCAAGGTGTGGAATTTCCATAACAGAACGATAATTATATTTAGCCATTAAAGCAGGAGCAATTTCTGTTTTATATTTCTTTTCTAAGAAAGCATGATCTTTCTTTGGAGTAACAAATTTTACAGGAATTGTAACAGGTTCTGCTTTAGCACTAACTGTTTCTTTTTTAGCAGTAGCTGCTTTTGTTGTCTTGCTAGCAGTTGTTTTTGTTGTCTTGCTAGCAGTTGTTTTTGTTGTTTTGCTAGCAGTTGTTTTTGTTGTTTTAGTAGCTGTAGTTGATTTTGTTGCTGCAGTTGCTTTCTTTGCTGGAGCTTTTTTAGCTTTTGGAGCTTTTTCTACAACTGCTTCTTGATTTTCAACTTTCTTTTCTTCTGCCATTGTTTTTCCTCCTATTTATCTAATTTAGCACCAGATTTTGCATAACGTACTTTTACATTTTTTACGTTACCTTTAGCATCTGTTTTTTCTTCGAATTTATAATATACTTTTGTTGCTTTTTTTGT
This sequence comes from uncultured Bacilli bacterium, assembly GCA_934202505.1. GTDB lineage: Bacteria > Bacillota_I > Bacilli_A > RFN20 > CAG-631 > CAKPXW01. The sequence goes on along the minus strand of CAKPXW010000011.1, from coordinate 9,460 downwards.
CTTAGGATCAATAAGTGCAACATTTGAAGCATCAATTGGAGCTTCTTTAGTTGTAATTGAGCCTTCTTGATTTTGTTGATTTGGTTTGTTATGTTTAGTAACTTTATTAATGCCTTCAACTAATACTTGGTTTTTAGCAGCATTTGTTGATAAAACAACGCCTTCTTTACCTTTTTCATGTCCAGCAATAACAACTACTTTATCACCTTTTTTAACTCTCATGTTAAACCTCCTATAATACTTCTGGAGCTAAAGATATAATTTTCATATATCCTTCACCAAGCTCACGAAGTTCTCTAGCTACAGGACCGAAAACACGAGTACCCTTAGGTGAACCATCATCATTGATTAATACAACAGCGTTGTCATCGAATGCAATGTGGCTACCATTTGGACGTGTAATGCCCTTTTTAGTTCTAACAACTACACATTTAACAACTTGTCCTTTTTTTACATCAGCGTTTGGAGTTGCTGATTTAACAGAACAAATAACGATATCACCAATATTGGCAAATTTTCTTTTTGAACCACCAAGTAGGCGGAATGCCATTACTTCTTTAGCACCAGAGTTATCTGCTACTACAAGTCTACTTAAATTTTGAATCATATCACAAATACCTCCTAGTTATTATCAGATACAGCTTTCTTAGTAATTTCAACTAAGCGGAAACGTTTTGTAGCTGAAAGTGGTCTTGTTTCCATAATTGTTACTTGATCGCCAACTTGAGCTTCATTGTTTTCATCATGTGCTCTATATTTTTTAGTGGCTGTAAAGTTTTTATTATATAGAGGATGCTTCTTAGATGTAGCAACTTCTACTGTAATAGTCTTATCATTTGTATTAGATACAACTGTACCAGTTAGTACTCTTCTTCTATTTCTTTCCATACTGCAACCTCCTATTTATTTAATGATTCTCTTTCTTTTAAAACAGTTAGAATTCTAGCAATTGTCTTTTTTGTTTCATGAATTTTTCCTGTATCAGATAATTGTCCTATTCCTTGTTGGAAACGAAGAGCAAATAATTCTTGTTTTAATTCACTAACCTTCTTTTGAAGATCAGGAGTTTGAATATCTCTAATTTCAACAATTGTCATTATTCAGCACCTGCTTTCTTAATAATTTTGCAAGCAATAGGTAGTTTATAAGAAGCTGATTTTAATGCTTTTTTAGCATCTTCTTCTGAAATTCCACCAACTTCAAACATTACCTTTCCTTGCTTAACAACAGCAACCCAACTATCTGGTGCACCTTTACCAGAACCCATACGAACTTCTAGAGGCTTTTTAGTTTTTGCTAATTGTGGGAAAATTCTAATCCATACTTTTCCACCACGACGTGTGTATCTTGAAATGCATACACGGGCAGCTTCGATTTGTTTATCTGTAATCCAAGCGCCTTCTAAGGCTTGAAGACCAAAATCTCCGAATGATACTTCATTTCCGCCTTTAGATAAACCTTCATAACGTACAATATGAGGTCTTCTATATTTTGTTCTTTTTGGCATTAACATAGGCTTATTCTCCCTTCACTTCATCAGAAGATGCTTTTGCTTTAGTAGGAATGATTTCGCCACGACAGATCCATACTTTAACACCTAAACGACCATATGTTGTAGCAGCTTCTGCAGTTGCATAATCAATATCACTACGGATTGTATGTAGTGGAACGATACCTTCAGCATATCCTTCACTACGTGCAATATCAGTTCCACCAAGTCTTCCACTAACAATTGTTTTTACACCTTTAGCTCCTGCTTTCATTACACGCATAATAGCTTTCTTTTGAGCAGTTCTAAATGATTGACGTTTTTCAATTTGATCAGCGATAGATTGTGCAACAACGCTTGCATCTAAATCAGGATTTTCGATTGTGATAACATTTAAACGAACTTCTTCATCTTTACCACAAATTTTACTTAATTGAGCTTTTACTAGATTGTAATGAGCATTTTCTTGTCCAAATACAACTCCAGGATGAGCTACTGAAACATTTAATGTAACTTTATTTTTTGTTCTTAGAATTTCAACTTTAGAAAGAGTAGCTTCTTTAAGTTCTTTTTCTAAGTATTTTCTTAATTTGATATCTTCGTTAAGATATTTAGCAAAGTCTTTTTTATCAGCGTACCATGTTGTTTCAAAATCACGATTAACGCCAAGACGCATACTAACTGGACTTACTTTTTGACCCATGAAACCTTCTCCTCCTATCTTTCGTCACTAATCACAACATTGATATGACTAGTTCTTTTTAAAATTCTTGATGCGCTACCTTTAGCTTTTGGCATAAATCTTTTTAATGTTTTTCCAGGACCTACGAATATTTCCTTAACATATAAAGAAGATTCATTCATTTTATAATTATTAGTAGCGTTAGCTGCTGCTGATTTAATTAATTTTGCAACAATTGGAGCAGCTGATTTATTTGTATATGATAATAAATCTAAAGCTTCAACAACTGATTTTCCACGAACTAAATCAACTACTAATTTAGCTTTTTGAGGAGATACTCTTACGCCTAATACTTTTGCTTTTGCTTCCATATTTTTGACCTCCTACTTTTTAGCTAATGCTGCAGCTCTATCTTCAGCATTATTTCCGATATGACCTTTATAAGTTCTTGTTGGAGCGAATTCACCAAGCTTATGGCCAACCATTTCTTCAGTAACGTAAACAGGTAAATGTTCACGACCGTTATATACAGCAAATGTATGTTCTACAAATTCTGGGTAAATTGTTGATCTTCTTGACCAAGTTTTAATAACCTCTTTTTTGCCAGCAGCATTTAATGCAGCAACTTTCTTCATTAGATGCTCATCGGCAAATGGTCCTTTTTTAATACTACGTGCCATGTCTATTCCTCCTATTTACCATTTCTACGTCTTACAATTAATTTTGTAGAGTATTTCTTGTTTCTACGAGTCTTAACACCAAGAGCTCTTTTACCCCAAGGTGTAACAGGTGATGGACGTCCAACTGGACATTTACCTTCACCACCACCATGTGGGTGATCATTAGGGTTCATAACTGAACCACGAACTGTAGGTCTTACACCTAACCATCTTGTTCTACCAGCTTTACCAACATTTACTAGTGAGTGATCTTCATTTCCAACAACACCAATAGTTGCTTTACATTCGCCTAAGAACTTTCTAACTTCACCAGAGGCAAGTCTTAATGTAACAAATCTGCCTTCTTTACCAAGTACTTGAGCACTTGAACCAGCTGATCTAACGATTTGTCCACCACGGCCAGGATATAATTCAATATTATGAACTAATTCACCATCTGGGATATTTTTAAGTTGTAATGCATTTCCAACTTTAATATCAGTTTTTTCTCCAGAAACTACTACATCACCAACTTTTAATCCTTTTGGAGCGATGATGTATCTTTTTTCTCCATCTTTATAGAATAATAATGCAATGTTTGCTGTACGATTTGGATCATATTCAATTCCAGCAACTTTTGCTTCAATATTATCTTTATTTCTAGCAAAATCAATTACTCTATATTTTTGTTTGTGTCCTCCACCTTTATGACGGCAAGTTATTTTACCTTGATTATTACGGCCACCATTTTTCTTAGCAACCTTTAATAAACTTTTCTCAGGAGAGCTTTTTGTTATTTCTTCATTTGTTAATGAAGTAGTGTTACGTAAACTTGGCGTAACTGGCTTATATGTTTTTATGCCCATTTTATTTTCCTCCTATATTTATTTGAAGTACACAAACTACTTAGTTTCTGTTCCTTCTTGATAAATGTCTAAGCTTTGACCTTCAGCTAATTTTACAATAGCTTTTTTATAGCCAGAAACTTGACCTTCGTAACGTCCCATTCTCTTATCTCTTGGACGTACATTAATAACATTTACTTTTGCAACTTTTACTGCAAAAATTGATTCAAATGCATCTTTAATTTCGTCTTTATTTGCATTTGCATTTACTTGTACAACAACTTTGTTTTGAGTTTTAGTTAAAGCCATTGTTTTTTCAGTAACGATAGGTTTAACAATAACATCAAAATAATGGTCAACGATTTTTCTTGTTTTTTCAACTGCAGGAGTTTCAACCTTTTTTGCTCTAGCCATTATTTAAATACCTCCTCAATTTTTGCAAGTGAAGCTTCACTTACTAATAATGTATCTACATTAACGATATCATAAACATTTAATTCATCTGCATAAAGGACTAATACATATGGTAAGTTTCTTGCAGATAAATAAGTTGCATCATCATCTTCTGTAACTACAAATAATACTTTGCTACCAGCTTTAACAGCTTCAAGAACTTTAACAAATTCTTTTGTCTTTGGAGTTTCGAATTTTAATTCATCAACTACAACTAAGTTCTTTTCAGTAACTTTTTCAGATAAAACAGATTTTAAAGCAAGACGAGCTGCTTTTTTATTTTGTCTAATTTTGAAATTTTGAATTCCAGTAGGTCCGAATACAACTCCACCACCTACCATTTGTGGTTCTCTTGAAGATCCTTGACGTGCACGGCCAGTACCTTTTTGTCTAAATGGTTTTTTGCCACCGCCTCTTACTTCATCTCTTTTTTTAGTTTTAGCTGTTGCTTGTCTTGAATTGCTTCTTGCAACCATAATTGCATCGAATACACATTGTTTGTTATATTCAACGCCAAATAATTCATCAGCTAATTCAACTTCTTTAACAACTTCGCCTTGTTTATTTAATACATCATATTTCATTATTCGTTACCTCCTTACTCAGCCTTTGCACTATAGTCAACTAGTGTTTTAGCTGCAGGAACATTTTTAGTATACTTAACAGCTGAACGAATAGTAACTAGTCCTTTATTTGGTCCAGGAACTGCACCTTTAATTAACATTGCACTCTTATTAACATCTGTAGATACAACTGTTAAATTTAAAGTAGTTACTTGTTTTCCACCCATATGTCCTGGAAGTTTTGTTCCTGGGTGAACACGGTTATTACATCTACCATTTGTAGCGATTGAACCAATGCCTCTATGATATCCAGATCCATGAGCACGAGGGCCAATTGCATAGTGGTGACGTTTTACAGAGCCTTGGAATCCTTTTCCTTTTGATACTGCTATAACATCAACTAATTCGCCAGCAGCGAAGATGTCAACTGTTACTGTAGCACCAACTTCATAAGCATTCATTTGTTCGCCTTGAACTTCTCTTAAAAATCTTTTTACTGTTTGATTAGCTCTTTTTGCATGACCAAGTTCAGCTTTATTAGCTCTTTTTTCATCTTTGTCTTCATAGCCAAGTTGAACTGCATCATAGCCATCATGTTCTTTTGTTTTCTTTTGCATAACAACGTTTGGTAAAACTTCAACAATTGTTACTGGAATGATAGTTCCATCAGTTGCAAAGACTTGAGTCATTCCGACTTTTCTACCTAAAATAGCTTTCATTTTCTTTCCTCCTTACAACTATAATTTGATTTCAATATCAACACCGCTAGGTAAAACTAAGTTAGTAAGTGTATCCATTGTTTTTGCTGTTGGATTAACGATATCAAGAAGTCTCTTATGAGTTCTGATTTCGAATTGTTCACGAGAATCTTTGTACTTGTGTACAGCACGTAGAACTGTGTAAACTTGTTTTTCAGTTGGTAGTGGAACTGGTCCAACAACTCCTGCTCCAGTACTTTTTGCGGCTTCAATAATCTTTGCAACACTTGCATCTAGTGTTTTATGATCAAAAGCCTTTAGTCTGATTCTAATTTTTTTAGATTTTGCCATTATAATTTTCTCCTTTCGCCTAATTCTCTATGGCTTAGACTTGCTCCGAGCGAGAACCCGTAACGCCGTAATGACAACACTTTTCAGCGTTCCGGCAACTTCGCACATCATAGCCAAACTGCCAGTCAAAAGTATATCAAATTTATTTAAATCTTGCAACACTTTTTTTACTTTTTTTTGAAAAAGTATATTATATATAAATATATAATACATTCTTGTTTTCAAAAGATGCCTAACTATCATAATAAATAAAAAAAGTTAAGTTCATAGTTATAAACTAAAAGCTTAACTTTTATCTATTTTTCTTTTTTTGATTGTATTTTATATATTATTTTACATACCATTTTTCGACTAATAAAACGTGAAAATATTATTCTTAACTTTATTGATGTTGAAGGGAAAATTATTTCCTTTCCTTTAAACATTCCCTTAACAGCTTTTTTTGCTACATAGTTTGCTTTTAAAGATGGCAAAGAGTGTTTTACATTAGCATTTTTATCAAATTCACTTTCAACTGATCCCGGACATAAGCAACAGACTTTAACATTATTTTTTTCTTTTTTATCTTCATAATTAATTGCTTCTGATAATAATAATTCATAGCCTTTGCTTGCATAATATGTTGCCATTTTAGGACCTGGTTGAAAACCAGCAACTGATGAAACATTTAGTATATAACCATATTTATTTTCTTTAAACAATTTATGATACTTCTTTAATAAACTATGAAATGCAACTATATTTAAATTAATTGTTGAAAAATCATCTTCAATGTTAATATTATCAAATATCCCAAGATTACCTTTTCCAGCATTGTTTATTAATATTGCTACATCTTTATTCCGATTAAATAAATCAACAATGTTTTCTTCAAGTAATAAATCAAGAGCTTCAACCTTTACATTTATTGAATATTTATTTTGCAAATCATCTTTAATTTCTAATAGTATATTTTCTCTTCTTGCAACTAATACTAAATCATAGCCTAGACTTGCAAGTTCATATGCTATAGCTTTACCTATTCCACTGCTTGCTCCTGTTACTAATGCTTTCATAACGTTCTCCTTTTTTCAAAAAAAGCACTATAAAGTGCTTTAATTAATTCTTGTGTTATATCTTTTATAAAACATAAATGAAAGAATGCAACCCATACCCACGCAAACAAATGGTGAATACTTAAATACTACAGATTTATTAAATCCAATTGCTGTTAATACTTTTCCTACAGAGTTATACATAGATGTACCAGCTCCCCATACGGAAACAATACCACCTAAGAATAAAGCTAATACAAATGTTGCAATAAATATTCCTGCAAATATCCAAAAGATTATTGTTTTTGTTTTTCTATTCATGAATGTATCTCTCCCTTACCGGTCTTTATTATTTTACTAAAAGTTTTACAAGATGACAAGTATTTTTTAATGTTTAATTTAAATTAGCATTTATTTTTTGAAATACTTTTTCTTTTTCATCTAAAATTGCATCATTAGAATATACAATCTTATAAGAAACATTATCAAAATAATTACGATTATAAATGGCTTTATCAAACAAAATATTTACAAAACTCATTTCAAAATGGTTTGAAATTAACTTTTCAAGCATTTCATTACTACATGATAATTTATCTTTTTTGTAAAAAATAACTATGTTTTTATTTTTAATAATATCTTCAAATTTTTCATTTAATTCTTTTTCACTTATTTTATTAATAGAAGCATAATAATTTTTAAGGCCTAATATATTGTTATCATCTATATATACAAAATCTTTAGTTTGACTTAGCATCATAGCATTTAAGCAATATTTTTCTTTGGCATCTACTATAAATATTTTGCTATTTCCTTGATATACATTTTCATCTAAAGTTATTTTTTCATATTTGGCAAAGTCATGTAGTTTTTCTTTAGCAGTCAAAAATTTATTTTCGCTTTTAGCAATAGTTCTAACATTTTTTAGAGCTATAAATGGATGTAATAATGTTGCATAAACATATCTACCACACCTATCTTTTCCAACAAAAGAAAATACCAATATTACTACTAATAAAATAAAAGATAAGATTCCGCCAATTAAAAAGCCTTTAAAAGTTAAATCCACAGCATTAATTTGATCATTTGCAGATGGTAAACAGTTTCTAAGTACAATAGGTATTGCAGCAACTACAAAAGCTAATGAAGCAAACTGAGATTGCGAGCTATATTTTTTACTTAAAAATTTAATTAATTTTGAAAATAAAAAGATACCAATAAAATATCCTACTACATAAAAAAGTAATAATTCTAATTTCGGTACAATTGTTTGCAAATAATTTTCTTTTCCAAATGATACAACATCTTTTAATAATCCCATAAATGGATAGTATAAACCAATAGATAAGAAAACGACTGCAAAATCAATTCCTGGAACTATAAATGTTACTGAGGTTATTACCCCAATAATTAATATGAATATTAGATAAGATAAAGATGGTCTTTCTGGAAATTCTACAATAGTTCCTTCTTGAATTAAATAATTATATATAATAAGGAATGCTACAATTACAACAAATACAATCCAGTTAGAAACTTTTTTAAAGTTTCCTTTTAAAGAGTAGACCATTTCTGGTATCGAGCCAAAAATCAAAGCCATAATACACATAGTTGTGATAAGTGGAAAATAATCAAATAGAATTGAAATTGAACAAGCTGCACCTATTGCCCCAAGTCCATATCCAATCATTAAGGCTATAAGAAATGGAATACTTTTTTTAGGAGTTTTAAAAATATTAGCAATATTTTCAACCATTAAAGTATATATACCTATTATTAATCCTATAGTAGAAGCACTAAAACCAGGTACGCCAAGACTAATAAGACCTAATAGTATTCCTTTTAATGTTACCAATAAATAGTATTTAAAATTTTTTTTCTTTGTATCACTCATATTTTTTCTCCTTATTGTTTATTATAACTATTTTTTTACAAAATGAAAATATAATTGACACTATTTATATGATATTAATTGTCTTAATAGAACTATATTCAGCAAAAAATGGCACTAAAATATTTTTTTTATTATGCTATACTTTAATAAATAGTAATTAATAGCTTGAAAGGATTAAAAAAATGAAAAGAAATATATTATTAGTCAGTGTACTATCTTTTCTTAGTATTGCTAGTTGTTCTACCACTAAAGATAGTAATAGTACAAATAGCGATAATCATTCAAATAACTTTTCTTATTCTGAATCTATTTCTGATAAAATAAGCGAAATTGATAGTCGATCAAATGTTGAAAGTAGTTCTTCAGAAATAATAATTGATGCTCCAAGTAAGTTTTATACTATCAATAAAAATTCTATAGTGGAAACTTATTCTCCTGGCCAAGTATTAGAATTTGGTTCTTATTGGACAAATTATTTAGTATTAGATAAAGATGGCCATATCGTTTATACAGTTGCAAATGTTGGATGTGGTTATGGTAAAGAAAATAATTATGCTAGTGTTTTAGAATATCAAGAATTAGTAAGTTCTTCTATTACTGAAAATGGATTTATAGTGCCAAACAATTGTATTGGATATTCTATCAATTATGAGGAATATGGAAAGTTTGCTTATGAAGTATCTAATGGAGAAATTGAAATAGATGAATTTAAGTTAAATGGATATGGTGAATTAACAAAGAAATGGAATTCTTTAGAAAATACATATCTTAATAGTTCTATTGGTATTGTTA
>CAKPXW010000010.1 GCA_934202505.1 uncultured Bacilli bacterium | reverse complement strand
TAATAATGATGTTGCTTTAAAAATTAGTTTTATAAAAGTCGAATTTAATCCAACTTTTTCTGAAACATATTTTAATGTAGTAGATAACATTAATGAATCAAGAAATAATTTATCAACTACCACATCTGCTACCCCCACAGACCTACCCTTATACCCAGCTAATGCTTTAGTTAGTGCAACATTAAAAGAAGAAAGCACAATTAAAGTTAATGGCGTAGAGGAAGTATTACTTACCTATTCAGGACAAGATAATTTTACAATCATTGAGAAAACAGTAACTGCTTATGAACAATTAAAAGAAATCAAAGTAGAAGGAGAAATTTGTGAAATCTATGGTACTATAGGATATATAGTATCTTCCAATAATGTTAACAAATTATTCTATACTTATAATGGTGTTTCTTACCAAATTTGGTCTAATACAGTTGCAACATCAACACTTATTGAAATTGCTTCTGGTATGGAAGTAGTAAGCAGCATTAAATAACTTTAACAAACCTATATTCAGTATAGGTTTTTCTTTATATTAAAATGTTAATATGATAAAATAAAGCAGCAAGGGGAGATGAAGTAATATGGGAAAAATAATTGCAATATGTAATCAAAAAGGCGGAGTTGGTAAAACTACAACGGCTATAAATTTATCTTCATCTCTAGTAGAAAAAGGAAAAACAGTTTTACTTATTGATATAGATCCACAAGGCAACTCTACCAAAGGTGTAGGTATTGATAAAGATATAATTTCTAAAAGTATATATGATGTTTTATTATTGAAAGAAAATGCTGCTGATGTAATTTTAAATACTCAATTTGGCATAGATTTAATACCTGCTACTATTGATTTAGCAATGGCTGATTTTGATTTAGCAACTAGTGATGAAAAAAAACATTATCATTTAAAAAATCAATTAGATGGTATAAAAGCAAATTATGATTTTATTATCATCGACTGTCCACCATCTCTTGGACTTTTAAATATGAACGCCTTGGTAGCAAGCGATAGTGTAATAGTTCCTGTGCAATGTGAATATTATGCTTTAGATGGCCTTATTTCTTTACTTACAACAATTAGAAAAATTCAAAGTGGTTTAAATAAAGAATTAAATATCGAAGGTGTTTTAATTACGATGTATGATTCTAGGACCAAACTTCATAATGAAGTATCTATGGATATAAGAAAATTCTTTAAAGAAAGTGTTTATGAAATATCTATACCGAGATCGATTAAATTCCCAACTTCACAAAGTAAAGGGAAACCTATTTTATATTATGATAGAATGTCTAATGCTACAAAATCATATCTTGAACTTGCAGATGAGGTAATTAATAATAAAAATGGAAATAAAAGAAAAACTAGAAGCAAATAAGAACTTTCATTTATGCTTTAAAACAATATTAATAACAGATAATGAAATATCCTTACATATTGCAAAACAAATTGAAAAATCTTATATACTAGATAATTCCAAAGAATATTTTGAACAACTTGTAATGTGTAAAAATAAAGGTATTAAATATATTTTCTATGATGGAATCTTTCCTTATTTTATTCCTTTATTTGTAGTAATAACAAATGGAAATGAAAACTTGGTAAAACCATTTGTAAAAACATTTTATATGTGTAAAGATAATAGAATCGAAAATAGAATAATTGATAAATGTAGAGAAAATGAATCACCATTTTATCGAGTTAAAGCTAATGAAATAGAAGATAAAATAATTAATGAAGTGAGAAATTATTATGAAATGTGAAAATTGTGGAGCTCCAATTAATAAAGATACAAAAATATGTCCGTATTGTAATCAATATAATAGTCATTATGTAGAAAAAGAAATAGAAAGCACATTAATTAAAAAGGAAATTTTTGAAGTTAATGAGCAAGAAAAGAAAAAAAATACTAAAAATAGAAAAATGTCGAAATATGTTTCAATGATAGTATTTTTCTTAGTTCTTCTTTTTATTTTTAATAGTTTTAGTCACAATAATTTATTTTCTAATGGAAAAATGTTTATAGTAGTTGTAATTATTATTGCTTCAGTTATTTTTCAATTTAGAAAAGATAGTAAAAAGAAAAACAAATGAGATGTGAAAATTGTGGGGCACCTTTACTTAAGAGTACCAAAATATGTCCATATTGCAAGCAATTAAATGATAAATACGAAGAAAAACCATTAAAAAAGTTAACTGAAGCTATCTTTGAAGACAAAAACACTACTGATACTTTAGAAAATAAAGATACATTGATCAAAAAAATCGTGAGTTTAATTTTATGCTTTACTTTAGGCTATTTTGGAGTTCATAAATTTTTTGAAGGAAAAATAGGCATGGGAATATTATACATTTTTACTTGTGGATTTTTTGGAATAGGGGTAATTATTGATAGTATCATGTATATTTTTTCAATTATTAGTATTGTGGCAAATAAAGAAAATTAAATTTATTACTAATAAATTTAAAGTATTGACAAAATAATTAAATTTTTATAAGATATATTTGTAAAAGGAAGTAGTTTCCTTGATTAATAAGGTTCAAAAACGTCATTCCGACATCTTAGATGTTCGTTTAGAATTAATTAACAAAACTTTTACTATTAATTAGGTAGTAAAAGTTTTTTTTCTAAAAGGACTTTTGCTTATATATAAATGTACTTTTTTATAGATAATAAGGAGGAGGAAAAAGTATGATTTTATTTTCATTACCAGTTGGCGCATTGATTGCAATTATTATTGCTATTGTGCTAATAGTTTGTTTAATTATTATTGGAGTATCTTATGTCAAAGCACCACCAGATACAGCATTTATTATCACTGGTCCATTTAAACAAAGAACATTAATAGGAAGAGCAGGATTTAGAATTCCAGGACTTGAAAGAGTTGATAAAATTCCTTTAAGTTTGATTCAAGTTGATATTAAAACAGCAAGTGCTGTTCCAACAAAAGAATTTATTAACATCTTTGTAGATGGAGTTGCTAACATTAAAGTTGATTCTAGCCCTGAAGCATTATCTAAAGCATCACAAATTTTCTTACAACAAGACTTAGATGGCATTAAAAATATTGCTAAGGAAGTTCTTGAAGGAAATATGCGTGAAATTATTGGACAAATGCGTCTTGAAGAATTAGTACATAATCGTGATTTATTTGCTGAAAAAGTAAAAGAAAATGCTATGCAAGATATGGCAAAAATGGGTCTACAAATAATTAACTTAACTATTCAAAACTTTATTGATAATAATAAAGTTATTGAAAATTTGGGTGTAGATAACATTGCTCAAATCTCTAAAAATGCTTCCATTGCGCGTGCTCAAGCAGAACGTGATGTACAAATTGCTCAATCAGAAGCTAATGAAAGTGCAAATAAAGCACGTGTTGAAGCAGAAAGACTTATTGTTGAACAAAATACAATTTTAGCTTTAAAGACAGCTGAATTAAAATCACAAAGTGATACTGCTAAAGCTGCAGCAGATGCTTCTTACTCCATTGAAGAGCAAAAACGTCTAGAACAAATCAATGTTGCTAAAGTTAATGCAGATATTGCTAAAAGAGAAAGAGAAGTTGAACTTGGTCAAAAAGAAGTTGAATTACAAGAAAGACAACTTGAAGCTAAAGTTAAAAAGACAGCTGAAGCTGAAAAATATGCTGCTGAACAAGCAGCAATGGCTGATTTATATAGAAGACAAAAAGCAGCTGAAGCTCAAAAATATGAACTAATGCAACAAGCTGAAGCTTTAAAAGCTAAAGCAGAAGCTGAAAAATATGCTGCTGAACAATCAGCTGCAGGTATTCTTGCCAAAGGAAATGCTGAAGCAGAAGCTATTCAAAAGAAAGCTGAAGCTATGAAAAAAATGGGTGAAGCTTCTGTGCTTGAACTTATTTTAAATTCTAATGTTTTACCTGAAATTGTTAAAGCTTATAGTGAACCTTTAGCAGCAGCTTATGGAAAAATTGGCAATATTACAATGTATGGTGAAGGAAATACAGCTTCTCTTGCCAAAGAAGTTACTAATAATGGAAGCCAATTAGTAGATAGTATTGAAAAAACTCTTGGAATTGATTTAAAATCAGTTCTTGCTGGAGCATTAGGTACTAAATTAATGGATTCTATTAAAAACAAAACAGAAAATAACTCAAATACTAATGAACATCTAAATGCTGATGAAGAATCAAATTTAGAAGAATAATAAAATAAGGTGGTTGATTTAACTCAATCACCTTTTTTATAAAATTAAACTTAATGTTAATAAAGCAGAAAGCAAAGTAAAGAAAGAAATAATAGTTCCATATTTTATAAAAGTTCTAAAACTAAACTTAACCTCATATTTTGCAATAAGATTGGTAAACATAATTCCTGCAAGAGCGCCAATTGGTGTTAAAAAAGCGCCAATATTTGATCCAATAATTGTAGAATAAATTGCTTGGCATTTAAGTGCGTAATCGCTCATTTGAGGTAATGTGGAATATAATACACTCATAGGAATATTATTGATTAAATTACATATAAAGAAACTAGATATACCATATTTAATAATTACTTGATTTTCTCCAAGTAAATCACTAATTTCTTTACTGATTCCTTGGGATTTTAAGGTACTTACAATGATAAACATTGATAATACAAAAGGTATTAGAGCATAAGGTAATCTTTTTAAAGTGTTAATAATATACTTATTAGAATCTTTCCTTATAATTTTAACTATTATTTCTAGTATAACTAAAAATATAGAAAAAGATAAAGCAACAAGATACATTTCAATATTAATATAAGAACTTAAAACTAAAAATATAAGGCAAGATCCTAGGCAAATAATACCAATGATTAAATTGAATTTATCGTGTATTTTTTCAACTTGTATATCGTTTACTTTAAATTCTTTTTTTAATTGTTTATAGAAAAGAATTAATAATACTATAAGTTCTATAAAACCACTTATAATAGTTGGAAAAGCCATGATTTTAAAGTATTCGAGGAAGGTAATATTATTTGAAGTAGCAAGATATATGTTTGTAGGATTGCCAATTAGAAGCATCATACTCCAGGTATTACTGCCAGCAAATTCAGCAATTAAATAAGGAATTGGATTTACTTTCGCATTTTTACAAAAGTAGCAAATAAATGGAGTGAATGTTAAAATTACAATGTCATTTGAAGTAAAGATGGTTAAAATAGAAATAATAAAATAAAAAATAAAGAAGAGTTTTAATTGACTATTTTTACAAAGTAAACTAGCTTTACTTGCTAAGTATTTAAATAATCCAACCTCATCTAAAAATATTGATAAAATTGTCATTGAAAAAAATAAAATTAATATTTTTAAAGGATTTATTGAATTATTACTTGTAATATCTTCAATTATTTGTTTAACACTAATATCATGAAAAATTAAAAGTAAAATTGCGCCAATTAAAGTTACTATCCAATATGAGGAAAGTGTAATTTTTTTAAATTTAATGGTTGGAAAAAATAAAATTGATAGTATTAGTAAGATAGAAGTGCATATAGCTATAATTAATGTTGATATCATTTTCTTAAAATCACCTTTGCTATTATAGCACTATTTAATTTTTTTAACATATTTTTTTTACTTTTTATAATTTACCGAATATGGTAAAATTATAAAAGATAGTTAGGTGATGTAAAATGGAAGAAAAAAAGTATTCACCAATGGTGGAACAATACTTACAAATAAAAAAGAATTATCCAGATACGTTGATTCTTTTTCGCTTAGGAGATTTTTATGAACTATTTTTTGAAGATGCTAAAATTGCTTCCAAAGTATTAGAATTAGTTTTAACAGGTAAAAATGCTGGAGTTGAAGAAAGAATCCCAATGTGTGGTGTACCATATCATTCTGTAAATGGATACATTGAAATTTTAATAAAAAATGGTTATAAAGTTGGTATTGTTGAACAACTTGAAGATCCAGCAACTGTAAAAAAAGGTATTGTAAAAAGAGATGTTATTCAAATAATTACTCCAGGAACTTTGATGGATTTAGGCCTTGATGAAAAAAATAACAATTATATCGCCTATGTTGATGATTATGTTAATTTTTTTGTTTTAGCTTATTGCGATTTATCTACTGGAGAATTAAATGTAGTAAATGTTGAACATGATATATCTTTACTTATTAATGAGTTAAATTCTTTAGAAATAAAAGAACTTGTTACAACAGAAAAATTTAAAAATATTTATCAAAAAGATATTTTACAAAAGAAAAATATTTTTATTACTATTTCAGAAGAAGAAAGTATGCCTTTGGAAATTTTTGAAATAACCAGTTCAATAAATGATATTCGTCAAGCTAATACTATTTCCAAACTTGTCTATTATTTAACTTCTACGCAAAAAAGACCAATTGAATATTTAAAAAATGCTACAGTGATTAAGACAAGTAAATACATGCATCTTGATAATAATAGTGCGATAAATCTTGAACTTACAAGGACAATGAGAAGTGATGATAGATATGGCTCATTATTTTGGCTACTTGATAAAACCAAAACGGCAATGGGAGCACGTTTATTAAAAAGATATATAATTAAGCCTTTGTATGATTTAGATGAAATTGAAAAAAGATTGGATATAGTATCAATTTTAGCTAATGATTATTTAGCAAGAAATGATTTACGTAGTTATTTAGATGAAGTATACGACCTTGAAAGATTAATTGCTAAAATTTCTTATGGTAATGCTAATGCTAGAGATTTATTACAACTTGCAAAGTCTTTTAAAGTAATGCCACAAATAAAAGAAAAATTAGATCAATTAGGATTACATGATCAAGCATGTAAAATTAATTGTTTAGAAGAAATGACTTCTATGCTTGATAATGCAATTAAAGAAAATCCACCTCTTTCTGTTAAAGAAGGTGGAATGATAAAAGATGGTTATGATTCTTCCTTAGATGATTTAAAATTTGCCTCTAAAGATGGAAAACAATATATAGCCTCTTTAGAAGCTAAGGAAAGAGAAAGAACAGGCATTAAATCTTTAAAAATTGGCTTTAACAAAGTGTTTGGTTATTATATAGAAGTTACAAATTCTTTCTTAAGTCAAATCAAAGATGAATATAATTATATTCGTAAACAAACGACAACTAATGCTGAAAGATTTATTACTCCTGAACTTAAAGAAAAAGAAAAATTTATTTTAAGTGCAGATGATCGTATTGTAGCTTTGGAATATGATATATTTATTAACATTCGTAATTATGTTAAAAAGTTAACAAAAAAAATCCAAGATGTAGCCGATATTATTTCTTTTATTGATGTTGTTACATCTTTTGCGGAAGTTTCTGTAAATAATCATTATGTTCGTCCAACATTTAATAATAAAAATATTATTAATGTGAAAAACGGACGTCATCCTGTAATGGAAGTAATAAATAGAAACGATAATTATATTCCTAATAATGTTGAAATTAATGATAAAGAACACTTTGTGATAATTAGTGGTCCAAATATGGGAGGAAAGTCAACATTTATGCGTCAGGTTGCTATTGCTTCAATTATGGCGCAAATTGGTTGCTTTGTTGCGGCAGATGAAGCTTGCCTTCCTATTTTTGATGGTATTTATACGAGAATTGGAGCAAGTGATGATATGATTTCAGGACAATCAACATTTATGGTTGAAATGAATGAAGTAAACTTTGCTTTACAACATGCTAGCATAAATTCTTTAATTTTGTTTGATGAAGTAGGTCGTGGTACAGCTACTTTTGATGGAATGGCCCTTGCTCAGGCTATAATTGAATATATTTGCAATAATATTAAAGCTATTACGCTATTTTCAACACACTATCATGAATTAACAGCCTTAAGCGATAATATTAAAGGTATAGTTAATTATCATGCTGCTGTTGTAGAAGAAAATGATAAAGTTACCTTTTTATATAAAATGCAAAAAGGGGCAACCAATAAATCATATGGTATTAATGTAGCAAGACTTGCACATTTACCAGAAGAATTATTATTAAGAGCTAAAGATATATTGCAAATAAAAGAAGCAAATGGTAATGTAATTGTACAAGCAAGTCAAGTAAAACAAGAAGTCATTAAAAAAGAGCCAAGCTATGTTCAAGAAATAAAACAATTGAATCCACTTGAAATGACACCATTACAAGCATTATCTTATTTATTTGAACTTGTAAAAAAAGTTAAAGAGGAAAAATAAAGATGAACAGAATTAATATTCTTGATGCTTCTTTAGCAGATAAGATTGCTGCCGGAGAAGTTGTAGAAAGACCAAGTTCAGTAATAAAAGAATTAGTTGAAAACTCTATTGATGCTAAGGCAAATAAAATAGATATTTTTATTGTAGATGGTGGAAGAACCTTAATTGAGGTAAAAGATAATGGAATAGGAATGTCTACAGAAGATGCAAAATTATCTATAAAAAGACATGCAACTAGTAAGATTCATTATGATCAAGATTTATTTTCTATAAAAACCATGGGCTTTAGAGGAGAAGCTCTTAGTGCAATTTCTGCAGTTTCTAGATTTACTTTAATCACCAAAGAGGAAAATGCTCCAGTTGGAACAAAACTTTTTTGTATTAATAGTGAAGTAATATCTGTAGAAAACTGTCCATATAATAAAGGTACAGACATTAAAGTAGAAGAATTATTCTATAATACACCAGCCAGACTTAAGTATTTAAAAGCTGATACAACTGAACTTTCTTATATAAGCGATATTGTTAATAAATTAGCTTTAGCAAATCCCCATGTTTCCTTTTCTTTAACTTCTAATAATAAGGTGATTTTTCAAACAAGTGGTAAAGGAAATCCTTTAGAAGTTATAGGCGCAATTTATGGAATAAATGTTGCTAAAAATATGGTACATTTTCAAGAAAAAAATAATGATTTTGAAATAGAAGGCTATACAAGTAAAATTTCTTTATCAAGAGCTAATAGATATGCAATTATGACCTTTATGAATAATAGAGTTATAAGAAATAAAACATTAAGTGATTGTGTAATAGAAGGATATCATGAATTATTATTTGAAAATAGATATCCATATACTATTTTATATATCAAAACAGATGCAACATTACTTGATGTAAATGTTCATCCTACTAAACAAGAAATTCGAATTTCTAAAGAAAATGAACTAAAAGAATTAATAAAAAAAGCTATTCATCAAGCTTTAATAAGTTCAAATCAAGTAGTAGAAAACAAAATAGAAAAAGTTCAAGAAACTAAATCTTTTCAAGGATTTATGGCTTTTAATGAACCTGAAAATGTTTTAAATGAAAGTGTAGATAATAATTATCAAAGTCAAATGTCTATCAAATTTGAAGATGAAAAAGTTATTAACAAAGATTATGAAATAATAGGTCAAATTCATGGCACATATATTATTGCTCAAAGTAAAGATGGTTTCATTTTAGTTGATCAACATGCTGCTGCTGAAAGAGTACGCTATGAAAGATATAAAAAAATGTTTAAAGAACCTTCCCATGTCAGTGAAATGTTAGTTCCAATAATTTTAGAATTACCAGCTAATGAATATCAAATGGTGAAAGATAATTTAAAACTTTTAGAAAAAGTGTTCATTTTTGCCGAAGATTTTGGAAATAACACAATAAAGATAACTTCTATTCCTTATTTTTTCAAACATGTTGATATGAAACTATATGTTGACGAATGCATTAATCAAATCATTACAAATAGAAAAATTCAAGAAGATGAGTTAATTGATTATGCAATTGCCACTGCAGCTTGTAAAGCTTCTATAAAGGGAAATAGTTATTTATCAAGAGAACAAATGGAACAAATAATTAATGATCTATTTAAATGTAATGATCCGTATACTTGCCCACACGGAAGACCAACAATGGTTTCTTATAGTAAATATGAACTAGAAAAGTTCTTTAAAAGAGTGGTATAAATGCAAAAAGTTATTGTTATTGTCGGGCAAACTGCTGTTGGTAAGACAAATCTTTCAGAAAAACTTGCTCTTTTAATTAATGGTGAAATAATTAATGGCGATGCAATGCAAGTTTATAAACAATTAAACATTGTAACAGCAAAAATAGCCAAAGAAGATATGGTAAATGTTCCACATCATCTTTTTGATATAAAAAATATCGATGAAAACTATAGTGTAGAACAATATCAAGAAAATATTAGAAATGTTATTAATGATGTTTTAAAAAGAGGAAAAACTCCAATAATTGTTGGAGGAACAGGCCTTTATATTAAAGCAGCTTTATATGATTATAATTTTGATAAGGTTGAAATATCAAATGCAGATATTGAAAAAAAATATCAAGATTTTGATAATGAACAATTATATAAATACTTACAAACAATAGATAAAGAATCTTCTCTTACTATTCATCCAAACAATAGAAGAAGAGTTTTAAGGGCTATTGCTATCTATGAAACAACTGGAAAAAGTAAAAGTGACACTATTAAATCTCAAGAACATAAAATGCTTTATGATGCTTTAATTTTTGGACTTTATCTTCCAAAAGAAAAATTAATAGAAAATATCAATATAAGAGTTGATCAAATGATTAAAGATGGATTAATTGAAGAAATAAAAAATAATCCCACAACTTCAACAGCATCTAAAGCAATTGGTTTTAAGGAGATAAATAATTATTTACAGGGTCAAACATCTTTACAAGAAGCAATAGAATTAATTAAAATTCATACAAGACAATATGCCAAAAGGCAAATGACTTGGTTTAAAAATCAATTTAATGTTAATTGGATTTTAAATGATGATAAAGCAATAGAAAATATTCAAACTATAATTGAAAATACTAAATAATTTTATAGTAAATTTATTTTAATAAAAACAAAAAAACTATGAAACGATCTACTAAAATAGTCGTTTCATAGTTTTTATTCACAAACATCAATAAAATTAGCATGTATATAATTGGATAATTTAGTTGGTGATATTTCAATTTGATAACCAACTTTACCAGCAGAAATAAATATAGTATCAAATAAGATAGCAGTTTCATCAATTACAGTATGAAACTGTTTTTTCATGCCAATAGGACTACAACCACCATGAATATAGCCAGTAAGAGGCAATAATTCTTTTTGTAAAATAAGCTCGATTGATTTAACGTTTACAGCTTTAGCTGCTTTTTTTAAGTTTAAAGTATTAGCAACAGGAATACAAAAGACAAAATATTCTTTGGTATTAGCTCTAGTTACTAAAGTTTTAAAACATTGCTGTTTATCTTCATTTAATATTTTAGCAATAGTTTGTCCATCGGTAATAGTTTTATCGTAATCGAAAGCTTTATATTCGATTTTGGCAGCGTCTAATAGACGCATTACATTTGTTTTTTCCATAATATAATTAAAAAAATTGATATTTAAATTCTTTAAGACACTTTCCAAATAGAGCCATCAATTTTGTTTAAATCGACATTATTATTAATAGAATAAGCACAAGCTTTTCCAATTACTTCAGCAACATCACGAATTGTAATTTGAATACGAATGGAAGCTTCTACTCTAAATGAACAGCCAATTATTCTTCCACCAACAATCAAATTATCTATTTTTGAAGAAATCAAACTTCTATAAGGGATTTCATAATATTCACCTGGTGCATATGGTTCGATATCATGAACAATCACATCTTCATGTACATCAACATACCAGTCAGCTTTAGCAATTCCGTCATTAAATCTTGAACGATTTGTGTAATCACTATTTTGTAATACATAGTCAGTTTTTACACGAACAGATTCTCTTACCCCTAGCATTGAAGCCATAGAAGAAATATAGGCATGTTCAAATCCTGGAATATGATTAATCATAAAATTGCTATATCTTCTAATTGATGCAAGGCCAGTGCTAATACATTCTTGGAAACCATCAGGAGTCACGCTGCAATGTTTATCAGATAATTGAGGCCCATTAAAAGCAAAAGTATTTGGTCTTCCAGGAACCCTGAAAGCTTGAATATAACGCATATCACTTTCATTAACTTCACCATTAGCAATAGCCATATTTATGATATCTTCAAAAGATTCATCTCTAATAAATTCAATTTCTTGAGGATCTTCTGGTATGCCAAATCCTTTATAATTAATTTCTTTTAACCATTTAACGAGTTTTACTTTATCAATGCCACCCATTTCATATCTTAAAGAAACAGCTTGATTTTTATGAGTGTTTTCTTGACCAACCATAAGTTCAATGCCACACGCTTTTGATAAAACAGCTTCAGCACTTGTATCAACAAAGCACTTTCCTTTAATGGCAAATAAATCATTATGAATATAAGCAATGGCATAAAGAATTTTATTATTTTCTTTTATAACATCAATAAATGTTGCATCATAATATATCTTTCCACCTAATGAATTTATCTTATAATCATAAAACATAGCGTAAGTTGTGCAATTCATAAAAATTGCTTCTTTTTTACCATTGTAAAAAGCATTAGGATCGTATTGAAGATATTGTTCATTTAATGAAACATTTAAACCATCTTTTTTGGCAACAAATGAATTCATAAAAGGAGTAACCATTCCATTAGTCGAAGTTCCTCCAAGAAAAATGCTTTTTTCAATAATAGTGACTGATTTTTTTTCATTTAATGCAGAAATAGCAGCAACAACTCCAGCTGTTCCTCCACCAACTATAACAACATCGGCATTGTTAATTACGGAAATTTTTTTGTTATTATAAGTTACATATTCCATATTATTCATCCTTCTTTAACATTACTATTGCTTCAGCAATAGCTCCCTTATTTTCTCCTACAAAGCCCATTTTTTCCATACAAGTAGCTTTGATGGAAATATTTTTAATATCAGTATGTAAAATAGAAGCAATTACATTTTTCATAGAACTAATATAAGGCCTCATTTTAATGCTTTCAATAATAATTAAGCAATCAAGATTATTTATTATATAATTTTCATTTACCATCATTTCATATACTTCTTGTAAAATCACTTTTGAATCCATATTTAATGTGGCAGTACTATTATCAGGAAAATAAGTGCCAAGATCTTCTTTTCCAAGCGCTCCTAATATTGCTTCAGCAATAGCATGAAGCAATACATCAGCATCAGAGTGGCCTAAAAGGCCAATAGAAGAAGGAATCTCTACACCACCAATTATTAATTTTCTACCTAAAACTAATTGATGAATATCAGTAGATTTACCAACACGATATTGCATTATTTAATTGGATATTTTACTTCTTGAAGACGAGAAGAAGCAATTTCCTTTCTGCCTGCTTTAGCATATGGATGACCATCGATATTTACAACGTCTCCTGTAAAAGAACGAGTACATTTAATTAAAGATCCACCAACTCCATATGTATCAACAGGAGCATTTTCTTTAGTAAATAATTTAACTTTTTCAACATCAAATCCAGAAGAAACAACGATTTTTACATGTTGATGTCCAGCATCATCAAATGCTTTTCTTAAAGCTTTTACTAATGTAACATTTACACCATGCTTTTCAATATTTGGATCTGTAATATTTTCTCTTTCATAATATTTATCAACCATAGAAATAGATGTATCAATTCTAACAGCAAATAAATCTTTCTTAAAGTAATTTGCTACCATTAAAGAATCCGTAATTACATCATTGTTAGAGTCAGTTAAAATAGTTAATTTATCTTCTGGGAATTCTTCGTGATATTCAATAGATGCTTTAAGTAAATCCATTTTATTCATTACAATTAAAGCATGAGGCATTGTACCAATTCCTTTAAGACCAGTCCATTGCCCCATAGCATCAGTACATACAAGTTTAACACCACCTATATATGCAGCATATCCATCACCTGGATGATTTATAGGGTCATCATCACGATCACCGAAAAACATTATGTTAGAATTTGAACTTTTTGCTTCTACCATTAATGCGCAATTAGTTGCTACAGAAGTTCTTCTAGCAAGAATTCCATCAATAACACCTTCAAGATAGCCAAAATCAGCATAACGACCTGTAATTTTTAATACTGGTTCTAAAGGAGAAACTTTATCACCATCATTTAATGCCACAATTTTTAAATCTTGAGGATTATTGGCAAATGTATGAATTAAAGCAATAGCTTCATCAACACCACATAAAACAGATTCTTTTCGTGTAAAGAATTGTAAAGTGGCAATAGTATTAGGAAAATGTTTTTCCACTATTTGTTTTGTTTTTAAAAAATATGCAGCAGAAAAATATCCATCTTTATATCTTTTATCTAATTTAAATGTTTCGTTTGTAAGTCTTGATTGTAGACCTTTTTCTTTTCTTTCAAGTTCTAGCATTTTTTAGTCACCTTCTTATCGGTTTAATTATATACTAAATTGTATTTTTTTAAAATACAAAGATTTATAACAATTTTTAAAAATATAAATTGTCTCAGAAAGTTTATTATTTTATAATCTATTTGAAAATAATTACTATGGAGAATAACAAATGGACAATGTAATAATTCAAAACAAATTTAAATTTGAAAACATTGATTTTGTTGATAAAATTAATGTTTCATTAGACAGTAAAGATAATATAGAAATCTATAATTTTGAAATGGAATTAAATGATAATCCTATTCATGAAATAAAATTATCTTTTGATGAAATTATCCAAAATGCTACAACTACTTTTATACCAACTTTTTTATCAGAAAATAGATTTAGACCGACTTGGGATTTAGCAAAGTCTGTTGAAGCAAAGTATTCAAAATGTATGCCATTGAATGTTTTATTAAATGATAAAAATGAATCTATACTCAATGTTTCAATTAGTGATTGTTATAATATTATTAAAATTCATATTGGTGCTAATGAATATAGTCAAAATGCAACAATAATTATTTTTATGTTTAATAATTTTAGTGTTCTTCCTAAAAAATATACATTTTCTTTAAGAATAGATAAAAGGAAAAATGCCTTTGCTAAAAGTGTAAAAGAGGCAAGAGATTACTTATATAATATAAATAATATAGAAGTTAATGTACCTAAAAAAGCATATGGAAAAGTATATTCTACTTGGTATAATTTTCATCAAGATATCAAGCAGGATACATTGATTAAAGAACTAAAAAAAGCAAAAGAATTTGGCCTTGAAACAATTATTATTGATGATGGATGGCAAATAGATAAACTAAATACAGGATATTCTTATTGCGGAGATTGGAAAATTGCAAATAATAGATTTTATGACTTTAAAAAGTTTGTTCAAGATGTTCATAAAATGGGTATTAATGTAATGTTATGGTTATCTGTTCCTTTTATTGGTATTTATAGTCAAAATTATAAAGAGTTTTTAAATATGTATCTAGAAATGGTATCTGGAAATATTATGATTTTAGATCCACGATATAAAAAAGTTCGTAATTTTTTAGTTAATACATATCTAAATTTATTAAGAGAGTATGATTTAGATGGCTTTAAATTAGATTTTATTGACTCTTTTAATTTAAATGAAAAATCGATATATAATGAAAATATGGATACGCCTTCTTTAGAAGAGGCCTTAGATCTTCTTTTTAAAGAAATAAATACTACCTTAAGAAACTATAAAGAGGATATTCTAATAGAATTTAGACAAAACTATACTTGTCCAAGTTTAATTAAAAGTGCAAATATGATAAGAGTAGCTGATTGCCCATTAGATTATATAACTAACTATCGAGAAATAATTAATTTAAAACTTACTTGTAAAATAGCAATTCATTCAGATATGGTTATATTTAATAAAAATGATTCAATTGAAAATAAAGCATTAAATATTTATGCCACTTTATTTTCTATTTCCCAATTTTCTTTTGTTTTAAATGAATTAGAAAATGATGAACAAAAAATGCTAAAATATTTTACAAAATTTTATGATGAAAACAAAGAATATTTATTTTCTGATGATTTGATGACTATTGGTAAGCCTAATGAATATCAAGCAAGTTATGTAGAAAAAGTTAATAAATTATTTATGGTTGCATATGAAAATATCGTAATTTCTTTAAATGATAAATATCAAGAAATCACTATTGTAAATATGAGTTGCAATGAAACATTATATATTGATTCTAAAAAACAATATGAATATGAAATTATCGATGCTTTAGGAAACATCTATATGGTAAATACTATTCAAAAAGGAATTAATAAAATAATTGGCCCTAAATTCTTTATTTTAAAATGTACAAGTAAATAATTATATACACATTATTTGATAGTATATTTCTTAATTGTTGGGTAGATTTTATTAATTATATAAGATATAATTTAATAAAAATGTGGGGTGATATTGATGAAAAGAATAGCACAATTTGAAAAAGTTAGCTTTGAGCAATTTTATGAAGCTTTAAAGGAGAATTTTCAAATTGAAAAAGCAGAAGAAATGTATAAAGACATAAAACTTCCTCAAAGAGCAACAAGTGGTTCAGCAGGATATGATTTTTATATGCCTTACTTTTTAGAAATAGAGCCACAACAAACCTATAAAATTCCTACAGGAATTCGAGTAAAAATCGAACAAGGATGGTTTTTAAGTATTTATCCTCGTTCAAGTTTAGGCTTTAAATATCGTTTACAATTAAATAATACAGTTGGAATTATCGATAGTGATTATTATAACGCTACTAATGAAGGACATATATTTATAAAAATTTATAATTCGTCGAATGAAAAAATAACTCTTTTAAAAGGAATGGGCTTTGCTCAAGGAATATTTATGGAATATGGAATAACATATGATGATGATGTGAGTAGTTTAAGAACTGGAGGAATTGGCTCGACCAATAAGTAATGATGGATTTTTTATTAAAGATACCAGAAGAATTAAAACCTATTTTGAAAGAAAATAATATTGAAGATGTTAAAATGTATGCTAACATCGATTTTGACTTGAATTTAAAATATAATACTATTCATTTATTAGTGGCAAATAATAGTTTATATGTTATTGAAAATAATAATGTTATACAATATAAAAAAGATAATTTTGATAGACTAAAAATCGATTATTTGCTTGATTATGGAAGAATATATTTATGCAAAGATAATAACTATACTTTAATAGGTTACTTTTCTCGAGCAAAAAATGATTTAATAGCTCTATTTAATCGATATTTATTAAAAATATTAAACAATGAATTAACAGAAGATGATATTTTAGCCATTGAACATAATAGTGATTTTTTACATTTTTGCCCTAAATGTGGTAATCCAATTCCTAGAGGAGAAACTCATTGTCCTAATTGTTATGGTAAAGGGAACACTTTAATAAGACTATTAAAATATTGTAAAAAATATACAGGATACATTTTAAACATTACCTTACTACTTTTAATTTCGGGATTTTTAGGAATCATTACACCAATTTTTACAAATAAATTCTTTTACAATAAAGTTTTAATAGAAAATGATTCAATGTGGTATGGAAAAGTATTGTATTTTATTATAATATTTTTAATTCTTGAAATTATTGCATCAATTGTAAAAATAATATATGGAGTTACTTTAGCTAAAACATCAGCAAGATTATGTTTTGATATGAAAAATGATGTCTTTATTTCTATGGAAAGATTATCATTAAAGTTTTTCCAAGATAAAGAAACGGGAAATTTAATGAATAGAGTAGTATGGGATTCCAATAGATTGTTCTATTTTATTTTAGATACTGTTCCTTCTGTAGCTATTGAACTATTAAAATTTTTTGGAATATTAACCTATTTAATTATGCTAAATTATCAATTAGGACTATTAGTACTAATTCCAATCCCTTTTGTTATTTTAATATTTTTAAAAGCTTTTCCTAAATTTGAACGAAACTGGGAACAAAACTTTGCTAGAAATAATAACCTTACTTCTTTAGTGTCTGATACTTTAGAAGGATTTAGAGTAGTAAAAGTTTTTTCTGGCACGAGAAAAGAAAGTAAAAAATTTAATGAAGTATCAAATAACTTAAAGAAAGCCTATATTCATCAAAGACAATTCCAATCCCTAGTTTATCCATTTGTTTCAACTATTATAGGAATATCAGTATTGATTGTATGGGGAATTGGAGGATATTTTATTATTTCTAAAGGATCCATAAACTATGGTGAATTTGCAACCTTTGTAGCAGGTCTTGACATTCTTTATACTCCTCTTGAATTTTTAAGCAGTGCGATATTTGGTGAATTTCCAAGAGCTTTAAATTCCGCAAGAAGAATATTTGAAATTATCGATTCAAAAGGTGAAGTACAAGAAAGCAAAAATCCAGTGGATCTTAAAGAAATAAAAGGTGATATAAAATTTGAAGATGTTACATTTTCTTATGAAAAAAGTAAAATAATCTTAAAAAATATTTCTTTGCATATCAAAGAAAACAGTTCTATTGGTATAGTCGGAAAAACAGGAGTGGGAAAATCAACATTAGTTAATTTACTTGCTAGACTATATGATGTTGATGAAGGAAAAATCTTAATAGATAATATTAATATTAAAGATATATCCTTTAAATCATTACATAAAAATATTTCTATGATTTCTCAAGATACTTATTTATTTAAAGGCACTATAATGGAAAATATTAAATATGCGATGCCTAATGCTTTAGAGGAAGATGTAATAGAAGCAGCTAAAATTGCTAATGCTCATGAATTTATAATGAAGCTTCCCCAAGGGTATGACACTAAAATTGGTGAAGGAAATATTTCCCTTTCTGGCGGTCAAAGGCAAAGAATTTCTATTGCCAGAGCAGTTTTATTAAATTCTAAAATAATAATATTTGATGAAGCAACAGCGGCTATGGATACCATAACAGAAAAAGCTATTCAACAATCAATTAATAATATAAAAGTTGGAAAAACAATTATAATGATTGCCCATAGATTATCGACTTTAAAAGATGTAGATTATTTATATGTTATCGATAATAAAAAAGTAATTGAACAAGGAACAATGGAAGAACTTGTAAAATTAGATGGTGAATTTGCTAAATTATATAACATCCAAAAAGAAGCATTAAAGCATATAACTATTGGAGATGATAAATAATGGATTATTTAAAGAATGAAAAAATTATATTAAAAAAGGAAGAAAATAAACTTATTTCTTTAACCTATGAAGATAAAACTTATTTTGCAATTAAAGCCATACGTTGTTTTCCTTTAACCAATCCCGATTCATATATTTCTTTACAATATGAAGAAAATGATGAAAATAAAGAAGTTGGTTTAATTGAATCTTTAAGCAAACTAAGCGATGAGAATCAAAAAATCTTAAAAGAAGATTTAGAACTTAGATATTTTATGCCGGAAATTTTAAATATCAATAAAAAACAATATAAAAAAGGATTTTATACTTTTAAAGTAGAAACTTCATCAGGAAATAAAGATATTAGAATAAAAGACTTGGTATATAATTTATTCCCAACTAAAGATGGGAATTTACTTATAAGAGATGTTGATGAAAACTATTATATTGTTCGTAAATATAAAGAAAGTAAAAATCATTATATTAAGTTTTTAATAAGTTTTATCTAAGGAGAAATTATGAATTTAAAGTTAACAGTCAAGAAAGATATTTTAGATAAATTGAAAATAACAGAATATTTTTATGCTGTTAATTTTGATATTTATCAAAATAAATTTGTTCACGGATTATTAGTGGTGGATAATGAAAAAATATATTTAGTAATTGATAACAATCTAATTAAGACTTTTACTATAAAAGACTTTGAAAGATTTAAAATGGAAGAAACTTTTGAGGGCGGATATTTAGTAGGGTATGAAGAGGAAAAGCAAACAATTATAGTATGTTGTAGTAAACATTATTACGAAAAAATTGCTTCAGTTTGTTTAGGACTTGAATTATATTTACAAGAAAACTATATGGCTATTTCTGATATTGCTGAAAAACATTGTCCTCATTGCGGAACTCCTTTTTTAAAAGGAACTCAAATATGCCCTTATTGTGGAAAATCAAATGGAGCTGTAAAAACTTTTTTACCATTTGTTTTTAAGTATAAATGGCTAATTATATTACAATATATTTTTGTATTTTTAACTATTATTATTCAAATCATTAGGCCTAAGATATTCGAGAAAATAGTTGATGATTATTTAGTTGTAAGTTCAAATATTCATCCAACAATCGACAAGACCTTTATTTATTTAATTTTAGCAATAGGAATATGTTATCTAGCTTCCCTTGTATCTAATTTAGTAAGAGGATATATTTCTCCAATTATTTCTAATGGAATATCCCATGATATTAGAGTAAAAGTTTACGATAAAGTCCAAAAAATGTCTTTAACTTCGGCTAATAATAAAACAACAGGTAGTTTAATAACAAGAGTATCAAATGATACAGAAACTGTTAGAGATTTCCTTGAAAATGACATTCTTTTATTAATATATTATGCTATCGAATTAATAATTCTTTTAGCAATTATGTTGACTGAAGATTATAAACTTACCTTGCTTATTATCATTCCTATTCCTATAGTTACTTTTATTACTAAAAAATTATGGAAAAAAATAGGATCAAAGTATGAAAAAAGATGGAAGTATTTAAGTGGAACTAATAATACCTTACATGATATCTTAAGTGGAATAAAAGTAGTTAAAACTTATGGAATGGAAGATAAAGAAGTTAATCGTTTTAAAAAAGCAAATGCTGATCTTAAAAATATTGATATTGAAACAGAAAGATTTTGGAGTTTCTTCACACCTATTATATTTTTCCTTTTATCATTAGGACAAATTATAATTTACTATTATGTAGGAAATAAAATAGTTGATGGTAGTTTTAAATATGGTTCAATGATTAAATGGGCAACTTATTCATCCCTTTTATATGCTTGTGCAAACCAACTTACAAGTATGCCAAGAAGATATAACAATTTTGCCATTTCGGCAAATAAAGTTATGGAAATATTATATGAAGAAAATGTGGAAGAAAAAGGTGAAGAAGTACCTAATTTACAAGGAGATGTTAAATTTGACAAAGTAAGATTTGGTTATCTAAGTTTTACTCCAGTTTTAAAAGATATTTCTTTTGAAATTAATAAAGGAGAAACAATAGGAATAGTTGGCTATTCTGGAAGTGGTAAAACTACACTTGTTAATTTATTAATGAAACTATATGAACCTAATAGTGGAAAAATATATGTAGATGGTATAGATATTTCCAAAGTTGATAGTTATGAATATCGTAAAAAGTTAGGCGTAGTTTTGCAAGAAACATTTTTATTTAGTGGGACAATTTATGATAATATTGTTTATGGAAATAAAAATGCTACTTATGAAGATGTTATTCGAGTTTGCAAAATGGCCAATGCGCATGAATTTATTTTAAGAAAGCAATTTGGTTATGAAACTCGCCTTGGAAATAAAGGAGAGGGATTATCTGGTGGAGAAAAGCAAAGAATTGCTATTGCAAGAGCTTTATTATTAGATCCTTCTATATTTATTTTAGATGAGGCAACATCTTCTTTAGATACAATAACAGAAAAAAGTATTCAAGATGCTATCAATAATATAAGTAAAGGGAAAACAACATTTATTATTGCACATAGATTATCAACATTGCAAAATGCTTCCCGTTTGATAGTTTTAAATAATGGTAAAATGGTTGAATTTGGTTCTCATCAAGAACTTATTGACAAGAAAGGGTATTATTATAGCTTAGTGCAAGCTCAGTATATGAATTATGAAAAAAATAATTGAATTTAAATATGTAACAAGAAAAAAAATAACAATAAATGAATTTTTATTATCTAAAGGATATAGTGATAATAATATTTATTATTTAATAAGTAACGAAAATGTTATTGTAGATGGAAATAAAATTGGCAGTAAGAATTTCATGCTTGAAGGAAAATGCAATATTGTAGTTATCCTTCTTGATGAAAAAGCTACCATTCCAGCAACAGATAAAGAAATTGAAATATTATATGAAGATAAATATCTTTTAGCTGTTAATAAAAAAGAAAATTTGGATGTTGAACCTACTATTAATAATTATAATCAAACACTTGCTAATTATGTGTTAGCTTATTTTAACAAAAATGAAATTTATTCAAATATTCATTTAATAAATAGACTTGATAAATTAACCTCAGGAATTGTTTTGATCGCTAAAAATCAATATATACATAATTTATTTAAAAATGTGAAAATTTCTAAAAAATATCAAGCTTTAGTTGAAGGAAAAACTCCAAAAAAAGGAAACATTAAAATAAGGATTTCTAAAGATGAAAACAGTATAAAAAGAGTTGTAGATGAAAATGGAAAAAAATGCGAAACAAAATATAAATTAATTCAATTTGATGGGAAGAATTCTTTAGTAGATATAGAACTTGTAACAGGAAGAACTCATCAGATAAGATTGTCATTTGCATCTATCAATCATCCACTAGTAGGGGATAGTTTATATAACCCTAATTATCAAGAAAAAGATACTATGTATCTTAAAGCATATGAAGTTAGTTTTGTTCATCCTATATTGAAAAAGAAGATAAAAATTAAATGTTAGTACTAATTTACACTTATAAAGTGTATAATATGTTTATAAGTGGCTTTTTTATAGAGGGGGGAAATTATGCCAAGTTTAAGTTTGATTCTTACAATTTTAATTGTAATAATAATGCTTTTCTCTTTACTAAGAGGTTTTATTGCTGGGTATAAAAAAAATATTTACCATTTAGCAAGTAGAATTTTATTTTGGGTATTATTCTTTGTAATTACAGGCTTGATAGTAAAGCCTACAATTTTAGATAGTGAAAGTTTATATTCAACTATCTCAAATGCAGTTGGTTTACCAAATGAATATAATACACTTAGCCAATATTTAATAAGTCTAATAGCAACGAGTGCAAATGTTAGTCAAGAATCTTTATCAGATCCTGCTATTTATAATACAATTTTAGCAGCTATGTATAGTATTGTTAAAATTATATTTTTAATCGTTTTTGCTATTTTATGGGCTATTTTTAGCACAATTATTTATCACATTTTCTTTAAAAAAATATGCCAAAATAAAGTTAAAGGTTTAGAAAAATTAAAAGCTAAACAAGAAAAACTTACAACTGAAGGAAAAGAAGATAAAAATCTGCAAAAGGAAATTGAACGTGGTGAAAAGAAACAAAAACACATCATGCGTAATAAACTTATAGGCATAGGAACTGGATTTCTAAATGGAACTATTTCCGTCTTTTTAGTTATGAGTTTAATAAATTCTATAGTTCTTGTTTTACCAGATTTATCAAATAAAGATAATATTAGTGCTTCTACTGAAACAAAGACATCTAACTATAATTCAATTTATGATTATATTGTTGAAAAGTATCCATCTATGCAAGGTGTTGTAGATTATATTGCTGATTATCAAAAGTCGAATTTGATGGGAATAACAGCTTTAAAAATTAATGGAAAAAGGGCAGATACTTTATTTATTGATGCTATCATTTCAGGAAAATCTAACAATTATACGGTTGCTATTAGAGAAGAAATGCAAAGTGTCGTAGAAATTGCTGTTTACGCTTTCTCTTTAACAAATGGATTTAATATGGAATCTGTTGATTTTGCTTCTTTAAGTAGTTCTCAACAAGAAGATTTAAAAAATATCTTATTAGTTTTGTCAAACGATAATTTAGTAAAAAATTTAGCAAGTGCTGTTGTAGGTGTTGCTTTGACCATGGATTCTGTAAAAGAATACATTCCAAAAGATATAGATTTATCTACTTTATCATCAATTGATTGGGATAATGAATTAAAAACTATTGCTAATATGGTAAGCGATGTTTATAGCTTACAAAAAGATGCACCAACTAATTTAAAATCTTTAGATATTAATAGTTTAGATGCTGACAAAGTTGAAAGCTTATTATCTTCATTTGCTTCTTTACAAACATTCCAAATTGCCGCTAAAGTTGGATCATATTATGCTGTTGATAATTACTTGTGTGAAAAGGATGAAAGTGGAAATATTACCAACCAAGAACAATTAGATTCTATAAAGGAAAAATTAGCTGATGTTATTTGGGAAGAAGACGTTAAAGACTTATCAACTTTATATCGTAAATATGAAGATATTGCCATTGCTATGAACGAAAGCAAAGGCGAGGATGGTAAAGTAAATGTTATAAAAGGACTTACTTTAACTAAATCAGAAGATTTTAATCAAGTTATAGATACTATAATGGAAACAACTTTTATGATGAATACATTCGGCGATGTTATAGATATTGCAAAAAGAAAATATATTCCAGAAGAATATGCTAATTTAATTTCACCAAATATTACTCAAAGTACCCAATTTAGTGGTGAATTAAAAACATTATTTACTTTAATAAAAGATATTTCTGAAAATGGAAAGAATGATATTACAAAATTAGATTCTTTCAACTTTGCTTCTTTAAATAATATAAGCACTGATACCATTATGAATAGTGAATTATTAACATATGCTATGATTAATATGTTCATTACTTCTTCTAGTGGAAACGGTATAGCTGGTAATGTTTTAGGAGAATATTTAAGTGTTCCAGATACATTACAAGAAGATTTAGTTAAAGATACAAATGGCTATTATCATTATAATAGTCAGTGGTATGATACAAAAGATGCAAATGGAAATGTCACTTCACAAGGTGAACTTCATATAATGCTTGATACATTAAAAAATGTAGCTTCTCAAGTTAAAACATTAAAATATCCAATGACTACATTACCTGAAATCTTAGAAGCTATCAACCCTAAACAAATGACAAATTCTAAAGTATTACATTATACATTAAGTAAATATATCTTAAATAATTCAGGCGATTTCATTTCTGTTCCTACATCAGCTATTGATAAAGCATTAAATGAAACTGTTAATGGAAAACAAGTTGATGTTATAAAACGTCAAGAAATTGAAAACTTAATTAATATATTAACAAATCAAGAAATCATTGATTCTAAGCAATTATTAAAATATTATTTATTAGATGAAGATGGAAATAAAACCGATGTAGAAATAAAATATAGCGATATTGATGAAAAGACAAGTTATATGGCAGAAATAGCTATTGATAATCCAGAAGTTGTTTTATCAGCATTCTTATCAGATTCATTGATTCAAAGTGATGATAATTTAAATACCCTATTTGCCTCTTCAATATTAAGAACAACTATTTCTTCATTTGTAAATAAATATGATGAATATATCACTGTACCACTTAGTGTTACAGCTAGTACTATAGAAGATGTTTATAGTAAAGATGAAAATGCAGAAAATCCTTCGATGTCTATTAGTAAACTTCGAGTTTTATCAACAAAAGAATGTAAAAATCTATTAAAAACATTATCTAAATTAGATATAAAATTTGATAATTTAGATGAAATTTCTAAAGATCCTATGTCACTTATTGATAAATTTTCTACTACAAACGAATTAAATGAAAAAGTTTATAATGAAAGTTTAGTTAAATCAATTTTTGATGCTACTCATAGTGAATATTCGGAAATAATGCATGCAACTTTCTCTAAATATATAAAAGATTTTGCTTCTACTTCAACATCTTCCTTTGCCTTAGTTATTCCAGATGAAGTTATGACTTTACCTACAGGATTTGAAGTACCTACTGGAGAAGAAAGTAAAACTTATGATTATATTAGTTCTGATGAAGTTGTAAATCTTATTAAAGCTGTTTATTACATTTCATCATCATCTTCATCTATATTTGAATCGGATAATTTTGATTTATATGAAACATTTATCGATAACGAAAATGTAAAAGAAGCTTTTGATTCTCAAATTATTAAAGCTTCAATTTCTAAATATATTCAAGAAAATGATTCAACAAAAGACTTTATTGTAGTTCCTGCTGTTGATAATGTATCAGTAGTTATTATTCATGAAGATGGACAAGAAATGAAATCTTTAACTACTTTAGAATTTTATAGTTTAATAGATGGATTAAAAGCTTTACAAAGAAATACTGGCCTTACAAGTGATAACTTATTTGATATTAATATGTATTCATTAAATGCTATAAATGCTTCTATGGATGACTTAATTGAATCAGAAGTATTACATCACTCAATATCTAAAAAGATCTTAGAATTAGATACATCAACAGGATTTACTCTAGTAATTCCAAATGAAGTAGTAAACAAAGGCGTTATGAGTAAAGAAGAAATCAAAGCTTTATTTAATACAATTGATTTACTAGCTGGAAATGCTACTATTGATGGAATAAGCAGTTCTTTATCTTATGATGAAGCTCTTGATAAATTTGAAAACACTACAAATATTGATGAATATTTTGATTCTATGATTATTCGTGCTTCCATCAGCAACTATCTTTCAACAATAGGTGAAGGAGTTGTAATTCCATATAAAGATCAAGAAGTAAATAAAGAAAGCACTAATTATAAAGATAATAGTTCAATAAATGTTATAACAAAGCAAGAAATGGTTTCATTAATAGATATGTATAAAACAATAAAAAATGTTATTAATGAAGGAAAAGAAGAAAGCGAAAAATTAACTGGACAAGATGCTTTAAAAGTTAACAACATCAATATGAAGTCTTTATACAATATAATTGTTTCTAAAGAACATGATAGTTACAAATCAAAAATATTCCAAGCTTCTATATCTGATAAACTATTTATAAGCAATAAAGATGATTTATTTATTGGTATTGAAGGAAATTACTATAATGAACAAGGTGATTTACTTGTAGAAGGAATGTATAACGAAAATAAATACTACTATGTAAATTATGATGAAATAGTTAAATTGTTCCAATCATTAAAATTAATTGCTGGCGATAGTACTTATGATAATTTAGCGTCATCATTTGATTCAACAAATATTTTCTCATTAGATATTAATAAATTCTTTGAATCTGATATTATGGCAGCTACAATGGCAACAAAGGTTTATGATATGTTTAATGCTTCATCATCAGCACTAACATTCTTAGATAGTAATAATG
The DNA here is from genome assembly GCA_934202505.1 of uncultured Bacilli bacterium. GTDB lineage: Bacteria > Bacillota_I > Bacilli_A > RFN20 > CAG-631 > CAKPXW01. The sequence goes on along the minus strand of CAKPXW010000010.1, from coordinate 1,038 downwards.
TAGCTACTCAAAACGAAGCTCATACATATACCCGTTATAACTTGCCAAGAAAAGAATTAATTAATTTCTATAATGCAGTTTTAGTTTTCCAAAATGGTAATAATAATCTTGATAGCATCTCTATTGATTTCGATAACATTATAAGTAAATGTCAAACTGATGATAGCTTGATAGAAACATTATGTAATTCTTACTTAATGAATTATAATGTAATCAAATATATTAAAGAACAAAATGCTTCAACATTCAATAATGTGCTTGTTTTGGATGATTATAACCATAATGGACATGCTCATAAATATAATTATTATTGGTACAATGAAGAAAATCAAAAAGGTGATTTGGAACAATTCTTAAAATCACTTGTAGAAATCTATAATAATGAAGAATACAAAACTGCTTTAACAGACCCAGCAAATGATAGTATTTCTATTAAAACATTTGCTAACGAGTCATTTATTGGCATTATGACTAATGATAAGGTGTTATGTGACTCATTACCTAATATTATTCAAAAATTATCAGCAAAATTGAAAAATAATGATTTAAACACTGATTTATTATTTATTCCTGATCGTTTTGCTGATAGTGCAAATTATAACTATAGTTTAGATAGTCAAAATAGTATAAATAATTGGAGATCTTATTGGAAAGGAACTTTAGAAAATTGTCAAGATGGGCAACTTTACTTATTCTTTGAAGCTATTGATGCAGGTAATGCATTATCGGGTAATGTCGATGAACAACAATTAAGAGCTTTAATTGATAGTGATATTACAAGACCAATGGCTAAAGATTACTTAAAGAAAATCGCCACAACTTACAATTCATCAGCTTCTATTCTTGGAAAAGAACCAGTAAGTATTCCAAATGATGATGATAGCAACGACAAATGGTATCAGTTAATACTAGATTTAAAGGATAGATTATCTTAAAACATTTAAGGACATATGCAATAATGTGTATGTCCTTTTATTATAGTATATGATAGATTTTATAACATTATACATGTAAACAATTTGACTAAAACTTAATAGT
>CAKPXW010000009.1 GCA_934202505.1 uncultured Bacilli bacterium | reverse complement strand
CACTTAAACCTTGAGATTCATCTAATTCCATATTATATTCATTATCTAAATACCAACCATCAAAAACGAAGCCTTCTTTATTAGGTATTGAATCTGTAATATTATCAATATAGCAATTTTTAACAACTACAATTTGTTCAACAGTTGTTCCACCTACGCTATCAAAAGAAATAATTTTGTAATCAGGAGTATATCCTTCTGGAATGCTACTTGCTTTAAATACTAAATTTGTAATAACTGCACAATCTTCACCTTTAGAAAAGCTTGTATCTTTTGCATAAGAAATTGTGTAATTATTTCCAGCTGAACTAAGTTCGAATTCACAATGTCTACTAATATCTCCTCCGCCTGAAAATCCACCACATGAGAATTTATCATATGATTCACTTGAAACTACAACATCAAATTCAATAATTCCAGGTACTTTTGGTGTAAATGATAATGAAGATTTAGAATCGTCTTTTCCTTTATTAGAACTTGTCCAAGATTTAGCAGTTGCATCATAAACAAATGGATAATTTTTATCATTAGTGATTTCAACTAAATCAGCTAGAAATGTAAAATCATCGTTGATTGAAACAATTAATTGATTTGGTGCTGTAACTTGTTTTTCTTCTAATATTTCATGACCGACTTCACATTCTTTAACTAATGTTGCTTTGCCACCTAAAGTTACTGTAGAAACTTTAAAATCTGAATATACATGATCTTTCTTTGGAGATGTAAAGTAAACAAGACCATATTCAGAAATATATCTTTCTTCGCCAGTTTCTTTACAAGTTGCTTCTTTGTCAACCTTTCTTTCCCAAACAGATTCATCGGATAAAGCAGGAATATCAATAACTTGTGTATAATCTTTAGCTAAACATTCTCTTGAAGCTTTACCAGTTGTAGTCAATGTTGGCTCAACAATAATATCCCAATAATCATCATAAGTGTGTTCATGTGGAGCTGGTGTAGAACTTTCCGATTCACTTGGGAAAGATGGTTCACTACTTTCACTAGGAGATTCCGCTTCACTTTCACTAAATGAAGAAGAGTTACTACTTTCGTTTGAAGATTGTTCTTGACTTGACATACTTGACTCTAAAGATGATGCTTGCTCACTTCCTTTGCTACTTTGTAAAGATGAAGTGCTAGATGTTTCATCACTAGAAGTTGTGTTACTACTTGATTCACTTACTTTATTACCACCACATGAAGCAATAAACATGCTTAGTAATAAAAATGGTACACTATAATTTATTTTATTACTTTTTGTAGATTTTTTCATAACGATTCCCCCTAAAACCATTTAGAAAATAATACAATAAAATGCCTTAAATTTCAACTTGTTTTTATTTTTTCTATTGTCTATATTTATGTTTTTATATAAATTAAATTATTTTTCATTTAATAGACAGTCTATAAATTCTTGAGCAAATAAAGATAACTCTTTTTTCTTAAGCCAAATTAATTTTCTACTTAATTCTTTTCTTTCTTTGAAAACTAATTGCTTTATATTTACATTTTTATATATCTTTTCATTATTAGGAAGAGGAACTATAGATACTATTTTTTTAAGTTTTGCAATTTCTATTGCTCCCCTAGTAGTTGTTGTAGTAACCACAACATTTAATTTGAATTTATTTAGCATAGCTTGCTCATTTAAAATATTAACATATGCTCTTGGTATAGCAAGTTGATAGTCTTTTAAATCATTTATATTTAAATTGTTTTTTTGTAATAAAGGATTATTTTCTGGTAAAAACACTTTAAAAGATTCTTTATCTAACTCTTTAATATTATAGTTCTCACTATTTTCTATTACTGCATTGGTTATTGCAACTTCACAGACATTGTTATCTATATATTGTTGAGCTTGCAAAGAATTAGTTTCATAAATATTTAAAAAGACATTTGGATATTTTAAAGAAAAAGAATTAAAGTTTTTATTAATTAATTCTTTATAAACAGTTGGGGGAATAGCAATACTTAAAACACCTTTTATATGGTTAGCTTTATTTTTTATCTTAAAAAATGATTGATTATATATATTTATCATTTCTTTAGCACTTTCATATAAAAGTTTTCCGTCTTCTGTCAACTTAATTTTCCTTGAATTACGAATCATTAATTTACAATCATACATCTTTTCTAAATACTTTATTTGATTAGATAACGATGGTTGAGCTATAAAAAGGGTTTTAGCTGCTAATGATAGATTTCCACATTCTACTATTGTTATAAAATTTTTATAATAATCTATATTCATTTCGTTTCTCCTAAACTATAATATTTTTACATACTTTGTATTTATTTTTAGTATAAAAATTATAATATTATAATATTGTAAAATCAAGATAAAATAGATATAATCACGCTGAAAACAATAAAAAGGAGAGAGATTATATGAACTTATTATTTTCAAGCATTGGTGACAACGTATCTGAAGCTCTTTCTTCAATGAACTTATGGATTGCTGTTGCAAAAAGTGTTTTAATTATTCTACTTGGTTTTACTTTAACAAAATTAAAGAAATTACCTGAAAATACTGGTAAAATTTTAACAAAAGTTGTTATGACAGTTGCACTTCCATGTCTTGCATTTGGATCTTTTATGACAAGCATTTCTCAAGAGACATTTAAGAGTGCGTTATTTTCATTTATTTATGGCTTTGTAATTTATATTATTTTTATTTTCCTAGCAAAATTATTATTTATTTGGGTTAAAGATCCAACACGTAAAAAAGTTATGGAAGTACTATTTGTATTTGGATCTACAACTTTCTTTGGTCAACCTTTAATTAAAGCTGTATTCCCTGCTGCTTTCAATGATTCAAGTATGTTTAATGTTGCATATCGTGTATTCTTGTATTCTTATGCTTATTATGCAATTTGTCAATCTGGAAGTAGTGATAATGCTTCTAAACCAACCGTTAAAGAAATATTAAAGAAAATATTTGTTAACCCGATTATTATTGCAACTTTTGTAGGATTCATTTTATGGTCTTTACAATTAGTAGGCGATACTACTGATGCTACAAAATGGTGGGTTGTTAAAGTAAACAATTCAACAGGTGCTTTTTGGAATATTAGTGTTTCACTTCCTTGGCTTTATCAAACTATTAATACTCTTGGAAGTTTATCAAGTCCACTTGTTTGGATTGCAATTGGATGCACTCTTGGAAAAGTTCCATTTAAAAAAGCTGCTGCTGATAAACAAGTATGGATTTATAGTTTAATTAAAATTTTAGTTGGTCCTGTTCTTAACTTTGCCTTATTATTAGTTATTAATTTAATTCCTGGTATTAATGTAACATTTAATACTTTCGCTGCTACAACTTTAATGTGGGCCGTTCCTCCAGCAACTGTAGCTGTATCTTATTGTATAGATGCTGATAAAGAAAAAGAATTTGCATCAAGTTGTTCTTTAATTGGAACATTTGTATCAGTAATATTTATTCCTATTTATATGATTTTACTTACAGTAATTCAAAGTGTAGGAATCTTTGGTTAGGAGGGAAAAATATGAAAAAAGAAATTATTTGTTTTGGCGTTCGTGATTATGAAATTCCTTATTTTGAAAAATTAGGAAAAGAATATGATTATAAATTGGTTTTAAAACCACAATTTTTAAATACAGAAAATTATAAAGATGCCTTAGGTTATGAAGTTGTTATGGTTAGAGGAAATTGTGTTGTTAATGATGCTGCTATGAAAGATTTAGCTGATCATGGTTTAAAATACTATTTGACTCGTACAGCAGGATATAATCATGTTGATATTAATGCATGTGAAAAATATGGCATTGAATCAGCTTTTGTTCCTGGATATTCTCCAAATGCTATTTCTGAACTTGCTTTAACTCTTGCTATGATGCTTTTAAGAAATACTGCTTACACAACAGATTATACTCATAACTTAAATTTCAAAGTAACAAACCAAATGTTTTCTCGTGAAGTTAGAGGCTGTACTGTAGGCATTCTTGGTTGTGGAAGAATTGGTTGCACAAGTGCATCTTTATTTAAAGGATTAGGTGCTCGTGTAATTGGTTATGATGTTTATCAATCTGAAAATGCTAAAAAGCTTGTAGAATTTGTATCTTTAGATGAATTTATTAAACAATCAGATATTATTCTTGTCCACCTTGCTTATATTCCTGGAAAGAACGATAATTTTATTAATGAAGAATTTATTAGTAAAATGAAGAAAAATGCTATTCTTGTTAATATAGCTCGTGGTGAAGTATTAGATATTAATGCTGCTGTTAATGCTGTTGAAAATAATCATTTAGCAGGTCTTGCAATTGATGTAATTGATCATGAAAAAACATTATTCTTCCATAATTTCGAAAAAATTGAAGATATTGAAAATCCAACATTTAGAAAACTTGTTAGCTTATATCCACGTGTTTTAATTACTCCACATATTGGATCTTCTACTGACAAAGCTTTAATTGATATGATTGAAGTATCCTTAAAAAATATGGATGAATATTTAGAAACTAACACTTGTAAAAATTCTTTATTAAATAAATAAAATATAATAATAAAAAATGGCTGAAGTAATAATTTATGATGTTTACTTTAGCCATTTTATTTATAAAAAAAGAAGAGTTACATTTTTTAATTTTATTTGATTATTTTTTAATAATCAAATTAATACATAATTAATACATTAAGTATTGTCTATCCTAAATAAACTTTACTAACTCTTCATTTATATTATACACTATTTAATTAATTTGTCATCAAAATTTTGCTTAATAATTACTTTAAAAGATTTTTTAAATTTCTCATAACTTGTTTTACTCATATTATAGATATAGCGAATCTTTGCTAAAACTTCAATATGATTTTTTATGTCATCTTGATTTTCTTTGTATTCATAAATTGTATTTCTAATAAAAGATGTTGATATGCAAAACTTATTGTTTCCCTTGTTTTTAACAATTATAACGCCTAAATATTTTAGATAGTTATTTTCATTTAATACAACATTTCTAGTTTTTTTCTCATTAATATATAGCTTCAAATTTAAAAGTTCTTGCTTTAAAGTTTCAAATGTTTCTTCAAGAAGAGATTGATATTTATCTTTAGTAATTGAAATTAAAATATCATCGCAATATCTTGTATATATAATTTTTTTGTTACTACTTATTTTTTGATCAACAAAATATAAATAAACATTAGCCAAAATAGGAGAAGTTACAAGTCCTATAGGTAATTTATTATCCACGAAACAAACTTTAATTATTTTTTCAAGTAATAGAAAATTGTCTTTATCAATATATTTATAAATTAATTCTTTATTATTTAAGACATCATAATAATCTTGTATTTTTAGTTTAGATATATTACAAATACATATAAGTATTAAGTTATCTATATCAATACTATCAAAGTAATTGGATATATCGCTTTTAATAAAAGATAAAGATTTTTTATGCATATTTAGACAATCTAAACAGTTAGTATTTCTTTTATAAGCAAATGAAGAAGACGCAATATTTAATTTATATTCTAAATAGTTTTTTATTTTTTCATGAATTCTTCTAAGTTTTTCTCCATTACTGTCTTTTTTATATGTAATTATTGTTCTTTCTTTTTTTCCAAATAGTTTAAAAGATGTAACAAAATCATTTGAATTAACTAAATAATTTTCTATTAATTTTTCATCTTTTTTATTAAATAAATTGTCTACTTTTACTTGCATATTAATTACTCCATTTTCTATTTTATAAAAAATTAAATTCTATATTATTAATATTACATATTAATTTTTTTTAATCAACTACTTTTTTGAAAAATGTATTTATTAGACTATACATTAAAAAAAACAAAAAAATTGCTTTCAATGTTTTTCAAATTATGATAAAATCGCAATGATATATTTTTAAAGGAGGTTTAAAAATGAATGATTTTAATAAATTTAAAAAGAAAATTGAAAAAGAAACCATTATAAAGTCTTTAATTATTGCCTTTTCTTTTACTTTATTAATAGAAGCTATAGTTATTATTTTATGTAAGCAAATTCCTTTACATAGAAATGCTTTTTTGGAAATAATTATTTGTCTAGTTTCTTTTATTTCAAGTTACTATGTTTCTTATAAATTAATTTTTCCAGATGATGTACAAATTGCCAAAAGGATTGATAAAGATATCCATTTTAATGAAAAGGTGCAAACAATGATTGAATTTGAAGGCGATGATAGTTTTATTGCTTCTATTCAAAAAGAAGACACTTTAAATAATTTAAATAAAACATCTATTAATAAATTACCTTATAAATTTAATTTTAAAAACTTTATTTTATCTATAATTGCTGGTGCTATGTTAGTTTCAACTTTTTTTGTTAAGCAAAAAGAATTTCCTTTAAATGCTGATGAAAATAGTTCTGAAAGTAGTTCTAATGATGAAGAAAGCAGTTCAATGCAAGCTAGTGATTCAAATAGTCAAAATGTTAGTGATATGATCGATTCAATTAAACAAGAAATCGATAATGCTGATATTGATAGTAGTTTAAAAGATGATTTAAAGAAAGATCTAGATGATTTGCAAGATGATTTAAATAAAGATAGCTCTAACGATGAAAAAAATGAAGATATTAATGATGCTAAAAATGATGTAAATAATGATGTTAACAATTCTAATACTGCTTCAAGTATTGGAGATGCCTTAAAAAATCAAGATACAACTAAAGATTTAGGAGACTCTGTTAACAGTGGAAATGTAGATGATACAAATAAATCTTTAGATAGCTTAAGAGATTCTTTAAAAGATTTAACTGGCGATGAGCTTAAAGATGCAATGGATAAGATTGCTAATGATATTAATTCTGCTCTTGAAGAATCAGGCGTTGATTCATCAGATAGTTTATATAAAGCATTTAAAGATTTAGCTGATGATTTAAAAAACTTAGAAAATAAAGTTAACGATAACAATATTCAACAAGAAATAGATGATGTTTTTGATAAAGCAAAAGATAGTATCGATGATGCAATGAACAAACAAAATAATGCTTCATCTATTAAAGATAAAATTGACCAAGCACTTGATGATTTAAAAGACTTAATTAATCAAGGTGGAAATGACCAAAGTGATAGTAGTCAAAAAAGTTCAGATTCTTCAGATGGCGGAAGTGGGCAAGGCAGTGAAGAAACTAGTGCCAATGAAAATGAATCTGGTGGACAAGGTGGAAGTGGTGCTTCAAGAGGAGATGGAAGTGTCATTTACGCTGCATCTGATAAAATATATGATCCTAAGACAAATTCTTATGTTACATATGGTGATTTAATGGACTTTTATAATTCACTTGCTATAGAAGAAATTAGTAAAGGTCATTATGACACAGACTTAGAAGCTTTAATAGCTGCATATTTTTCAGCTTTAAACAATGGAAATTATAATGATTAGGTGGTAAAAAAATGGATAATATTGAACAAGTAAAGTTATTTTCAAATTATATTAGTAAAATAAAAGAAGAAATTCAAAAAGATGTTGTTGGTCAAGAAGATGTTATTGACAATGTAATAATTGCTATCGTTTCTGGTGGTAATGTTTTGCTTGAAGGGATTCCTGGAGTTGGTAAAACTCGTTTGGTCCGTTCTCTTGGCAAAGCTTTAAATTTACCTTTTTCTAGAATTCAATTTACTCCAGATTTAATGCCTTATGATGTTACGGGAACTAATATTATTGAAAAAGATGATAATGGAAAAATGAAGCTTACTTTTCAAAAAGGTCCTATTTTTTCAAACATTGTTTTAGCCGATGAAATAAACCGTGCTACTCCAAAAACACAATCAGCTATGCTTGAAGCTATGCAAGAGCATAAGGTTACAATTTCTAATACCTCTTATGCTATGCAAGAACCATTCTTTGTCCTTGCTACAGAAAATCCTATTGAACAAGATGGAACATATCCTCTTCCAGAAGCACAAATGGATAGATTTATGTTTAAATTATTAATGGAATTTCCAACCGTTGAACAATTAAAAGATATTGTAAACATGACACAAATTACAATGGAAGAAAAAGCTTGTCCAGTAATTGATGGTAATGACATTTTAAAAATGCGTGAAGTTGCTAAAAATGTTTTAGTAATTGATGATGTTTTAAATTATGCAATGAATCTTGTATCTTCAACACATGTTGAATTAAAAGATGCTAGTGAAATTGCTAAAAAATATTTACGTTTTGGTGCTTCTCCTCGTGCAGGGCAAGCCCTTATTACTGGTGCAAAAGTTCGTGCTTTAATGAAAGGAAATTATAATGTTTCTTATGATGATATTGATGCTCTTGCTTATCCTGTTTTAAGGCATAGAATAAAAATTAATTATGATGCAATAAGTGAGCATTTATCAAATGATGATGTTATATCTTTATTAATTAAGGAAAATAGAAAGAAAATTAAATAATTATGAGTAAAGCTGTTATAGATGAAGCCTTTTTACAAAAGCTTGAACTTTTAGATATGTATATTCGTGACAATGTTGCTGGAGCTTTTGGAGGGAATCATCAAAGTAAAAAATATGGTTCTTCAAGTGAATTTGCTGATTTTCGTGAATATATTCCAGGAGATGATATTAGACGTATTGACTGGAATGTTTTTGCACGCTTTGAAAAACTATTTTTAAAGCTTTATTTAGATGAAAGACAAATGCATACAAGAATATATATTGATGCTTCTTTGTCTATGCTATATGGCGATGAATCAAAAGCAAATATGGCTTTACAACTTGCTGCTATTTTTACCTATTTTTCTATTAAATCCATGGATAAAGTTTCTGTATACTATATTCAAGGACATAAAAGAATCAAAATAATTGATAAAATAGTTGGTAAAGATTCTTTTTATAATGCTATTGGTGAACTTAATAATATTGAATTTAAAGGTGAAAGTTTTATTAGTGATGCCATCATTAATTCAACAACAGGATATGGCAATGGAATGTCTATCATCATTTCTGATTTTTTAACTAACAATGATTTTAAACAAGCTATTAATCATTTAAAAGAGAAAAAAAGGGATGTTTTGTGCTTACAAGTTTTATCAAATGAAGAAATCACCCCTTCTTCTAAAGGTAAAATGATTTTTTATGATGTAGAAACTAATTCTTCTTATAAAAAAAATATCACTAAAGATGTTTTAAAAGCCTATAAGGAAGCTCTTGATTTTATCAGAAAGGATTTATATCACTTTGCTAAAACAAGAAATTCATCTTATATTTTTGTTAATAGTAATTCATCTTTAGATCAAACAATTTTAAAAGATGCTATTCAAGAGGAGGTAATAAAATGATTAGATTTACTTATCCTTTAGGACTAATTGGTTTAATTGGTATTCCCCTTGTTATCATCATTTATTTACTTAAAAATAAATACCAAGAAAAAGTTATTTCCTCTACATATATTTGGGAATTAAGTGAAAAATTTTTAAAGAAAAAAAATCCAATAAATAGAATTAATGGTTTATTAAGTTTAATTTTACAAATATGTGCTATATTATTCATTTCTATCGGTATTGCTCATCCGATTCTTACAATAAAAGATAATGCTAAAAATTATTTGTTTGTTCTTGATAGTTCAGGTTCAATGAATATTGAAAGTAATGATATTTCAAGATTTGATCGAGCTAAAAATAAAATTAACGAAATTACAAATTCTTCTAGAAATGGAAGTTTATATTCTTTAATTTATGCAAGCGATAATTCAACTTTAATTTTAGATAAAACTGATAATAAAGATAATGTTATAAACACTCTTAATACTTTAAGTCCAACTAATAAATCATTTTCATTAGATAACGCCTTAAACTTATTGCAAAATCTATACTTAAATGATAGTACTTATACAATTTATGTTTTAACTGATAAAGATTATGTTGATGCAAAAAATTTAAATATTATAAATGTTTCTACCCCTAATGAATATAACACATTAATTAATAATGTTGATGTTTCTTATGATACAAATAACTATTTGCAAATTAATGGTAAAATTATTTCTTATGGTCAAGACAAAGATGTAAATTTAAGTTTATATGTTGATGATGTTGATATTTCTTTTCAAGTAGTTAAAACTTATGATAGTAGTGAAGTTAACTTTACTTTTAATACAACTTTAGAAAATTATAAAAAAGTTGAAGTTAAAGTTACTGATAAAGATTCTTTATCATTAGATAGTAATTATATTTTATATAGTAATGAAAGTAGTAGTGATTATTCAACTTTACTTGTAAGTGATAACCCTACATTTTTAAGAAGTATTTTAAAAACTCTTGGTAATCATAAAATTAAAGTTGTTTCTACTAGCGAATATACTTTGCAAACTAACTATAGTCTTTATATATTTGACAATTATTCTCCAGAAACTTTACCAAATGATGGTGCTGTGTGGCTTTTTGGATGTAGTAATAATATTGCAAATTCCAATTTTGTAAGACAAAAAATGGTTTCTTTATCTAATGGAGGAAACCTTAATTTAACAAATCTAAATAATTCAACATATAAAAGCTTAAGCAAAAATGTTGATGGGAAAGATATTTATGTATCCAAATATCAAAAATATTCATTATATGGCTCTTTTACTACTATTTTTGAATATGATAATGATCCAATGATTTTTGTTGGAAGTAACAACTTTAATAATAAAGAAGTGGTATTTTCTTTTGATTTACATGATTCAAATCTTCCTCTTCTTTTAGATTTTGTTGCATTATTTAGAAATCTTGTTTCTTATTCTATTCCAACAATGATTGAAGAAAATGTTTTATCACTTGGAAATACATTAACAATAAATGTTTTGCCTCTTACTGAAAGTATAAGAATTAATTATCCTAGTGGATATAGTAAATTTTTAGAAATAAAAGGTAGTCAACTTGATTTAGTAGTTGATGAAGTTGGAACTTATAATATTGAAGCAAATATTAATGGTAGTACTAAATTATTTAATATATTTGTTACTTTTCCTTTTGAAGAAAGTAAAGTAAATGATCTTGGTGGGACTATTGAAATTGTTGGTGAAAAAGGAAAAGGAAACTTTGATGAAAACTTTGATGGCCTTATTATTGCAATTATTATTGTATTTGCTTTTCTTGCAATAGATTGGGGGGTATATATTTATGAACAACATTAGATTTGATAATCCTCAATTATTTTTATTACTAATAGTTTTTGCTATTGTCCTTATTGTTCCTTTTATTATTTTTGTAAAGAAAAAGAATTTTAATAATATATCATCGTTAATTATTCATTTAATAATTGCTTTTTTACTTACTACTTTACTTACTAAAGTAAATATTGTAAAAGTAAAAACAGATACGGAGGTATATGTTTTAGCTGATTTATCAAAAAGTATTGCTGATTATCAACAAGTTGATGACTGCATTGATAAAATAAAGAAATCACTTCCTGAAAAAGAAAAACTTGGAGTGATTTGTTTTGGAAAAGATAGTGAAGTTCTTACTCCTCTTGGTGGAAATTTAAAGTCTGTTTTAGAAAGTAAAGTTGATACTTCTTCTACTGATTATTATCAAGTGTTAAAGTATACGATTTCTTTGTTTTCAAGTGAATATAAAAATAGAATTATTTTAATTTCTGATGGTCTTGAAACTGATGATGATTGTAAAAATATAATAAGTGAACTTACTTCAAATGAAATAAGATTAGATATTGTATATTTAAATGATGCTTATTTAAAAGAAAATGAAGTTTTGATTAAAGATGTTGATTTTGTTTCTTCAACTTTTGCAAGTGTTGTAGAAAAAGCTAATGTAAATATTATAAGTAATTATCAAACAAATAATTTAAAAATAAAAATTTACGAAAATAGCGAATTATATAAAGAAGAAATTATTTCAGTAAATTCAGGAACTAATATTTACTCTTTTACTTTAGATACAAGCAAAGAAGCTATTAACAATTATTATGTAATTATAGAAGATAATGATGATACTTTATCTGAAAATAATAAATATTATTTTTCTCAAAAAGTAACTGAAAAAAGCAACATTTTACTAATTGCTAATAATTATAAAGAAGCTAATTACTATTCAAATGTTTTAAAAAATGGAGCTAATTTAACTACTTTACAAGTAAGTCAATATTTTCCTTTGACTGTTGAATATTTTTGTCAATTTGATCAAATTGCTTTAGCTAATATCAATTTAAATTCCATTTCAAATTCAAATAAATTTCAAGAAGTATTAAATACAGTTGTTGCAAGTTATGGAAAAAGTTTAATCACTTTTGGTGGTGATAATACTTATCTTAATGGTAATTTTACTGGCTCAACTTTAGAAGAAATGCTCCCTGTAGAATTAAATCCAAAAGATACTAAAGATTCTGCCGCAATTATTTTATTAATTGATAATTCAGGAAGTATGTCTGGTTCTCGACTTGAAAGTGCAAAACAAGGCGCTATTGATTGTCTTGAACTATTAGATGACAACGATTTAGTCGGAGTAATCACTTTTTCATCATCCACTCAAGTAATATGTTCTCCAACTTATGCAACTAGTGAAGGAAAAAGAAAATTAGTTAGCGCGATTAGAAAAATTGGTGAATCTGATGATACTATGATGACTCCAGGACTTAAAAAATCTTTTGATCTTATAAAAGGAGTTTCTTTAACAAATAAAGAAGTTATATTGATTTCAGATGGTATGCCTGGGGATACTGGTCAAATCGAAATCGCCGAACAAATGAAAGAAAAAAATATTATATTATCAACAATTAATATTGGTGGAGGAGCCAATGTTAGCTTAATGAAAACTCTTGCTAGTACAACTGGTGGTACTTTTTATGATATTAATTCTTCTGAAGATATTGCTTCAGTAATTATCAAAGAAGTTAGTGAAATAGTCTTAGAACCTATCATTGAAAATAATCTTTCATTAACTCTTAAAGATAATGAAACTATCTTAGAAGGTATTTCTTCACTTCCTAATATTAAAGGTTGTCATTATACTTCTTTAAAAAATAATGCTTATACCTCTATTACTACTTCAACTACTCTTTCTGAACCAGAAAAATTCTTAGATAATATTCCAATTTATGCTTATTGGGATTATGGAAATGGTAAAGTTGCTTCTTTTTTAAGTGGTGTTTCTAACGATTGGCTTGATAATTGGCAAAACGATGTAAATGTAAACAAATTTTATGAAAATATGATTTTGGATACTTTACCATATCAGCATATCGATAGTGCTTATGTTATAAACGTTGAAAATAATGGATATAGTAGTAAAATTTCTTTACAAACTCCATCTATTAATAATAAAACAAAGTATTCCATTACCATAACTTCTCCAAACAATGAAAACGAAAGTATTGTTTTAAGTTATAATTCTGGAAAATATGAAGGTTTTATTTCTACTACTCAAGAAGGTAATTATAAGCTAAAACTAGAAATCACAAATGGAACTTCATATTCTTCTTATGAAACTTATTTTGATTTTTCATATTCTAAAGAATATCTTTTATCCTCACCTGATTCTATTAAACTATATACTCTCCTTGTTAATGATGGAAAACTAATTGATAACCTTCTAGATATTGAACAAATAACAAATATTGAAATTAATGATAGTATTTATAAAAAGCAAATAATCTTACCACAAATTATAATTTGTTTAGTTTTGTTTATTATTGATATTGCTATTAGAAAAATTCGCTTTAAAGATTTTAAAAATCTATTTAAAAGGAAAAAACGTATTGAAGATTAGATAATCTAATCTTCTTTTTTATTTTATTGCAATATATTACTTTCTTTTTTATTTACTAATATTGTTGAAATAATGGATTGCTTATTATTATTATTTTTATTGCTTTTTAAGCATTGTTAATATATAATATTAAGCATATGCGTTTAAAAGAAAAAGAAGGTGAGTAATTTTGAAAAGAAAATTATTTAATAATCTATTATTAATTCCGCTTCTTGTAACTATTTGTTCTTGTAATAATAAGCAACTTGGTTATGAAACTAAGGGATATAATGTTAAAGTCACCTATGATTTAGGAGATGGAATTTATACTGAAAATAATAGAAATACCCACATCCTAGAAATATTCTACTTGCCAAATTCACCAGTTACAGATTTTGTAGGAAGTAAAACTTACACATTTAAAAATGGTGATTTGCAACTTGAAGGGTTTTATTTTGATAAGGACTTTACAGAAAGACTAGACATTAACACATTCACTTTAAAGAATGAAAATATTACTTTATATGCCAAGTGGAAAACTCAAACTATATTCAAGTTTGAAATATACTATCAAAAAGAAGGAGAAAGTAACTTTACTTTATTAACTGATTATATAACTCAAGCAGACACTGCTTTTAATTATAAAAATAGTAAAATTAAATACCCATCTGAAGATACATATACTTTTATCGAAGCATATCAAGATGAAGCAATGACTACACTTGTTGATAAAAATTATGTACTTACAGAAGAAAATAATTCAAAGCCTATCTATACAAAATGGGTAAAAGGCGATTATAAAGTTATTAATACAGCTAATGAGTTTACTCTTAACTGGGGAAATAGTTTATACATTAATAAAGATTTGGATTTAAGTAACAAGCGTGTTCCTTATATCGAAGCAGATGGTATTTCAATTCTTGGAAATAATCATACTATTACAAATCTTAAAATTTCTACTGATGGAAGAGATGGCAAAGCAAATGCTTTCGTTGGAGGAATATTTAATGGATTTAACAATTCCACTATTAAGGATTTAACTTTTAGCAATATAGAATTTGAGCTTGATCCTCATCTATGCTCAATTATGTATTTTGCTCCATTGGCTGCAAGTGGTAAAAACTCTACTATTGATAATGTAAATATAACAAGTATTTATACAATTGGAGATTTTGCTACAAAAAATAATATTCCTGTAAATGTTAAAAATGAGTTTTTCTACAATCAGGAAAATTGTACAATTACTAATTCTTTTGTTGAATTATTAAGAAAAGGAGAATAAATTATGAAAAAAGGAACAAAGATTTTTCTTTCAAGTTTAATTTTATCATTAGCTATGACATCTTGTGGTAAAGATAAAACTAGTGATAATGGCAGTGATGCTGGAAGCAAAAAAACTTATGATAATGAAAATGATGCTTTAATTTTTGCAATTCAAGATGTTGATGGTGTATTCAATCCATTCTATTATTCATCTGGAAATGATGCATCTATCATAGGTATGACTCAAATTTCCATGTTTACAACTGATAAAAATGCAAAAATCGCATATGGTGATGATCAACCAGTAGTTGTAAAAGATTATGAACAAGTATATGATGAAGCAACTGACAAAACAACATATACATTTGTATTGAAAAATCCTACATCTAAAGTAAGATTTAGCGATGGTTCATATTTAACTTTAAAAGATGTTCTATTTAATATGTATGAATATCTTGATCCTTCATATACTGGATCTTCAACTATGTATTCTACAGACATCGTTGGTCTTAAAGCTTATAGAACTCAACAAGATAGTGAAGCTGCTCAAGATGCTTTCCAAAAGAAATTTACTGAAGAAGCAAATGAAAGAGTTGATGCCTTAATTCAAGTATTAGATGAAATCAATGAAGAAAAGGCCCCTGGAATGGCATATTCTTATCAAGATTATGTTAACCAATTAACTGCTAAAGCTTCTAAATATCAAAATAATGGCAATTATCCTTATGCGGATAAATTTGTTTCTGACTTTGAACTTATAAGTGATACTTTCAAAGATGAATTAAAGACTGACTTTACAAATTCTGTAGGTCAATATGAAAAAGAATATGGATTTGATAATATTAAATCATTTCTTTATACAGAAGGATTTATTATTATTGATCTTGAAAAAGATGATGGCGATCCTGAAAAAATCACTTATGTAATTGATGAAGATGAATTACCTAAGACTCAACAAGAAGCTATCGATTTAGTATATGAAGCTAAATTTCCTGCTGAATTTGAAACAATTGTAAAATATTGGTCATATACTGCTCCAACTATTCTAAATGAATTTATTGCTGAAGCACAAGAAAGATATTTTGCTACAACAAAAATTAAATATAAAAATATTTCTGGTATTAAAGTAATCACTGAAGACCATGATGTTAATGGCAAATCTTATAAATATGCCCGTTATGATTCAGAAGGCAAAAAAGTTGAAGGATCAGAAAATGGATATGAAATGTTCTCAATCACTATTAATGGTGTTGACCCTAAAGCTATTTGGAACTTCTCTTTCTCAGTAGCACCAATGTATTACTATTCAAATGCAGAACAAATTAAAGCATTTGATTATACTGATCATTTTGGAGTTGAATACTCATCTTCTACTTTCCAAAAGCAAGTAATTAAAGATCCTGAAAAGATTGGCTTACCAGTTGGTGCTGGTGCTTATAAAGCTTCTGATAATAAAAGAAGTGATAATTGCACTAATTCAAAAGAATTCTTTAAAGATAAAGTTGCTTATTATGTAAGAAATGACTATTTCTTAATGGGAAAACCAAAAATTAAATATATGCGTTATCAAGTTATTACACAAAACAATATGTTAAGTGCTCTTGAAACTGGAGCTGTTCATTATTGTGAACCTTCAGCAAAAACTGAAATTATTAATCAAATCGAACAAAATAAAGATTTAAGTTATTCTAAAGCTAAAACATTAGGTTATGGTTATATTGGTATCAATGCTAAATATATTCCTTCTGTTTATGCTCGTCGTGCAATTATGACTACAATGGACACTAGTCTAACTTTATCATACTATCCTGGAACTTCAGAAATTATTTATCGTCCAATGTCTAAAGTTTCTTGGGCATATCCTGAAAAAGATAGTGAAGGTAACGATCTTGCTCCTTACTATGAATATGATTCTACTGGACAATCAGCAGAAAAATTATTCAAACAAGCAGGATACACTCGTAATTCAAAAGGTGCAATGGTTGATAGTAGTGGTAAACAATTAAAAATCAAATTTACTTTAGCTGGTGAATCAGCTGACCACCCTGCTGCTCAAACATTCTACAAATCACAAGAAATTTTAAAAGGTATTGGTGTTGATGTTGAAGTTGGACCAGATATTCAAGCTTTACAAAAATTAGCTTCAGGTGCTTTAACAGTATGGGCTGCTGCATGGTCTACTACAATTGATCCTGATATGTATCAAACATACCATAAAGATTCTACAGCAACTTCAACTTTAAACTGGGGTTATGATAAAATTAAAGCTGATACTACTGGAAAAACATATGCCTATGAACAAAATATAATTGATTTACTTTCTACAAAAATTGAAGAAGGAAGAGAAACCTTAAATCAACAAGAAAGAATTGGAATTTATACTGAATGTCTTGATTTAGTAATGCAACTTGCTGTTGAACTTCCTACTTATCAAAGAGAAGACTTATTTGCTTATAATTCTTCATATATTGACACAACTACTATGACTCCTAAAGATGAAATTTCTCCATACAATGGTCCTATTAATCAAATTTGGAATTTAAGTTTAGTTACAAAATAATTTTAATTTTATTTATAAAGAAGGTGTGGTGTAAACATGTTTAAATACATCGTGAAGCGTCTTCTTCTCTCTATTTTGATTTTATTTGGGGTTTCTATAATTATTTATACATTAGTTCGTTTAATGCCAACTAATTATGTTCAACAAAAAATGCTTCCTTTATTAAATCAAGGTACTGTTAAACAAGAAGACATAGATGCAATGCTTAAAATATATGGATTATATGATAATTCATTTACTGGAATAATAAATGGCTATTTTGGCTGGTTAAAAAATGCCTTAAGAGGTAATCTTGGCGAATCTTTTGTATATTCAAGACCTGTTGCTTCTGTAATCGGAGAATATATGTGGATTTCTTTTGGCATTGCTGCAGTAGCGTTAGTATTTGAATTTTTAATTTCCATACCTTTAGGTGTATCAAGTGCGGTAAAGCAATATTCTTTCCAAGATTATTTAGTTACAATTCTTGCCATGATTGGTATTGCTTTCCCTTCATTTTTCTTTGCTGATTTATTAATAAAAGTCTTTGCTGTTGATTTAGGATGGCTTCCTGTTACAGGACAAGTTGATGCTAGTGTAACTGTAGACCAAGTAGGAAAAACTGCTTATTTCTTTATGAGATTGAAGCACCTAATTCTTCCTATGGTTGTATTAGTTGTATTATCAATTGGTGGTATGATGCGTTATACTAGAACTAACACTCTAGAAGTATTAAATGCTGACTACATTAGAACGGCAAGAGCTAAAGGACTTCCTGAAAAAAAGGTTATTTACAAACATGCATTTAGAAATACAATGATTCCTCTTGTTACAATATTTGCTGGTATTCTTCCATCTTTATTTGGTGGTGCTATGATTGTTGAACAAGTATTTGGAATTGAAGGTATTGGTAATATTGCTTATAAAGCTTTAAATAATGGAGATATTCCATTTATTATGGGATACAATATGTTTTTAGCTATATTAACAATTATTGGAACTTTATTATCTGATTTAATGTATGCAGTTGTTGACCCTAGAGTAAAAATTGGAAAGTAGGTGAATTTAATGGAAGAAGAAAAATTACATGAGCCTATTATCCAAGATGAAATAAACACTATTGAAGAAAAAGCTAAAGAAGCTAAGGAAAAAGAAATTGCCTTAGAAGAAGATAAAATTGTTGATAATAATAATGCTGATGAAGAATTAGAAGTTATGACAGAAGATATTTCTAATGCTAAAATTATATCTCCTTCAAGAATGGTTTTAAGAAGATTTTTCCGTTCAAAACTATCTCTTGTAGGACTAATAATTATTATTGCTTTGTTTGCCTTTTCCTATCTTGGACCAGTAATCTTAAAATTACTTGGACAAAACCATCTTAATTTAATTAGAGCTTGGGGCGAAACAGAAACAGATTATAGTGGTGTAACAGAAATTATTCAAAAGTCTTTTGATTATAAAGTTGGCGATAAAACATATACTGCTTATGATGTCTATGAATATTTAAATCCATTAAATAAATGTTCTGGAATTTCATCTACTCATTGGTTGGGAACTGATGAAAATGGATTTGATATTTTTACAAGATTAATGTATGGCGGAAGAATTTCTCTTGCTATTGGTTTTATTGTAGTATTTATGGAAATGTTTATTGGCGTAATTATGGGTGGTTTAGCTGGCTATTTTGGCAAATGGGTTGACCAAGTCATTATGCGTTTAGTTGATATTTTTAACTGCATCCCTACATTACCAATTCTACTTATTTCTTCTGCTGTATTAGATTCCCTTGGAATTTCTGGATCTAATCGTATTTATTATTTAATGTTTATCATTACAATATTTGGTTGGTCAGGAACTGCAAGAATGGTTCGTGGTCAAATATTATATTTACGTGAGCAAGAATATATGGTAGCTTCAGAAGTTATGGGTTATCCTACTTCTAAAAAAATATTTGGACAATTAATTCCAAATGTCTTACCACAATTAATTGTTAGTGCAACACTAGGTTTAGGTAGCGTTATTCTTTATGAATCAACACTTTCATACTTGGGTCTAGGCGTTCAACAACCTTATGCTGCATGGGGTACAATGATTTCTGCAGCAAATAATATTATTTATCTTGAAAATTATCCATTATTATGGGTTCCTGCTGGTATTTGTGTTGTTTTAGCAGTTCTTGGATTTAACTTTATTGGTGATGGCTTACGTGATGCCTTCGATCCAAAAGGAAAGAGGTAATAACTATGGCATATATTAGCAATAAAGAAATAAAGGCAATTATTAAAAGCAATAATAGCCAAATAAAAACTCTTGAAAAAAGAAATAAATCATATACTAAAGATGACTACATTACTACTATGAAAGATGATAATAATGTGGTTGAATTTGAAAATCTTCATACGTATTTTTATACTGATAATGGTGTAGTAAAAGCTGTTAATGGTGTTACTTATGAAGTTCAAAAAAATAGTATTGTTGGTATTGTTGGTGAATCCGGTTGTGGAAAATCTGTTTCTTCATTGTCTTTAATGAGATTAATTCAAGGCCCATCAGGTCAAATTGTTGATGGCTCTATTAGATTTAAAACAAGAATTGATAAACTTGATGAAAAAGGCAAAAAAATACCTATTTATACTAAAGAAGTTGATGAAAAAGGTAAACCAATTCAAGCAAAAGATGAAAATGGTTTCTTACTTTTTGAACAAGAAGAAATCACTTATGATATAGCAAAAATGCCATTAAAAGAAATGTATAAAATTAGAGGAAAAGACATTACAATGATTTTCCAAGAACCAATGACTTCTTTAAATCCTGTATTTACTATTGGTAATCAATTAGATGAAGTATCATTTTTACATAATCATGCAGATAAAGCATCTGCTAAAGCAAAATCTATTGAAATGCTTCAATTAGTAGGTATTCCAGATCCAGAACTTGTATATAAAAAATATCCACATGAATTATCAGGTGGTATGCGTCAAAGAGTTATGATAGCTATGGCTTTAGCTGCAAATCCAAAATTAATTATTGCTGATGAGCCAACTACAGCTCTTGATGTTACAATTCAAGCACAAATTCTTGATTTATTAAGAAATATTCAAAAGAAAACTGGTGCTTCTATTATGTTAATTACTCACGACCTTGGAGTAATTGCTGAAATGGCAGACTATGTTATTGTAATGTATGCTGGTAAAATTATAGAAAAAGGAACAGCTCTTGAAATATTTGAACATCCTATTCATCCATATACTCAAGGCCTTCAAAAAGCAAAGCCACGTATTGATGGAAATAGCAATGAACCTTTATTTTCAATTCCAGGTAATGTTCCAAATCCTATTAATATGCCAACTACTTGTTATTTTAAAAATCGTTGTAACAAATGTATTAAACAATGTGAAGGAAACTATCCTGACATGGTTCAAGTTTCACCAACTCATTTTGTATCTTGCTATTTAGCAAATAAGAAGGAGAACTAATATGGAAAAGGAAAATTTAAAAGAATCTTCTTCAAAAAAAGTAATTGTAAAAAAAGATACTACTAAAAAAGAAGATATAAATGAAAATAATGAAGTTATTGATACTAATCACCTTTTAGTTGTTTCCCATTTGAAAAAATATTTTCCTGTAGCAACAAACTTTTTTGGAAAGCCTATTAAATGGCTACATGCTGTTGAAAATGTTTCGTTTACTTTGGATAAAGGAAAAACAATGGGAATTGTTGGTGAATCAGGATGTGGAAAAACTACTCTTGGAAGAACAATTCTACGTTTATATGATATTCAAGGTGGAAAAGTTATTTTTGATGGTAATGATATTACAAATCTATCTTCAAAAGAAATGAATAAATTCCGTACAAGAATACAATATGTATTCCAAGACCCTTATTCATCATTACCACCTCGTCTTCCTGTAGGAGAAATCATTGCTCAACCAGTTAGAATTCACAATATAGTTCCAAAAGCTGAAGTAAAAGACTATGTTTTAAAAGTTATGAAAGATTGTGGTTTACAACCTCATTTCTATGATCGTTATCCACATGAATTTTCTGGTGGTCAAAGGCAAAGAATTTGTATTGCTCGTGCTTTAGCTGTTAAACCAGAGTTAATCATTCTAGATGAACCTGTATCAGCTCTTGATGTATCTATTCAAGCACAAATTATTAATTTATTAAAGAAACTTCAAGAAAAAGAAGGATTTACATATTTATTTATAACTCATGATATATCTGTTGTTAAATATGCATCTGATGAGATTGGGGTAATGTATCTTGGAGATATGGTAGAAAAAGGAAGTAAAGAAGATATCTTTGCTAAGCCATTACATCCTTATACTGAAGCTTTATTCTCTGCAGTTCCTATTGCAGATCCTAGAGTAAAAATGAATCGTGTTATTTTAAAAGGAGATATTCCTTCTCCTACTAATCCTCCAAAAGGATGCAAATTCCACACTAGATGTAATAAATGTATGGAAGTTTGTAAATCTGTCGAACCAGAATATATTGAATATTCTCCATCTCATTATGTAAAATGCCATTTATATGATACTTCTTTACATAATGAAAAGGAAAACAGTGAGAATAATTAATGAAAAAGAAGAAAGATGAATTTAAAGATGATGGTAGAACAATAGCTAATATGGATATTGATGGCATGCCTCATCGACTAAATTCCCAAGAAAAAAATCGTAAAAAAGTTTATGATGTTTCTAAAGAAGAAAAAAAGCAATTAATCATTGCTGGATATAAAGCTGCTTTGCCAGTTTTAATAGTTGGACTTTTAGGAATGTTTCTTGCAATGTTGTTAATCAAATGGTGGTTAAGTTAACGTTTTTATAAAAGTTATAAATTAAAATTTTATAACTTTTTTATTTATTTTAAAAAAATCATTAATTATTTCATCTTAATATATGAAAGAGGTAATAAATATGAAAAGGAAATTATTAAGTTGTTTTTTATTATTAGCATTATCTTCTTGTAATATGCAATCACAAGATAAGGCTTCTTTAAGCGATTCTACTAGTTTATCTGTTTCTAGTAAACAAGACTCCAATAGTTCTATCGATTTAACTAATTTACATAAAACTACTCAAACAATAAATATTGATTATGGTCAACATATTAAAGATCATACAACTCTATTATTTGGATATTCAAATCTATTTTTTGATATAAAAGACTATGGTATCGAAAATCTATATGCTGGCGATATTGTAACTGTATATTATACTGGAACGATGATGATTAAAGATATCTATCCTGGAGTAGTTGTCTTAGATGGAAAAATTGAAAAAGTAGAAGTACTTCCTGCTGATAAAGTATCTTTGGAAGTAGTGCCTGTTCCAGGTGGTGGTTATGATATTTTATCAAATGATAATCATAGATATATTCTACCTGACAATTATGTTGTAGAGCCAAATAATTACTATTCTATAGACAAGTTATATGATGGATTAAAATTTATGGGAACTATATCTAAAGAAAAATCTTCTTTTACTTTAGATGCTTTATATGCTATTGATTTTGATGAATCAAAACTAAATAATCCTACTCCGTCTTTAACAGATGATGATAAATTAAATAATTATTTGAATGACTTAAATAACATTAATAATAACGCATTCAACAATGATTATTTTCTTACTATAGAATACACCAATAAAAATCAAAAAAGTGATGAAAATTATACTATAAATATTCAAAAGCAAGAAAATAGTGAGTTCTTTAAATATACATCTACTAATGAAAGATATGATTATATTATAAAAGATGACAAAGTAAACTTATATTATGATTGCATCATCTACGATGATAAATTAAGTTCATATTCTTATAAAAAAGCGGTTTTATTAAAAGATTTTAAGGCAATATGTAATTTATATCAAAATAATAAACCATTAGAGATAGATAAAAAATACGGAAATTTTTCTTTTAATTTTTATCAAATTGATCCTTGTTGTGGTGGACCTGCTTATATAGTAATTGAAAATGAAAATTATAATATCCAAATCAATTTAGAAACTAATCATTATATTTTTAAAGATGAAAATAGGTTTGTAAGCAATATTGATGATTATGTACCATTTGATACATATATGAAAAATTTAGAAAAAACTTCTTCTTTAATTAAATTGGATAGCGATTATTCGTTTTTACAAGAAATTAATCCTTCAGAAATTGATAAAGACAAATATCAATATAATCCAGGATTTGGTATTTTTAATTTTTATTTAAAGGATAATGATAAAGTTATCTATACATCCTATGCTTTTCCTGATTGTTCATTTTCTTATAAAATGTGTATTACAAAAATAGAAATTGAAGATAAAGACTTTTATTTTAATGGTTTAACACTAAAAGATTCTACTGATAGAATTTCTAATAAATTTTTAAGTATGGGATTTGATTCTTTAAGTTATGCTCCTATAATTGAAGATACACAAACTTTTATCTTTGTAAAAAATGGATTATTTATTCATTTAGTAACTAAAAATGAAGAAAATATTAGTATTACTTTTTTTGTTAAATCTACTAATATATATAATATATCTTATTAATTGATTTATAAGTAAAAAGTTCTTACCAAATATGTAAGAACTTTTTTATTATTCATCTTTATTTTCTTTTTCTTCTGGTTCTATCTTTTCAATGCTTGCTCTTTCAACAGTAAAGTCATCTGCTCGCATTACTGATATTCTATATCCTTCAAAATCAAAAGAATCATCCTCTTCTGGGAATTTTTCAAGCATTCCTGTAATCCAACCACTTACTGTTGTATAACTTCCATCATAATTATCATCTTCATAATCATAATGAATTAAATCAAAGAAATCATACACATTCATTTCACCATCAACTGTAAATTTATCTTTATTTACTTTATGGTATTCTTCCATTTCTTCTTTATCTTTTTCATCTAAAATATCCCCAACTAATTCTTCTAGAATATCTTCAAGAGTAAGTATTCCAGCATTTCCACCATATTCATCTTTGACAATAGCCATATGAATATGTTTAGTTTTAAACTTTTGTAAAATATCAGAAATAGCTTGTGTTTTAAAAACATATAATGGTTCAGTTAAAATATCTTTAAGTACAAATGAATCTTTATTTAAATGTAATTTGATTAATTGTTTAGTATTTAGTATACCTACAATTTCATCAAATGTTTCATCATATACTGGTATTCTTGAATAATTTAATAAATCAGGATTATTTAATAATTCTTCGATATTATCGTTAATATTAAAAGCAAATACGTCCATTCTATGAACCATAATTTCAATAGCTTCAACATCGATAAAATCAATAGCATTAGTTATTAATTCTTGAGTATCTTCGTTAATCATGCCATTTTCTTCTAATGTATCAACCATTGTTATTAATTCATCATCTGTTATTTTTTGATCTTCTTTTTTCGATAATTTTTTTACAATAAAATTAAGTAGTTTTGTTAATCCAAAGACAAATGGAGCAAAAATTATTCTTAATATTTTCATTGGCCAAGCAAAAATTTTACTTAAAGTATAATTGAATGTTGAAGCAAATGATTTAGGAATTATTTCTCCAAATATCAATATTAATAAGGTCATAGTAATTGTTGCTATTAATTCACCATTTTTTAAATTTAATTGATTAACGAAAAGAATTGTAGCAACAGATGAGGCAGCAATATTAGCTAAATTATTAGTTATTAATATTGCAGTAAGCGTTGAGCTATATTGTTCAGAAAGCATTAAAGCTAATTTTGCATTTTTCTCTTTATTTTCAATTGCTCGTTTTAATCTTAACTTATTTACTTTGGCATAAACCATTTCACTTGCTGAACAAAAAGCTGACATTATGATACAAATAATTAATATTATTATAGAGATAGTTTTATTCATTTTCGCTACCTCCTTCATTGCTTTCGTCAATATCACCAACTAGTTCTTCCAAAACATCTTCCATTGTAACTAGTCCCAAGGTTTCATTGTCTTTATTTATAACAATGGCTATATGCGTCTTCTTTTTTTTAAATTCTTCAAATATTGTATCAAGATGCATATTTGGACGTACAATAAGTGGTGGAACAAGTAATTTTTCAATATCATAAGGCTGTTTATTCATTAAGGCTTTAAGCAACACTCTTGTATGTAAAATTCCTATAATATTATTTATATTTTTTCTATAAACAGGAATTCTTGAATAATTATTGTCTACAATAAAATCTATTAATTGTTCTTCATTATAATTAAGATCTAAATCATATGCACAAATATTTTCTTTTTGACACATTACTTCTTTTACTTTCAAATCATCAAAATCTACGGCTGATTGGATTATTTCATTTTCATCTTCATCAATTTGTCCCTCTTGCTCAATATTATCAACTATATCTTTTAAATCTTCTTCTGATAAAAGATTGTCATTCGATTTGGTTTTAAATATTTTTCTACCAAATCGTACGATAAATCTAAATATAAAAGTTACAGGGAAAATAATATATCCAAAAATTGTTATTGGATATGCTAGAATTTGTGCTATTTTTTCAGGTCTTGCTTGCGCAATGGTTTTTGGTAAAACTTCGCCAAAGATAAAAACAACAATCGTAGCCACAATTGTTGAAACAATAGCACTATATTCATCAGCATTTGTAGGATATATATCTTTAAAAATACTAAAAGTAATCATTGTTGTAAAAACAGAAATAAGAATATTTACAATGTTGTTACCAATTAAAATCGTAACAATCGTATCATCAAACTTATTTAATATTTTTAAAACCTTTTTGGCACTTTTAGAACCTTCATCAGCTTTAACCTTTAATTTTATTTGGCTTGAAAAAGAAAGAGCACTTTCGGTCATTGAAAAAAATGCGCTAAATAACAATAAAGCAACAATCAATAACACCCGCGTCAGATCAACCATAAAAAACAATCACTCTCCAATACAATATGTATTATTTTAGCAATTTTATTCAACGAATGCAATATTTATTCTAAAGACATTATATTTTTAACATCAAAATATACATTGAAAATAAATTTTATCATAAACAAACTCATAATGAAGATCATTCCTACACAAAATAATAAATAAAAAATTGTTCCAAAGAAAATGCCATTTGTAAGTCCAATCACACTATCTTTTAAAAAGTATAAAACACAGAAAGCAAAGGAAATGTAACGTAATAGATAAGTGGTAATTAAAAAAGAGCTTAATTTTAAATAAGAATTTATTAACTTCCATTTTGGATAGATAAATGCTGCAATTAATAAAATTCCAAACAATAATAAAAAAGCAATATCTATCCATTTTAACGAAACAATTAATGCCCTTAATGCTTCATTTAGCATTGTAAAAAAATTACTATCTTCAAACACTACCATATGTGTAAATATATGTCCGACATCTGTTTTAAAAAACAATGAATAAAGATTTTCATTACTAATAGAATAAGCTTTTAATAACGGAGCGATTTTAATAACATTTAATATTGTAAAAATGGCCATTATAAAAGAAATAAAGAAAAAGATGCATTTAAGCAAAAACTCATAATAAACACTCCTTTTTTCCATTATCATCCCTCCATTTTATACAAATTATAAACCATTATTTTCTAATTTATCAATATAAATACTCTAAATTAACATTAAATTTAATGAATTAAATTTATAAAAAAACATAAATAAAAAAATATTGTTGAAATCTTATGTACTTTTGTGATATGATAATTAAGCATATTAAGAATATGAATTTAGGAGGCTTTTGCATGAAAAAATTCTTCAAAAAAATTAGAGATTATGTTAGAAATACCGCATGGATTCAACCATTGTTAATTGTTGTGGTTATTTTCTTAGTTTTATTTTTATTAAGTCCTATTAAAAATGGTATTTCAAAGCTTTGGACATCTATTACTACAAGTAGTAATATGAAAACTATTACTTACCAAGAATATGTTGAAAAAGTAAATGATT
This sequence comes from uncultured Bacilli bacterium, assembly GCA_934202505.1. Taxonomy (GTDB): domain Bacteria; phylum Bacillota_I; class Bacilli_A; order RFN20; family CAG-631; genus CAKPXW01. Next base: position 983 of record CAKPXW010000009.1, on the reverse strand, counting down.
CAAAAGATGATGACAAATATATTTTTGTATTCACACAAAAAAATTGTGAAGTTTGTCCTCAACTTTATCCAATTATGAATGATTACTTAAAGGCCACAAAGAAAACTAGAGACTTTGAAATTTATAGTGTAAACCTAACAACTAAAACTAAAAATAACGCTACATACTATAAAGATAAAACTTTAGGCAACTATACTGGTAAATCTGATGATTATGCTAAACAATTAGATAACCGTCTTGTTGAATGGCATTCAATGTTAAATGCTGTTTCCAATGAACAAACTCAATATGGCTCATTAACAGAAGTATCTGAAGGTTTCTATCAATATTTATCAACTCCATTAATTATTTGGTATGTTGGTGGCATTGAAGTTAAAGTTTCAAATACATTTGATGCTACAGTATCGAAAGATAGCAATGGTGATAGAGTTTATTCATCATTCAAATCATATATGGAATTTCCAACTGCTGCCCAAATTAAAACACTTAGTGTTGAATGGAATGCAGCTAACGATGCCTTTGATCTTCCATACAAAACAAAATAAAAAGCACTTTTGTGCTTTTTTTACTATTATGAAAAAGAAATACTTAATCTTATCTATTTTACTACTTACTAGTTGTTCAAGTTCTACAAAACTAACATCTAAAAATATTAAAACAATTAATTATAAAACATTTGTAGATAGTATTTATAATATGCAAGAAAATGAAAAAATAATTGCAATATTTACTCAAACATCTTGTAGTCATTGTCATGCAATGTATCCATACATAAATAAATACCTTGATAATTATACTGATAGTTCTATTACTTTTTATAACATTTCATTAGATGCCAAAAATGGAAAGTTTATTGATGAATATTTAGGAAATGTAGATGGTAGTGAAAATGACTTTGCTAAAAAATTAGATATTCGTTTACAGCAATGGGCAAATCGTGTTAATCAAGATGATTTATCATATCTTGGTGAAGGCACTTATTC